>LFTH01000036.1:2318-5236 GCA_001513365.1 Clostridiales bacterium DTU033 | reverse complement strand
CGATGGCGTATCTCGGATGGTCGTAATGCGGTACGGCTATCAGGGCGGAATCTATCAGCCCGCTGTCCAGCATCGCCTCGGCGTCATCGAATATTCCGACGCTTTTCGGCAAATTCTCCTCCGCCCATTTAAGGCGTGCCGGGTCTATGTCCGCGACCGCCGCAACCTCGATTTCAGGGCATTTCCCGCTTAATATGTTGTTGATATGAGCGGTGCCCATGTTGCCTATACCGATTATACCCAAACGAATTTTTTCCATTTTTGTCAGGCCCCTTTCCTCACAGCCCTCTGGCTTTAAGGTTTTGGTAGCTTACCCTCAAACACTCGAACGGGTCCTCGCCATAGCAGTCATCCTGCTCCACGAGCAGGTATTCAGTGCCCGCCGCCTCGCACGCTTCGAGGATGGAGTCAAAATCAATGTTGCCCTCGTAAACCGGAGCCATGCGGGCCTGATTGTTTACAACAGCCATATCCTTCAGATGGACGCATTGGACGCGGCCGGAAAGCTTTTTTATCCACTGCGCCGGGTTTCCCCCGCCCGCCTGAATCCAATAGGTGTCCAGAGTAAAACCCATTTCTTCTAGCGTAAAGTCGGCGGCCAGCTTTTCAAGATATACAGGCTCGCCTTTGGCGGGGCGTGCGAACTCAAAGGCGTGGTTGTGGTACATCAGCTTGCAGCCGAGTTCCGAAATGCGTTTCCCGGCAGGCTTGTACAGCCTTAAAAATTCATTGTAATCATCCATGCCGTTTCTCAGGCCGTTTTTCATACTGCCGATTCCTATGTATTTGCAGTCGAACAGCCTGTGTTCCTCCACCACCCTGTCGGTGTCGTCCGCAATCCGGTCGACATCGTAATGGGTGATAGCGCATTTCAAGCCAAGCCTGTCCAGCTGTTCCTTCAGCCACTGCGGCTCATAGCGGCAGGTGCCCGACACCTGTACTACACGGTAACCTATTTTCGCGATTTTTTCAAGGGTTTTCGCAAAGTCGTCAAGCGTTTTAGCGTAATCCCGAACGGTGAAAAGCTGGGCTCCGATTTCCATTGGCTCACATCCCTTGTATAATATTTTTCAGTGCCGAAACCGCCGCGTCAAAAGCCGCCCTTTGCGAGGGAAAAGCGTCCGGGTCAATGGCACTGCGTTCATGCCCCTGTTCGAGCTTGTCAAGCCCTGAAAAGACCTTCAAGTGCGGCTCCAGCGTCAAAACTCCTCCGCCCTGTGATTTGAATTTTTCCAGTATTCTGGGTATATGCCCTGCTCCGCTTCCGGCAGGCACAACAGTTCCGTCGGTTCTGGCGTCTTTGATATGAAGATATTTTACATAGGGCGAGAGGATGTCCCAAGCCTTCAGGGTATCCTGCCCGCACTGTATAAGGTTGGCGGGGTCGAAAACCGCGCTCAAACCGGGCAGTTGCCGGTGGATTTCAAGGCAACGGGCGGCGGTGTCGCCGTAAATACCTTTTTCGTTCTCGTGGCAGAGCGCAACCCCGCTCCCTTTTGCGGCTTCGCAGAATTCTGACAGCCTTTCGATAACCTCGCCTTTATAGTCATCAGGGCTTTTGCCTTTCGGAATAAAAAAGCTGAACAGCCTGATACAGTCTGCTTTTACCATATGGGCAATCTCAAGTATATGTTTGAACAAGTCAAGATGGGGCGCAAAGTCGTCTTCAATGCCGATTTTGCCAATCGGGGAGCCGATTGACCACACGGCTATCCCGCTTTCCTCCAGTCTGTTTTTCAATTCCAAAGCCTGTGTAAGGGTGAACTGCGAGATATTTTTGTCCCCGACCCCGCGGACTTCCAAAAGGGAAATGCCGTTTTCCTTCAGCGCCTTTATCTGCTCGTTTATATCCGCACCTGCCTCGTCGGCAAACGCGCACAGCCTGAATTTATCCAATGCTATCCCTCCAATCACTTTTGGCGGCTAAACGCCGGAATATGCCGAAAACCCGCCGTCCACCGGCACCACAACGCCGGTAACAAAGCCCGACGCGCTGCTGTCAGTAAGCCATAAAAGGGTGCCGATAAGCTCATTCTGTTCGCCGAACCTGCCCATAGGGGTGGCGCGCAGTATTTTTTGAGCGCGCGGTGTGGGGTTGTTGTTTTCATCAAACAGCAGTGAGCGGTTTTGATGGGTTACAAAAAACCCGGGTGCAATCGCGTTGACGCGAATTCCTTTATTGGCAAAATGGACGGCCAGCCACTGTGTAAAATTGGAAACCGCCGCCTTTGCCGCGCTGTATGCCGGAATTCTGGTAAGCGGACGAAAGGCGTTCATTGACGAAATATTGATAATCGAACAGCCTTCCTGATTGAGCATGTCCTTTGCAAAAACCTGAGTAGGCAGCAGAGTGCCCATAAGGTTCAGGCTGAATACAAAGTCGAACCCGCTTTTATCGAGATTGAAAAAGGTGAGTATATCTTCCCTGATTTCGTCGCCGTCTTCAAAGATTTCGTGCGCGGTGGTGCATTTGGGGTTATTCCCGCCTGCGCCGTTGATTAATATACTGCATTTGCCGAGCTCCTCGTTAACCCGGACGCGCACTTGTTCAAGGTTTTCCCTGTCGAGCACGTCGCATTTGTACGCTCTGGCGGTGCCGCCGGAAAGGGAGATTTCCCTTTCCACCGCTCTGGCGGCCTCCTCGTTTAAATCCAGCAGCGCGACCCGGTACCCCTTTTCCGCCATCGCCTTTGAGAAAGCGGAGCAGAGCACCCCGCCCGCGCCTGTGATGACAACTGTTCTATTCATTCTGACCCAATCCTTTCGTCGCAGTATCAGCAGCCGGCTGATTTCGCTTTTTCCACGGCCTCGAACAGGCCTGCGATATATGTCGCGCCGAGCGCGCGGTCATAAAGCCCGTAGCCGTACCGCCCGGTTTCCCCCCAAATCATCCTGCCGTGGTCGGGGCGGACATATCC
>LFTH01000036.1:0-2267 GCA_001513365.1 Clostridiales bacterium DTU033 | reverse complement strand
ACAAAAGATTTGTCCCCCGTCCATTTGATATTGCGCAGATGTGCAAAATGAATGCGTCCGCCGAAACGGCGTATCATCGCGGGCAAATCGTTGTCGGGGCTGGCTCCGAGCGAGCCGACGCAGAAGGTCAGCCCGTTGGCTGGACTGTCATACAGCTTGAGAAAACGCTCAAGGTTTTCCTGATTTGTGATTATCCGCGGTAGCCCGAACAGTCCCCACGGCGGGTCGTCGGGGTGAATTGCCATCTTCACGCCGCTTTCCTCGGCCACCGGAATAATCGCTTCCAAAAACGCGCGCAGGTTTTCCCAAAGCTGTTCCTCGTCCACTTCGCTGTACTGGCTGAGCAGGTCCTTCATCTGCTCTTTTGTGTAACTTTCATCCCAGCCGGGCAGCGAAAAATCGCTGGTCAGCGGGTTCATTGACTGGATGGCTTTCTCGTCGTATGAGAGCGAATTCGAGCCGTCCGGATTTTGGCGCTCAAGCTCGCTGCGCAGCCAGTCGAACACCGGCATAAAGTTGTAGCATATCACTTTTACGCCGGCCTCGCCAAGCCTGCGGATATTTTCGCAGTAATTCTCAATCAGCTTTTTCGCGTTTGAAGCGCCGAGCTTGATATCTTCGTGTACCGGAACGCTTTCCACCACCTCGAAAGTCAGGCCGGCGGCATTTGCCTTGGATTTAAGCGCCGCAATGCTTTCCCGGCTCCAAACCTCCCCGGCGGGGACATCATAAACGGCGGATACAATCCCTTCCACTGCCGGAATCTGCCTGATTTTATCGAGTATTACAGGGTCGCTGTCGCCGTACCACCTGAATGTTAGCTTCACCGCTTTACCTCCCGCAATATTTATTTTTTTTGCTTTCAGCAAAATGCCAGCAGGGCAGTTTTTTCCTGCCTTACTGGCATTATATTATCATTATTTATGCAAATCAATTGTTTATCTGAACAGTAAAGATTGTAAATATGAACATTATGTGATAGATTTAGATTGAGATTGGTTTTGAGGTGCAATTATGGGCAGTATTTATGTATATAAGGACGATTTGGTTTTTTACCACCACACTATAACCCCAAACCCCCGGCCTGATGATTTTTCAATGCACGCCCACGATATGTGCGAGATACTGTATTTATTGTCGGGCGTTGGCAGGTACATAGTCGAGGGCAGCGAATATACGATAGAGCCGGGCGGCATGATGCTGATGAGGCCGAGCGAGACCCACAAGGTTCAGATGCAGCCCGACTGCGTATATGAGCGGATTGCGGTGCATTTCTCCAAAAAAATCATAGAGCAGGCCGACCCGAAAGGGGAACTGCTCCTGCCTTTTGAGAAACGGCCGCTCGGGCAGTGGAATTATTACCAGCGGTCGTCCTTTAAAAGCGGGTTTGTTCTGGAATGCCTTAACGCGATGAAAACGGATAGCGGAGACGAGTACAGCCGCAGGCTGTCCATAACGTCGCATTTGTTTCCGGTTCTTATCGAAGTACGGGCGGCGTTTGGCGCAAGGCAGGGCGAAAAGGAAGAAAGCCAGTATCACGATATTTCAAGGGAACTAGTAGATTATATAAACTACAACCTGATGTCGGCCGAGCTTTCGCTTGACAGCCTGTCCCGGTATTTTCTCATCAGTAAACCCCATCTCAACCGGATTTTCAAAAAAGCGACCGGCTCCACCATCTGGAATTATGTGCTGATTAAAAGAATGATGGCGGCGCGGCAGATGATAAGGTCGGGAAAGCCTGCCTTTGAAGTCTGCCAGGCATGCGGGTTTAAGGATTACTCAGCGTTTTACAGGTTATATAAAAAGAAATTCAATCTCACCCCGCAGCAGGAAAGGCGGAATTGATAAAGCGCGGCCTGCGCCTCAATGCGCCAGCTACCGGCGGGTAGTTGTTTTGCTCTTGTTATATTGCTTTCACTTACCTTTATTCTTTTTTGATACACCGATTGCTATTAACACTGCTCCAACAATCCCAATAAAAAAGAATGTAACGAGATATACAATAGCGTTATATGGCGTAAGTTTAACAATTGTACTAAAAAAACGGTTCATCCGATATAATCCCACCCAAGAGCGCAAGCAACTGCACCACAACCAAAAACACGCCACACGATATAAGTATTTTTGCGGGTCTGTTTGGTTTCAATCTCATATACAAATATCCCCCTGTAATTCGCAAAATCAAGCAGTTATGGCACAATTAAAAGGTACCGTCAAGTATTTTGCGCAAATTAGTTTGCAGTCTTGGTAAAACAGAGTTATCC
>LFTH01000091.1 GCA_001513365.1 Clostridiales bacterium DTU033 | reverse complement strand
GGCGTAAAGACTTTAAGTGTTCCCGAACGCGCCACAATCGCCAACATGGGCGCGGAGCTCGGCGCTTCCACCTCGGTTTTCCCGTCGGACGAAATAACGCGAGAGTTCATGCGCGCGCAGGGGCGGGAGACCGACTGGGTCGAGCTTCTGCCCGACCCGGACGCGGTCTACGACGAGGTCATCGAAATCGACCTTTCGGAGCTTGAGCCGCTGGCGGCCTGCCCTCACTCCCCCGACAACGTCAGGCCGGTTTCGGAGCTTCAGTCCGTCAAGGTTGACCAGGTCTGCATAGGCTCCTGCACCAACTCCTCGCTGCTGGATTTGATGAAGGTCGCAAGGATACTCAAGGGCAAAACCGTCCACCCCGACGTCAGCCTTTCGATTTCCCCCGGCTCAAAGCAGGTTTTCACCATGCTTGCCGAAAGCGGCGCCCTCGCCGATTTGATTGCGGCGGGCGCGCGTATTCTCGAAAGCGCGTGCGGCCCGTGTATCGGCATGGGGCAGTCTCCCAATTCCGGCGGGGTTTCGCTGCGCACCTTCAACCGTAATTTTGAAGGCAGGTCGGGCACCGCGGACGCCAGAATCTATCTGGTCAGTCCGGAAACCGCCGCCGCCTCCGCTCTGACGGGGATAATCTCCGACCCCAGAACCTTGGGCGAGTTCCCCAAAATCGAGCTGCCGGACAGGTTTTTGATAAACGACAATATGATTGAGCCTCCGGCGCCGAAAGACGAAATGGACAAAATCGAAGTCATCCGCGGCCCCAATATAAAGCCTTTTCCGAAAACCGGCCCGCTGCCGGAGGAGATTGAGGCGAAGGTCCTTCTCAAAGTCGGAGACAACATCACAACCGACCATATCATGCCGGCGGGCGCAAAAATCCTGCCTCTGCGCTCCAATATACCCGCGATTTCGGAGTACTGCTTTGTGCGCGTGGACCCCGAATTCCCGGCGCGCTGCAAGGCTGAAGGCAAGGGGATTGTAATCGGCGGCTCAAACTACGGGCAGGGCAGCTCGCGCGAGCACGCCGCGCTTGCCCCGCTGTACCTTGGGATAAAGGCGGTAATCGCAAAGTCGTTTGCCCGCATTCACGCCGCGAACCTGATTAACGCCGGCATTCTGCCTCTTACTTTCGCTGACGGGGCCGATTACGACCGCGTTTCAATGTGGGACAGCCTTTCCCTGCCCCGTGTGCGCGAAAGGCTGGAAAACGGCCAGCCGCTTTTACTGGCGAACAACGACACGGGCGATACAATCCGGCTTAATTCACAGTTTTCAAGGCGGCAGGTCGAAATCCTGCTTGCCGGCGGGCTGCTGAACTACACCCGCGAAAAGAATAAAGCAAAATGACCTGCTGCCGCGCCGGAACAGGCATTATCATAAGCGCTAGGAAGGATTGCAATGGCAAAATCTGAACGAATATCAATGTCGGTTATCCGCCGCCTGCCTCGGTATTACCGTTTCCTGTACGATTTGAAGGAAAACGGGGTGGTGCGGATTTCCTCAAAGGAGCTGTCCCAGAGGATGGGGCTCACCGCCTCCCAAATCAGGCAGGATTTAAACTGTTTCGGCGGGTTCGGCCAGCAGGGTTACGGCTATGTCGTGGAGCAGCTGTACGCCGAAATCGGGCGGATTCTCGGCCTTGACGTATTAACCCCCGCAATCCTCCTTGGAGCCGGCAACCTCGGCAGGGCGGTTGCCAACCACATGGATTTTGAGCAAAAAGGGTTCAGGCTTGTCGCGATTTTCGACGATTCCCCCAGCATTATAGGCCAGAAGATACGGGGAATGGAGGTTCTGCCGACAAAACTGATTGAGGAAACCTGCCGCAGGCAGAATGTAAAAGTCGCGGTGCTCTGTATCCCAAAAGAGGCCGCCGCTTCAATCGTGGAATACCTGATTTCGCTGGACATACGCGGGTTTTGGAATTTCAGCCACTTTGACATCGGGCACCACTACCCCGGCGTTCTGGTTGAAAACGTCCACCTGGGCGACAGTCTGATGACCCTCTCGTACAAACTCACAGCGGGGGGCGAAAAATAGCGAGGATTGGAGCACTCTGACTTTTTATCTGCTCTACTTGAAAAATCAGATGATATGTAATAATATTAACCTTGAAAAGACTTGCGCTAAACAAATGATAACGGGGAAGGATTGCAAATGAAAAACCTTAATAAAAAGACAATCGAAGACATTGACGTTTCCGGCAAACGGGTGCTGGTGCGCTGCGACTTTAATGTGCCTCTTACCGACGGGGTTATCGCCGACGACAAGCGGATTCGCGAATCGCTGCCCACTATCAGGTACCTCTCCGAACACGGCGCCGCCGTAATCCTCTGCTCGCATCTCGGCAGGCCGAAGGACGAGGAATCCAAAAAGAAATGCACCCTCGCGCCGGTTGCCGGGCGCCTGTCGGAACTTCTTGACCGTGAAGTCAAGTTCACCACCGACACCGTCGGGGACGAGGCGCGCGCAATGGCAAAATCCTTAAAACCCGGCGAAATCATGCTGCTTGAAAACGTCCGCTTTTATAAAGGGGAAACAAAAAACGACCCCGAATTCGCAAAAGCGCTCGCACAGCTTGCCGACATTTTCGTGAACGACGCGTTCGGCACCGCCCACCGCGCCCACGCCTCCACCGCAGGGGTCGCTGATTACCTGCCCGCTGTCTGCGGCTATCTGATAAAGAAGGAAATCACCGTGATGGGCGGCGCGCTCGAAAACCCGAAACGCCCGTTTGTCGCGATTCTCGGCGGGGCAAAGGTTTCGGATAAAATCGGGGTAATCACAAACCTTTTGGACAAGGTGGACTCCCTGATTGTCGGCGGCGCGATGGCGTACACCTTCCAGGTTGCCCTCGGCAGGAAAATCGGCGACTCAAAATTTGAAGCCGATAAAATCGATTTGGCAAAGGAAATACTCGCCAAAGCCGAGGAAAAAGGGGTTAAATTCCTGCTGCCGGTGGACAATGTCGCAGCCGACGCTTTTGACGTCAACGCAAATGTAAAGCTGTTCGAGCACGGCATTGACGACGGCTGGATGGGGCTTGACATCGGGCCAAAGACCCAGAAGCTGTTCGCCGAAGCAGTAAAAGGCGCCGGCACCGTAATCTGGAACGGGCCGATGGGCGTGTTTGAAATGGAAAGATTTGCGGAAGGCACCAAAGCCGTTGCCAAAGCTATCGCCGAAAGCGGCGCGGTATCGATTATCGGCGGCGGGGATTCCGCGGCGGCGGTCGAACAACTGGGTTATGCCGATAAGATGACCCACATCTCGACCGGCGGCGGAGCGTCGCTTGAATTCCTCGAAGGGCTTGAGCTCCCCGGAATTGCGTACCTTGACGACAAATAAACCCTCCGCTTTAACCGGGCTGCTGCATAATATACGGCAGGACAGGCGCTCCGCGCTTGTAAATGCTGCACTGCCGGCCAAGGGCCGGGGCTTTTGCCGGTGTTATGCGGCCGCCTTTTATGTTTATATAAAAGCAGTCTTAAATAAAGGATGATAAAAACAATGGGCAGAAAATTCGTAATCGCCGGCAACTGGAAAATGAATAAGAACCCGGCTGAAACCGTGGAGTTAATCAACCAACTCAAACCGCTTGTGGCAAACGCCGCCTGCGACGTGATAACCGCGGTGCCGTTTGTGGACATCCCCGCGGCGCTTGACGCGGTCAGGGGCAGCAATATAAAGGTCGCCGCCCAAAACTGCCACTGGGAAAAATCGGGCGCGTTCACTGGCGAGATTTCAGCCGCCGTGCTTAAAAGCATGGAGGTAGAATATGTCATTATAGGCCACAGCGAGCGCCGCCAGTATTTCGGCGAGACCGACATCACCGTCAACAGGAGGCTGCGCGCGGCTCTGGACGCCGGGCTGACCGCAATCGTCTGCGTCGGGGAATACCTTGAGCAGCGCGAGCAGGGAGTTACCGCCGAAGTCTGCTCAATGCAGACAAAGATTGCGCTCGGCGGAGTGTCCGCTGAGGAAATGCGGCGCGTAATCATCGCTTACGAGCCGGTCTGGGCAATCGGCACCGGCAAAAACGCGACCGCCGGGCAGGCGAATGAAGTCTGCGCCCTTATCCGCTCGACCATCGCCGGTTTATATAACAGCGAAACCGCGGAAAATACCATTATCCAATACGGCGGCTCAATGAACGCCGCCAACGCGGCC
>LFTH01000039.1 GCA_001513365.1 Clostridiales bacterium DTU033 | reverse complement strand
CCCCCCCTGAAACGAGGCATAATTGAGGTGCTAAACTCCCAACTAAAAGGAAGGAGCGAGTTATATGCACGTTTTAGTCAAGCATCTCTTGTACATTATTGAGTTGCAGCGCCAATTAATAATTTATCTATGCTTTTTAGCCTTCGGAAACAAACTCAAACCAAAACCAGAAAAACCCACAGACAAAAAATATCTGAAATTGTCCGTTGATCCTCTGCCCGTTTTTGGCGAGCCGCCCATCAAACAGATCTGGCAGTACACCGTCCTACTCGAAAACTATCACCGTGAACACGGTAAAGAGTTAAAACCCGTCAAACGCCGGGGCGGTGTGCCCGTTCCCTCCGATGCTGTCTGCCCTTACTGCGGTGCGCCATCTGATTACGTTTATGACAATAACGGTGGGCGCGGTGAGTATTGGTGTAAAATCTGTAATTCTAAGTTCGCCGTTCACAAGCCTTCCAAAGACGACGAACCCTATTGCCCCTTTTGTCATAGCAAGCTGGCACTTATCAAGAAACGCAAAACCTTTGATATTTATCGCTGCAACAACACTGACTGCTCATACCGCAAGAAAAAATTGTCCGCCATGACACCTGAGCAAAAGGCGCTTTATAAGAAGTCGCCGCACACTTTCAAGCTGCGGTTTATTTATCGGAAATTTCACTTCGATTTCACACCTCTCTCCAGAGACAACAACTATGTGCCTATTGTTGATTTGCCTAACATTACTGCTTCGCACCATGTTTTGGGGCTAATCCTGACCTATCATATCAACTACGGTCTACCCCTTCGCAAAACTGCCGCTTTGATGTACGATGTTCATAACGTTAAAGTATCTCACCAAACTATTGCTAACTATTGCAACGCTGTTGCGCCCAGAATTAAGCCTTTTGTTGATCATTTCCCTTATGAACTTTCCGATTCTTTCTGCGGTGACGAAACCTACATAAAAGTCAAGGGGCGATGGCATTATATCTTCTTTTTCTTCGACGCTGTGAAGAAAGTTATACTTTCCTACCGCGTACAGCGCCACCGTGACTACCAATCCGCCATACTCGCCTTTAACGATGTTTTGGTTAAGTTAAAGAAACTTCCGCAAAAACTCAACCTTATCACCGACGGTAATCCTATTTATCTTCTCGCCCAGCAATTCTTCGCACAGCATGGTATAAATTTTAATGTCACTCAGGTTATCGGGCTTACAAACGAGGATGAGGTTTCCAAGGAGTTCCGTCCCCTCAAACAGATTATTGAACGCTTAAACCGTACTTTTAAGGGTAACTACAAGCCTACAACTGGATTCGGTTCCGACTCCGGATCTGTTTCTTCTGTTACGCTTTTTGTCGCTTATTTCAACTTCCTGCGTCCCCATTCAGCTCTTGATGGCAATGTCCCGATAGTTATCCCGGAGCTTGAGGCTCTGCCAAACATGCCTGCCAAGTGGTTGAAGCTCATTGCCATGAGTGAGGATTTTATCAAGTCCCCCACCGCCTGACTTTTATCTTTCCCTGAGTCTAAGGCGGTTCGTTGGGTGGTCAATACCCTTGACCGGCGTGAATGCAAATGCTACAATGCCGTCCCGAGGGCGCTTTGCTGTGCCTTTTTATCTCAACCCGTCGCCCTCGGCTCTCTTTTGACAGCATTTGTGTTCGCGACTGTCATAGGGTTTGGCACTTTCTGTTTTTCATGGACTATTTGACACTACC
>LFTH01000045.1 GCA_001513365.1 Clostridiales bacterium DTU033 | reverse complement strand
AAAGCAGAAGATTGGTCAACGCTCGCAGCAAAGGCGGGGCAGGGGCAGACGCGAAACAGAGGCGGAGCGCCTGCTGCGTATCCAGATGGAGCGCAAGAGCAAGCCGATTACCATCACGGTAGGGGATACCATCACGGTTGGAGAACTTGCGAGCCGACTCAAAGCCACGGCGGCGGAGGTCATCAAAAAGCTGATGCAGCTTGGGGTAATGGCAACCGTCAATCAGGAGATTGACTTTGACACCGCTTTTCTTGTGGCGGAAGAATTTCACGCCAAAGTCGAGCGCGAAGTGGTGGTAACTATCGAGGAGATGATTATAGACGACAGCGAGGACGCGGAACAGGACCTCAAACCGCGCGACCCGGTAATTGTTGTGATGGGGCATGTCGACCACGGCAAGACTTCAATTCTTGACGCCATCCGCCGCACAAACGTAGCGAGCGGGGAAGCCGGCGGAATTACCCAGCACATCGGCGCATACCGCTGTCAGTTTGGCGACCAGTCGATTACCTTCCTTGACACCCCCGGCCACGAGGCGTTTACGTCAATGAGGGCGCGCGGCGCAAAAGTTACCGATATTGCGGTGCTTGTGGTCGCTGCCGATGACGGGATTATGCCGCAGACTGTGGAGGCTATCAACCACGCCAAAGAAGCGGATTTGTCGATTGTTGTCGCTATAAATAAGATTGACAAGCCCGACGCCAACCCCGACAGGATTATGCAGCAGCTGACCGAACACGGGCTTGTGCCCGAAGAATGGGGCGGCGAGACCATTTGCGTCCCTGTTTCTGCGCGCACCGGTCAGGGGCTTGACAGGCTGCTTGAAATGATATTGCTTGTGGCTGAGATGAAAGAGCTGCGCGCCAATCCCGACAGGCCCGCAAAAGGCACTGTGATTGAAGCGCGGCTTGACAAGGGGCGCGGACCGGTAGCCACACTTCTTGTGCAAAACGGAACCCTGCACGTCGGAGATATAGTGATAGCGGGCACCAGCGTCGGCAGAGTCCGCGCGATGACCGACGAAAACGGCAAAAATCTTGAAGAAGCGGGCCCGTCCGTCCCGGTCGAGATTATGGGGCTGGACGAGGCGCCTGTCGCCGGCGATGTTTTCAATGTGGTCTCAGACGAGCGGCTTGCGCGCGAGCTGGTCGAGCAGCGCAAGCAGGCGGCAAAAGAGGAGCAGTTTAAGAAGTATCAGAAGGTTACTCTTGACAACCTGTTTGAGCAGATGAAGCAGGGCGAAATGAAGGAGCTTTGCATAATCGTCAAGGCGGACGTTCAGGGCTCAGTCGAGGCAGTAACCCAGTCGCTTGAAAAGCTCAGCAACGACGAGGTTGCCGTCCGCGTCATCCACGGCGGGGTAGGCGCCGTCAGTGAAAGCGACGTCATGCTCGCGGACGCGTCCAACGCGATTAT
>LFTH01000078.1 GCA_001513365.1 Clostridiales bacterium DTU033 | reverse complement strand
TGTCGAGTCCCTGGACGGCAAGCGTCAGATGGTCAACCGCGCCTATCTCGTGCTGGTGGCGCTGGACCAGCAGGGAAAACCCGCGCCCGTTCCAGGGCTGATAACCGTCAATGGCGAGGAGCGGGCGGAATGGGAAGCCGGGATAAAAAGGCGGGCTCTTCGGGAACAGCGCAGGGCAAGCAGTTATTGATATCTTATGCCGGAAATGCTTTTCCGGCTTATTTTTTTAATCCGGTTTGCCGATAACTATTACGAAAATATGGATGTCATAGCTTGTATAACCATTAATTACAAAATATTATAGCGATTTGCAAAAAAAGTTGGAAAATATTAATAATTTCACAACAAAAAACTTGAAGAAAATTCACTAAATTGGTACAATATACAATAGAAGAGGCCGCATGTGATGGCGGCGGCTTTGTCTAAATCAAAGGTTTTCGCCTGCGCCATACATATTTGCTATTTCCCGATTGACTGCCTTCCTTGTCAATAACTGAATAACGGCGGTTTTTATCCTCTGGCGGCAGTGTCTGCAATAAAAGTATAAAGCGCGTTCATCTGGCAGTTATTCCCCTGCTGCCAGAACACAGCTTTCTTGGGTGTCGGATTAAACGGACACAGGGCGAGCAGTTTTGCGTAAAACCTGGGAACGGGCGGAGCCGAGGGCTGCCGTTGTTAAGCATAACCAAGCGAAGCTGTGCCGACATGCAAGCGCTAGGGAAGGGGCAATTCAAATGAAAGTCTTATATGCAGCCAGTGAGGCGCTCCCTTTTGCGGCATTTGGCGGATTAGCAAAAGCAGCCGGCTCCTTGTCGCATGCCATGCGGATGAGGCTGATTGGGTGCCGCGTGGTATTGCCGTTATATCAGGATATACCTGACGATATGAGAAAAAAACTGGTGTTCCTGACTTCCTTTTCGGTGCCCGTTGCATGGAGGCGGCAGTACTGCGGGGTTTTCAGGACTCAGCACAACGGGGTTGTGTATTACCTGCTTGACAACCAGTATTACTTCAGGCGCCCGGGACTTTACGGGCACTTTGATGACGCGGAGCGGTTTGCCTTTTTTTCGCGCGCAGTGCTTGAAATGCTTGCCCATATTGATTTCGAGCCGGAGATAATCCATTTCAACGACTGGCAATGCGCGCTTGGGCCTGTTTACTATTCGCTGTATTACAGCGACCTTGAGCAGTATAAAGACATTAAGACCGTGTTCACCATCCACAATATACAGTTTCAGGGCAAGTACGGAATGGAAATCCTTGAGGATGTTTTCGGGATTTCGGGCGAATCAAGCCATGTTGTGGAGTTTAACGGAGTAATCAACCTTATGAAAGGCGGGATTAAAGCCGCCGACTGCGTAACCACCCTCAGCCCGACTTATGCAAAAGAGATTTTGGAGCCGTGGCATTCCCACGGATTAGACGGGGTGCTGAAGGAGAAATCCGACAGGCTGCACGGCATACTAAGCGGTATAGACACTGATGAATACAACCCTGAAACAGATACCCTGATATGGTCGAATTACTCGCTTAAAGATATGTCGGGCAAGCCGGAAAACAAAAGGCTTCTACAGGAGCGGCTGGGGCTGCCTCAGCGGCCGGAGGTCCCAATCATTGCGATGATTCCGCGGCTGATACCCCAAAAAGGGATGGAGCTTGTCAAGTCCACACTTGAGGAACTGCTTCAAAAAGACGTCCAGTTCATATTGCATGGTTCCGGCGACTGGGCTTATGAGAGCTTTTTCAGGGAGATTCACACCAGATACCGGGATAAAATGTGCTATATCTCCGGCTTTATACCGGAGCTTGCCCGTAAAATCTACGCGGGCGCGGACATCTATTTAAAACCGTCCAGGACCGAGCCCTGCGGGGAAGGGCAGATGATTTCCTGCCGCTACGGCACTGTGCCGGTTGTCCGCGAGACCGGCGGCCTTAAAGACAGCATAACCGACTGCGGCGGCGGAAAGGGCAACGGGTTTACGTTCAGGGAGTTTAACAGCGAGGATATGATGAACGCGGTCTGCCGGGCGCTCGAATCCTATCAGGACAAGGGGTTCTGGTCCGCCCTGATGGCAAGGTGCATGAGCTGCGATTTCAGTTGGGGGCACTCGGCAAATCAGTATATAAGGCTGTACCGCTCTTTGCTCAGGACATAGCGTTTTGCTTTTTTTCGCCGATTACTTGACTTGTTATTAATAAATTAGTATTATAGCGATAAATTTGGAAACAATACAAGACGGGACATGGATTAAGACTTTTTGAAGTTTTACATTAA
>LFTH01000073.1 GCA_001513365.1 Clostridiales bacterium DTU033 | reverse complement strand
ATTTCAAAAATCGAGCTGTCGGGGTTCCACGCGATAAAGATGGAGATTATCGCAATCACCACCACGGTACTGCGAGAGATAATCATCACTGTTTTGTCGCTCGCATTTTTGTTTATCAAGCCTTTATAAAAGTCGCGGGAAATGCTTGACGAGGCGACAAGCAGTTGCGAGTCCGATGTGGACATTGTGGCCGCCAGTATTCCCGCAAGGATTAATCCGGCAAGCAAAAGGGTGATGACATTGCTGCCGCCCAGCCTCTGCGAAAGCTCGATAAATATGGTCTCGGGGTCGTTGATATCCTTAACCGCAGTAAAACCGACAATCCCAATCATCACCGCCGCAAAAAGCGAGATTACCACCCAGACTATGGCAATCCTGCGCGAGGTTTTGAGTTCGCCTTCCTTGCGGATAGCCATGAACCGCAGCAGGATATGCGGCATTCCGAAGTATCCGAGCCCCCAAGCCAGTGTGGAGATAATTGGCATAAACCCGAACGGCGTGGCGCTGTTTGTTTTTGGGTCAAATGTGCTGAACAGGCTCGTAAACCCCGGCAATGAGCCTGTATCTTCTATTACATTGCCGATACCGCCGGCAAGGCTGATGCCGTAACCCAATACAACCACAAGGGCTGTGGACATCAGTATTCCCTGAATTAAGTCGGTAGCGCTTTCGGCCAGAAAGCCGCCGATTACGGTATAGAGGATGATAACCAGCGCGCTTATCAGCATTGCCACCGGGTAGCTCAGGCCGAGCACCGAATTAAAAAGCTTCCCGCATGCCGCAAAGCCGGACGCTGTGTATGGGATAAAAAACACAAGGATAATCAAAGCCGATATGCTCATCAAAATCTTGTTCTTGTCGTG
>LFTH01000123.1 GCA_001513365.1 Clostridiales bacterium DTU033 | reverse complement strand
ACCCCGGCGCCCGCAGGCGGCAACCGCATATTTTAGGCATGACTGCCAATTATAGGGTTGAGAGAGGAGGAAAAGAAGATGAAAAAAAGGTTATTTGCGGCGGCTGTAACCCTGATTTTAATTATGCTGTCCGGCTGCTCAAAATCTTCGTCCAAATCCGAAGCATTAAGCGATACCGGGTTCCCCGTCGTTGTGAACGGCGTTGAAATCGCCGCTCCCCCCTCAAGAATAGCGGTGCTTTCTCCCTCCCTTGCCGAAATAATCTCGGACATGGGTTTTGGCTCTTCAGTGGTGGTGCGGTCGGAGGAATGCAACTATCCCGAAACAATCGCGGTCCTGCCCTCTGCCGGTAGTGTGGTGCTGCCAGACATGGACGTGATAATCAGCGCCAAGCCGGATTTACTGCTGACCCAAAAGGAGCAGTCCGACTCTGTTAAGGAAATCCTTGATAAAAACAACATTCCGGTTGTGGTTATCCCCGCGGCGCAAAGCTTTAACGAGCTTTCAAACCTCTATCTCGCGGTCGGCAGAATGTTCTTAGGCTCAAATGCGGGGATTATAAAAGGGCTGACCCACATGGATTCCGTCAAGGACAAGCTCGATAGAATTAATCGGACGGTTTTGTCCCACAGCGGCGGCGGGCCGCAGTTCAAAGCGGTTTATGTCGCGGATTTGTCCGGGCATGTGGCCACCGGCGACTCGGTGATTGACCATATAATAGCCTCGGCGGGGGCGGTAAATGTCGCCGAAAGCCTGACCGGCTGGAAAGCCGACAATACAACCTTAAGCCAGCCGGAATACATTTTCTGTCCAAAGTCGCTGGCCGAAAAGGTCAGGAGCATAGACGGACTTAAAAACAGCCCGGCAGTAAAAAACAACAGGATTTTTGAGATTGAAGCGGAATACATTGAAAGTCAGGGGTTCAGAATGATTGAAGCCGCGGAGATAATCGCAAAAACCTTGTACCCGCAGGCATTCTCCGAACAAACCGGCGCAACCTCTGAAAACACGACCACAACGGCACAATAAAAACCTCTGCAATGGCAATGCCTGCCGACTTTTCAGCCGGCAGGCATTGCCGCTTTTATATAGAAAGGAGATAG
>LFTH01000092.1:9233-23298 GCA_001513365.1 Clostridiales bacterium DTU033 | reverse complement strand
GCAGGCCTTGATGTTACTTTCCACGGCCTGCGGCACACTTTCGCAACCATTGCATTGGAGCAAGGCGTTGACGTAAAGACGATACAGGAGACCCTGGGACATCATTCTTCCGCTTTTACGATGGACGTTTACTCAAGTGTTACGGCCAAAATGAAAAGGGAAGCCGCTGACAAGGTTGGCAACCTGCTGGCTTCCCTAGCAGAGAACTCCCGATAATTAAATTAAACGGGAGTTATAACCGGGAAGGTGCGAGCTTCCCGGTTTTTGTTTTTTTAAAAAGTGTGTACAAAGTGTGTACCGGCTGAGTTTATTGCTATATCTTTCCATTAAAACAGTAACCGCGAGAGCCGAAAGCCCCCGTGGTTACTGCTTTTTTCTTGGTCGGAGCGGCGGGATTTGAACCCGCGGCCTCTTGGTCCCGAACCAAGCGCTCTACCAAACTGAGCTACACCCCGGTGTGCCGCCGCAAATTGTGCAAACGAGGCTTTTTTAGTCGGCGGCCTCGGATATTATACTCTATCAATCAAAGTTTGTCAATCGGGCAAAGGTATTTTGTTGAGCCATTTTGAGGTTGCATAATCCCGGTTTATCAGATACAATAATTCTAGTTTGGAGGGAGTTTGTGAAGCTGGTTTCATGGAATGTAAACGGGCTACGGGCCTGCATGAACAAGGGATTTGAGAAGTATTTCGGGGAGTCTTCGGCGGATATTTTCTGCATACAGGAAACAAAGCTGCAGCAGGGGCAGGTGGATTTTAACCCCGAAGGGTATTCGTCGTACTGGAATTACGCCGAGAAAAAGGGGTATTCCGGTACCGCAGTGTTCACCCGCCGCCGCCCTCTCACCGTGGAATTCGGTATGGGCGGGTTGTTTGAGGACAGCGAAGGTCGCCTGATAACCCTTGAGTTTGAGGATTTCTATCTTGTCAATGTTTACACTCCGAACTCCCAGCGCGGGCTTGCAAGGCTTGATTACCGGCTCCGGTGGGAGGAGGCGTTTTCGTCCTATCTGGTTTCCCTCGACAGGAAGAAACCGCTGGTGGTATGCGGAGATTTGAATGTCGCCCACAACGAAATTGATTTGAAAAATCCCGACTCCAACCGCAACAACGCGGGGTTTACGGAGCAGGAGCGCGCGGCGTTTTCGGATTTGCTTTCAAAGGGGTTTACCGACAGTTTCAGGGCTTTGTATCCCGACAAAACCGGGGCTTATACGTGGTGGTCGTATATGTTCAACGCAAGGGAGAACAATGTCGGCTGGCGGATTGACTATTTCCTTGTATCCGACCGGCTGGCGGGAAATATCGCGGACGCGCTGATATACAGCGACGTTTACGGCTCTGACCACTGTCCGGTAGGGCTGATACTGGATATCTGAAAATATAATATATAATGTGTGAACAGGAGTGAATAAAATGGACGGCAGCGCAAGGGAAAAAGTAATGGAGCTGCATATCGCAAAGACGATTGAAAACCTGAAAAAGAACAACATGGACGCCTATTTTGTCAAAGACCGCGGGGAGGCGGTGCAAAAGGTCTCGGAACTGATAAAGGAAGGGGATACCGTCGCGGTCGGCGGCTCGGTAACCCTGTTTCAGGCAGGGATTGTCGATTTATTAAGGAGCGGCAGGTATAATTTTCTTGACCGCTACGCGCCCGGTTTGAGCGCGGAGGAAACCAGGCAGGTGTTCATTGACAGCTTTTCGGCAGATGTTTACCTGACATCGTCAAACGCGGTTACCATGAACGGGGAGCTGTTCAATGTGGACGGCACCAGCAACCGGGTCGCAGCGATATGTTTCGGCCCGAAATCGGTAATCGTGGTGGTCGGGTACAACAAGATTGTGCCGGATATCGAAGCAGCGGTGAAATATGTTAAGCAGGTTGCGGCGCCGGCCAACGCAATCCGCCTTTCGTGCGATACATACTGCGCGTTTACCGGCGTTTGTCAGGGGATAGACTCTGACGGTATCACCGACGGCTGTAAGACCAGCAGCCGCATTTGCAGCAATTACCTTATATGCGCGCTCCAGCGGGAGGCGGGTCGGATAAAGGTCATTATTGTGGGTGAAGCGCTGGGATTTTAATCGAAACGAGGTATTGAATTGAGACGAAAGCTGGCAACGATTGCCCAGAGCGCGTTCCGCGCCGTTTTTAACGAGCGCGTGCTGGCGCGGATTGTAACCGCGCTGGCGTTTTTGGGCTCGGTTAATCTGGCGACAGTGCCTGTCGGTTTTGATACCATTGATTTTGTAAAAAAGATAAACTATATTGATTACCTTCTATACCTGCTTTGCATTGTGCTGTTGCTGTCGGTCGTTTCAAAACTGGTGAAATTCAATTCCGACGCGTACGCGCTGGCCGTTGCGGCGGGGTTTTACTGCTGTTACATGGCCTTCAGGCACAGGAACTTATACTTTTCGATAGGGCTGCTACTGGTCGTTTCGGTTATCGGTTATTATCTTATGCGGGACGACAAGCTAAACCTTGCCCGTATGAAGTTCGGTTTAAGGCCGGCCTTATATACCGCGGGCGCGGCAGCCGTTTTTTTCGCGGTCTATGTGGGCGGGCTGACGACATTGAGATATCTCAATTATTCGACATCCACCTATGATTTCGGCATTTTCTCCCAGATGTTTTATTATATGAAGGAGACATTTCTGCCGTATACAACCTGCGAGCGCAGCGAACTGCTGTCCCATTTCGCTGTCCATCTGTCGCCGATTTATTATTTGCTGCTGCCGGGTTATCTGATTTTCCCGTCGCCGGTAT
This sequence comes from Clostridiales bacterium DTU033, assembly GCA_001513365.1. Lineage (GTDB taxonomy): Bacteria > Bacillota > Clostridia > Oscillospirales > Acutalibacteraceae > Avimonas. Next base: position 20,526 of record LFTH01000092.1, on the reverse strand, counting down.
ATCTTCAGATTATGCAGGCTCTTATAGTGGCCAGCGCGGTCATACCACTGTTTTTGCTGGCGCGGAGAAACCGGCTTTCATACAAAGCGACTGCCGCGCTGTGCGCCGCGTTCTGTTTCCATCCGGCGCTGGCCGGTAGCTGTTTTTACGATATCCACGAGAATTTGTTCCTTGCCCCTCTTTTGCTGTGGCTTTTCTATTTTATCGAGTGCAGGCAGTGGAAGTTGATGTATCTGTTTGGGCTTCTGGCCTGCTTTGTAAAGGAAGATGCGGCTTTTTACGTCGCCTGTGCCGCACTCTTTTTATTTTTTTCAAAAAAAGAAAAAAAGCACGGCGCCGCCCTTTTTTCAGTCTCTGTGATATATTTTTTTCTTGCGATAATGTTTATTAACAGTTTCGGCGAGGGTGCAATGATAAGCAGGTACGGCAATTTCATCAGCGACAGCGAGTGGGGGCTGTTGAGCGTTTTCAGAACAATAATATCAAACCCGGCTTACATTCTTACGGAGGTCTTTGTTCAGGAGAAAGCGGCGTATATGCTGATTATGCTGGTGCCCGTGGCGTTCCTGCCGTTGCTTAACCGCGACCTTTCGCAGATGATTTTGCTGCTGCCTTTTCTTGTAATTAACCTTATGAGCAACTACCCGTACCAGCATTCCATCCTGTTTCAGTATAATTTTGGGACGCTTGCTTTCTTTTATTATCTCGTGATACTTAACATCCCGAAATTTGGAGCAAAACATAAAAAATACGGCCTGACCCTGATGGTGGCCGCGTCGGTCATAATGTTCATATCGCAGGTGGGGGGATATACAAACAATATTCAGAATTATATCAACAACCGCGAAAAATTTGCCGAGATAACCCGCGCGCTGAACGCAATACCGCAGGACGCGTCAGTCCGCGCCTCCGGCTATTTTGTCCCAAGACTTGCGGCAAGGCGGGAATTATACGACATTCAGTACAGCAACGACGTGGAAAAAGCCGAAAACGCCGATTACATTGCGATTGACATGCGGCCGGGCGCCGAGCAATACTCAGAACAGATTGTGCAGGAATATATGAGCCGGGGCTATGAGACTGCGGACTGCAGGGTAGACCTGTACTGTATCCTGAAAAAACCGGAGTTATAAGATGTTTTTAAGGGACGGGGTTTCAAGTTCGGCCAGGTTTTCGAGCATGTTTTTGCATCTGGCAAGTTCGGCTGCGAAATGCTGGGTGGAGCCGGTTTTAATCAAAACCGGGAGCGTGACCAGCGTTTCCTCTATCCTTGCAATGTCTGAATGACGCATGAACAGCGGGAAAAACCGCGATGAGCTTTTGAACTCGTCAATCAGCTCGGTAGACTGCGCAAGGCATTTGTCCAAATCCCCGCTGTCTAAAGCGGTTTGCAAATCGTCCGCTATCTTAACCATCCGGTCAATCCCTTTAGTATAAAAACCGAGTATAAACACGCTTGCCGCCGACACAAAGATTAGAATGACAGCCGCGATGATAATCCGCTTCAAACCGAATTGTCCTTTCTGATTAGCTGGTAGTTCTTTGATTTATCCGCAAACAGCAGTAAGACGTCGTTTAAGGCGACCTTGTTGTCAACCAGCACCTGATTGACCCACCCTTCGTTGATTTCACAGACCTGCATGCCCAAGCGGGACAGCTTGCCGTCGCTTATAATCACCATTGGCAGCCCGTTGTCCTGTGTTTGAACCGCAAGGTCCCTGCATGTCGCCTGACGGCTTTCGGGGGTTAACAGAGCGCTGATTTTCCCGTTCGGTTCCACTATCGCGTACTGCACTTCCCGCAAGTCAAATATTGATTGCTGACGCAGGGATTCCATTAAATCCTGAACGGTCAACCTCATGCCGTTTAAGGCTTTTATGTCGATTTTCCCGTTGTTTATGATAATTCTCGGTTTGCCCCCGATAAAACGCTGGAAGAACAGTGATTTGAGCATGACGCCGGAAATCAGCAGTTCCAGCGCGACCAGAATCATAATCGGAATTAACCCGTTTAACAGCGGCATACCGTTTTCCTGCATCGGAACCGCCGCAAGGTCCGAAATCAGCAGGGCGACCACCAGCTCCGAGGGCTGCAGCTCACCGAGCTGCCTTTTTCCCATAATCCTCATCGCCGTGATAATGAATATGTATATTATCACGGTGCGGATTGCGATTATAGCCATCACAGCACACCCTTTCAGCTTTGGTTTATTATTTGCGAGTCTTTGCCGGAATATTCATAATAAACTGGATTAAAGGGCGTGCTGCCGGAAAACCGGGGTTTACAGCACGTACAGAAGTACGCAGAAATAATGCAGGGCGGCTCCGGCCAACACAAAAATATGCCACGCGGTGTGCATGTAGCGGATTTTTTTGCGGCTGTAAAAAATCAGCCCGGTTGTGTAGAATAACCCGCCGGCAAAAAGCAGCAGCAGCCCTGCGAGCGGAAGGTTCTTGCAGATTGGCCTGATTGCGGCCAGAATGCACCAGCCAGCCGATACGTAGCACGCCATTGATATTTTTTTGAACCTGTCCACGCTTATCAGCTTTAAGATAATCCCGAATACCGCGGTGCACCAGACTGCGGCGGCTATAATCCAGCCTACCGCGCCTTTGAGGATAATCAGGGTGAACGGGGTGTAGGTGCCTGCAATCAGCAGATAGATTGAGGCATGGTCCAAAACCCGCAGCACCCTTTTTGCCTTTTGGTTGGTCAGCGCGTGGTACAATGTGGACATGCTGAATGCCAGCAGCATTGACAAACCGTATACTGCCACCGCTGCGGTTTCGAGCGCCCGCCCGCCAGCGCGCAGAACCAGCACCGCAATTCCGCCTATTGACACCGTTGCGGCAATTCCATGGGTAATGGCGTTTCCGATTTCCTCGCCTATTGAGTAAAGCGGTTGGACTGTTTTGGTTTTGACAGACAATTATATCATCCTTAATAAAATAGTCATTATCAATATTAGTTTTAACAACCGATTATGATAACTACACCAAGCATAACACACTGACGGGAGTTATACAACAGAAGGATGTAAAAACAGCATTGATATTTTGGGCAGAACTGCCCATCTTATTCATCGCGACATGGTGCGGACCGAAGATTATTGATAAGTTCTTAAACTTGCCATAAAAAAATCCAAAAAATCAAAACACTGCACAAGAACAGCGTTTTTTTCGCAAGTATACTCATATTATGCGGCAAAGTAAATCTGCAAAAAGGAGTGGTGAGCGGTGGCAAGACAAACCGCAACCAAAGTCGCATATCAGAATTTATCGGATTTTATATTTGGCAAGTCATTAAAACCGGTCGCGCTGAAAAACGGAATGGTTATCGGCGGCGGTACGGTATATCCCGAAATAAATTTCACCCTTCCTCCCATGCTGGTAACAAAAGAGAGCATGCCGGAGGTAATCCGCAATTACAGGGAAATCATCACAGGGATTTGCGAGCGGGCAAGGGAGCTTTATGTGCCGGGTTTTGTCGCGGAGATTGAGACGCTGCCTCCGATGACGTTTGAGCCGGATTGGGGGATTGAAGTCTGCAAGACGGTCGCTGACGTCATAAAGGAATACGAAAGCAAATACGGCATTAAAGGCAGCGTGAGGATTACCCCGAACGATATCCGCGAGGGCAGCGATTTAGAGCATATGTGGCGCGGGCGCCACTGGGACGCGATAATGCGGACATTTGAGGGCTGCGCCGAAGCCGGGGCTGATTTTCTCGCGATTGAATCGGTCGGCGGCAAGGAAGTGCATGACGACGCGATAATGTACTGCGACATTGGCAAGTCCATATTCGCGTTGTCGGTGCTCGGCTGCGCCGATATGGAAAAACTGTGGACACAGATTGTCGAGATTGCCGAACGCACAGGCGCTGTCGCTGCCGGCGATACCGCGTGCGGTTTTGCCAATACGGCAATGGTTCTGGCGGACAAGCGCTATATCCCGCGCGTTTTCGCGGCGGTTATCCGCGTTATGTCGGCCGTGCGCAGTCTGGTTGCGGTTGAATGCGGCGCCAGAGGGCCCCACAAGGACTGCGGATATGAAGGGGTTTATGTCAAGGCGATTACCGGCACCCCGATTTCTACCGAAGGCCGCACGGCGGCGTGCGCCCATCTGTCGCCGGTCGGGAATATTGCCGCCTGCGTTACAGACCTTTGGAGCAACGAATCTATCCAGAATATAAAGCTGCTCGGCGGCATGGCTCCGACCGTGTCCTTTGAACAGCTTTCCTATGACTGCCGGCTGATGAACACCTCGTCGGCCAAAGGAGATGAAACGGCGCGGCTGCTTCGTGATTTGCATGCGGACAGCGACAGCTGCCTCGACCCGCAGGCGTATGTACTGCGGCCCGATGTGGTGCTCAGCATTTCCAAAGAGCTGGTCAAGGTAAAAGGCGATTACCCGCGCACCAAAAAAGCGGCGGAACTTGCCCTGGCGCACCTGAAAGAAGCCTACCACAACAAGGAGCTTTCGCTTGACGAAAAAGAGCTTATGTGGCTTGATAATTTGAGCGAAGCCGTTTTCGGATTGCCGGAGGGTACCGACGAGTTCGTAAAAGGGATTATCGGGGAATGCGAGAAGCTGGACCCCCAAAAATATGATTTAAGGATATAATCTGTAAGGAGGCTTTATATTATGTCATTATTAGAACAAATCAGCACGGCTGTGCAGCAGGGCAAGGCAAAAGATGTGGTGGCGCTGGTGCAGGAGGCGCTGGACAGCGGGGCTACCGCCCAGCAGATACTGGACGAAGGTCTGCTCAAGGGAATGAGCATCCTCGGAGTCAAATTCAAGAATAACGAAGTATTCGTCCCCGAAGTGCTGATTGCGGCAAGGGCTTTAAACCGCGGGACCGAACTGCTCAAGCCCCGTCTTGTCGAAGAAGGGGTGGAGCCGATTGGCAGGGTGGTCATCGGAACTGTGAAAGGCGATTTGCACGATATTGGGAAAAACCTTGTCAAAATGATGCTTGAGGGAGCCGGGTTTGCGGTTATTGACCTTGGCGTGGACGTTTCGGAAGAGAAGTTTATCGAAGCGGTAAAAGAGCACAAACCGCAAATTCTTGCGCTGTCGGCGCTGCTGACCACCACCATGAACAATCAGCAGACGGTCATCGAGGCGCTTAAAGCGGCAGACCTGCGCGACAAGGTCAAGGTTATGGTGGGCGGCGCGCCCGTTACCCAGAGCTTTTGCGACCTCATCGGCGCAGACGCGTACGCGCCTGACGCGGCGTCCGCCGCCGAAGTGGCAAAATCATTCGTTGCATAAAAGAGAGCTTCAGCGGCTGTGTAAAACCGTACAGCCGCTCAGATTTTGCGCGTTCCCGTTGACAAAGAAAAGCCCGGCTTTGCCGGGCTTTGGCTGGTTTTGGGCATTATTCGGGGAAGAACATCCCGTCTATGTATGACTCCATAAAGTACGGGTTTGTGGATAGCCCCAGTGTTTTTGTATAGCTTTTTATTTGCTCCGACTGTATTCGCAGCGTGTCGCTCAGCAAAATCATCGAGGCGCCCGAACCCGCAGCGTTGCCAATGGCATAGGCTTTGTCGGCAAAACCGGGAGGAATCAGCCCGATTCTTTCGGCGGATTTTACGTTGATATTGCTGCCGAACCCGCCCGCAATCACCAGTTCGCCAATATCGTCAAAGCCATACCCCGCTTCTTTTATCAGTGTTTTCATTCCCGCGCAGATTGCGGATTTAGCAAGCTGTACCGACCGTATGTCCTGCAGTGTCAGCAATACCCCGGTACCGGGCAGCTCAAAAGCAGGCTGGCCGTTTGCTTCTTTGACATATTCGGTGAAATCATGACCGTCTTCGCATATAATCCCGGTCTGGTCCACGATACCGGCTTCGCACATCACCGAAACCGCGTCCAAAAGCCCGGAGCCGCATATCCCCACCGCCTGCCCGCCGCCGAGTACCGCAGTCTTTATGCGACGGTTTTCAAGGCTTATTCGGTATATGGCGCCGGTGCGAGCGGGCATTCCCTGATGAATGCCCGCGCCCTCGAAAGCGGGGCCGGCAGCCGTAGAACAGCACAGCAGCGCGCCGTCCGCCGCCAGAGCCATTTCGCCGTTGGTGCCGATATCCACAAGCAGCCGCGGCCGGTCCGAAGCCACTTTCCCCTGCTGAAAGAATTCCGAGGCGAGCAGAGCGGTTGTTATGTCGGCGCCGACGTATGCGGATATGCATTTGGGCAGATAAACCCTGATATTGCCCGGCAAATCCAGCTTTTGCCCGTCAAGAAAGAAACCGAAATCGCAGTCCTGCTCAAACGGCGCCACTGCAATTGACTGCGGGTCCCTGCCGCAGAGCAGATAGAGCATGGCGGTGTTGCCGGTCAAAACAAGACTGTCCAGCTTTTCGGCCGGGATACCGGCAAAGGCGCAGAACTCGCCCATAATCCGGGATATGCAGCCGCGGATACTGTCCGCAAGCCCATTACGCTCGCCCTCAATCGACTTTTGCAGGCGGGAGAGCACGTCCGCACCGTAAACCGACTGCGGATTTTTTTCCGCAAGCGTCTTCAGCAGCTTTCCGTCGGACAGGCGGTAGAGGTATGCGGCGACGGTTGTTGTGCCAATGTCGACCGCCGCGCCGTAGTCCCTGCCCCAGGGATTAAGCTCAAACAGGGGCAGGCGGCCTTCTGTCAGGATGTCGTCCCTGTACCGGCCCGAAAGCAGCCTCGCCTGTACGTCCCCCAAAGCGGTTGCCATGCACGCGTACCGGATATTTTCAGCTTTTTCCTTTTCGGTCAGCAGCGAGCTCTCCCTCTTGCTTATGGGTGAGAGGCTGCCGGTCGCCTCCACCTTGCATTTTAAGCACCTTTGCCTGCCGCCGCAGGGCATTTCAACCGCAATCCCGTGTTTTGAAAAAACCTCGGACAGCCTCGCGGGCGGAGTGAAAGGAATTGATTTTTCCTGCCCGTTATCCTTTATTTTCAGCACGCACTGCTCCATAAAGCATTTCCGCCTTTCGTCGGCCGGGTGAGCCGATACTTTTATCCCTATAATACAGGAAAAATCTCAAATATACTAGCATGTTTTTTTGAATTTTGGTATACTGTTCATTACAAATGCGGATATAAAAAGGAGATGAGCCTCATTCGCATACACATCATTGCGTGCCGGGTTTTTTCGAGGGAATTGAGCTACTTTGCCTCCCAAAGCCCCCGCGTTGTAGATATCACATGGCTGCCGCAAGGGCTTCATGACACTCCGGATTTGCTGCGTAAGATGCTCATGTACACTCTTGACAATCTGTACTATCAAAGGGAAAAACGGCTGCTTAAGCATTGGCCTGACTTCATCGTAATCGGTTACGGGCTGTGCTCTAACGGTATAGTAGGGCTTGAGAGCCGGGATACGCCGCTGGTCATTCCGAAAGCTGACGACTGCATAGCGTTGTTTTTGGGCTCTCAAAAGCGGTACCTCGATTTGTTTGAAAAGTACAACGGTACATACTGGCTGAACAACGGATGGATTGAAACAGGGGAAATTCCGTCCAGGGATACCTTTGATAAAAAGTATCACGAATACGTGCGGCTGTACGGGGAAGAAAACGCCGAGTATCTGCTAAGTCAGGACAAGCTGTGGGTCAATAACTACAATACCTGCGTTTATATCAGTTCCTCTGTCTATGACTGCCCCTATTATCCTCAAATTGCGCAGCGGATTGCAGAAGAGAACGGCTGGGAATACCGGAGTTTTGACGGGGATACCCGGTTAATCAGGGCCATGACCGAAGGCAGATGGAATGAGGACGAATTCCTGATTTGCCCTGCTGGCTGCCGGGTTGAAGCGACATATGATGAGACAAAAATCCGCGCTGTTCCTGTTTTGTAATAAAGCCTGTTTGTTCGGTTAAAAGGAGAGAGAGCGAGTGAAGGAACAGCTTGTAAACCGCTGTATGGAGAATATAGCCCATCTTTCGGCGCTGAGCGGGATACCGTTTTTTTTAATAAGCGCGGAGGATAAAAAACTGCTGTATCCCGGCGATACGCGGGGGTTTTGCGAAGAACACGCCTGTTCACGCTGTGATGCGCTGAACACTCATTTGTACGGGTGCAACGAGGCGTACCGCTGGAACGGCAAGTATATCTACTACTGCCCGATTGGGCTTGTTTTTACCGCCTCGTCGGTTACGGACGAAGCGGGGAACCTTATCGGCGGGGCAATAATGGGCCCGGTGCTGATGGGGGAATACGACGATGTGCTTGCGGAGATGGACGAGGCGCTGCGCTCGAAGGCGTCCGGCCTCCCGGCCCTTTCGACTTCGAATGTTACCAACCTTTCGGAGGTTTTGTCGGCGGTTACTAGCTATGCGGCGGGCATGCCCCACAGCAAGGTCGGCAGGATTGTGTACGAGCAGGAAAAACTGCTCAGTTCCATCTATTCGGCTCATGAAAAAATGCTGCAGGAAGGCGGGGATTACAAATACCCGATTGAAACCGAGAAAAAACTGCATGCGTTAATCTGCAGCCATGACAAAAGCGGAGCGCAAATGCTGCTGAACGAGCTGCTCGGCCATATATTCTGCTCCAGCAGCTTTGATTTGGACACCATAAAAACCAGGGTGATTGAGCTGGTGGTCATCCTGTCGCGCGCTACCATAGACGCGGGCGCCGACATCAGGGAAGTGTTTTTGTCGAATACCAACTATCTGCAGGAAATCGAGCAGTTTTCCTCCCTTGAGGACCTCAGCATATGGCTGAACAGCGTGATGCACAGATTTATTGCGTATACCTTTGACTTTTCCCATATCAAACATTCGAATGTGGTTTACAAAGTGATGGAATACATCAAGGCAAACTACAGCCAGAAAATTTCGCTGGACGATATTGCGCAGCATGTGTTTTTGAGCCGCTCGTATTTGAGCAGTATATTCAAGGAGGAGACGGGAGAGAGCCTTTTTTCGTATATCAACAAGGTGCGTGTCGAAAAAAGCAAGATATTCCTTATGGACGACTCGATAAGCCTTGCCGAAATATCGCTGATGTGCGGGTTTGAGGACCAAAGCTATTTTACCAAGGTTTTTAAAAAGTACACAGGGGTCTCCCCGAAAAAATACAGGGACAGCAGGGGAAAGGTTGATTAAGGCTGCGGGCCGCAGCAAACTGGCGGGCGCAGCCGTTTTTCGGCAAAAAAGCTGTTATTACGAAAATGTTTTTATAATTATAATGACTTTTTTGAGCGGTTATAGTAGAATTAATAAAACACAGTTTCGGATGCAGGCATTGTTTTTGTGCGCGCCGTTTTGTGCCCGGTGCGGCAGCCGATGAGTTTAAAGCAAGGGGAAGATGAAATGAAAGATAATAAAAACGCCCCGACTATGGAGCAGTGGGCAAAGCTGTATGATGCGGCGATAACTATTAAGCAGCAGGCGCCGTGGGAAACTCTGTGGGACACGGATTTGATAACGATTCTTCTGCCCGAAAGAGATGAACCGGTGTTCATTTCGGTTCTTGGCAAAAACGGCGAGTGCTACGGTATCGGGGTATATCCCGGTTACCGCGAACTGCTCGGCCTTTACTGCCTGTTGGATACCCCAAATGAAGAGCTGGAAAAGAACCCGCTGCGTTTTAAAAACTGTCTGATGTGTTATTATGGGGACCGCGACTCGGTCAGCCCGCAGGAGCGGGAAATCATAAAGGCCTTGGATTTGAAATTCCGCGGCGCGAACAACTGGATTTATTTCCGCTCTCTGAAAGAAGGTTTTTTCCCGTGGCTTCTTGACGCGGAACAGGCGGAACTGATGATACATGCCCTGCAGAATTTTTCGGCGGCGTACGACCACATTTCAAGCGGCAAAATCAAGGTGGATTTTGAAAACGGCGAAACCCTTATCCGCATGTATTCCGGTGAAAGCGGGGAATGGCTGAACGCGGCGGCGCCAATGCCCATGCTCCCTGACATTTCGGAGCAGTATGTCCCAAAGAACGAACTGCTGATAAAACGGCTGCAAAACATGACAAAAAGCCCGGTCCAGCTTGAGATGGATATACTGTATTTTCCGATGCCTGTTCAGGACAAACCGGATGAAACGCCGCATTTTCCAAGGGTGCTGGTCCTGTTCGACCGCAAGAACGGTATCCTGCTTGAGCAAAAGCTGATTGACAAAGAAATCAGCAATGAAGAAGTCGCCATCGACACGCTGGTAGACTACATCACAAAGCGCGGAAGGCCGTCAAAGCTGTTTGTCCGCGACAGGTACTTCTTGAGTTATGTCGATTACTTCTGTTATCTGTTGGAGGTGCAGGTATCCTGCGGCGGGGAGCTGCTCTATGTTGATGAATTTGAGGACTTGATGTTCGAATTCGTCAGCGAGTTATAGCATAGTCTTATTCAGTCTGCGGCAAATTGACGCCGGGCGAAAAAAAGGGCAGGCACGAGTGTGCCTGCCCCTGTTTTGTGCGGTTTATTGTGCGTCCACCTTCGTCATGTACGCGATTAAGTCAAGAACCTTATTGCTGTAACCCCATTCGTTGTCGTACCACGCGATTAGCTTAAAGAAATTGGAATTAAGCGCAATTCCGGCGGTCGCGTCGTAAATCGAAGTCCTCGAATCGGTGTAGAAGTCCGAGGAAACAACCGCGTCTTCGGTGTAGCCGAGGATACCTTTCATATAGGTCTCGGATGCTTCCTTAATCGCGGCGTTGATTTCCTCCATTGAGGTCGCCTTCTCGGTGCGGACGGTCAGGTCGACCACCGAAACATCGAGGGTGGGTACCCGGAACGCCATGCCGGTCAGCTTGCCTTTAAGCTCAGGGATAACAAGCGCAACCGCCTTTGCCGCGCCGGTGGAGGAGGGGATAATATTGCCAGAAGCCGCGCGTCCGCCTCTCCAGTCCTTGGCGGAGGGGCCGTCCACGGTTTTTTGGGTCGCGGTTGTGGAGTGAACGGTGGTCATAAGCCCTTCGACAATGCCGAATTTGTCGAAAATGACTTTGGCCAGCGGTGCAAGGCAGTTTGTGGTGCAGGAAGCGTTGGATACGATTTTCATATCCTTTGTGTATTTGTCAAGGTTTACGCCGCAGACAAAGGTGGGTGTCTCCTTGTCCTTAGCGGGGGCGGTAATCACAACTTTTTTTGCGCCGGCGGCAAGATGTGCGCTGGAAAGCTCGGTGGTGCAGAATACGCCGGTCGACTCGACGATATACTCGGCGCCGCATTCGCTCCATCCGATATCGGCAGGGTTTTTCTCGGCGTAAACGTTGATGGCTTTGCCGTTGACTACCAGCTTTCCATCCTTAGCTTCCACACTTCCCTGAAACCTGCCGTGGAT
>LFTH01000092.1:0-9165 GCA_001513365.1 Clostridiales bacterium DTU033 | reverse complement strand
TTCTTGATTACCCTTATATTTTACCTGCTTTTTGCCAATTTATCAATAAGTTCGTCAAAGAATTAACCGGCAAAACCGGACTTTCGTTAGGTTATACAAAAGCGGCGGTTTCCTAATATGAAAATGGGGTATAATATCTTGCGGCGCTTATTGTTATGGAAAGAAAGGCTGGTACCCGTCAATGGCATTTTCCGGCAATCGAAAACGCAGGCACCGGATTTGGGTTATTGAAAATGAGGGGTGTATCAGGGAGGCCCTTGCCGTGTATTTTATATCCGCCCCGCCATATTTTGCACAGACACCGCGGCAAAAGGCGGTACACCGGCAAATGACACGTTTGCTGGCCGAAGTCGAAGAATATTCGCTGCTTCAAAGCTCAAATCTTTGCCGGCCGCTGAAATACGGGGACATAAGCTCATTAATACGCGCCACGCTGGAGGCCTGCTCAAAGGTGCTGGCAAGGAAGGGTACGGTATTGGAAGTGAAAGCCGCCAAAAGCCCCTTTACATCGGCTGCCGAGCCGAGGATTGTTGCCGCGGCCGTTGTAAGTCTGGTGAGTGCTGCCGCAAGCGCAAACCCTTTCGGCAGAATATGCGCTAATGTTGACACCGGCAGAAGCGGCATGATTGTCGCGGTAAAAGGGGATGAACCGATACGGGACAAAAAAGCCCTCGCGCTGGCGGCGGCCGCCGCGAGGGTACACAAAGGAGGAGTTGCGCTGTCGGACGGGACTGCCGCCTTTTCAATCAGGGCGGGCCTGACCGGCGCGCTTGGCTTTTTTTCTGCTCCGACAGTTGACGAGATTTTAAAAAACCCTTTGTCGGCAGTAAATATCGGGTTGGGGTATGATTAATCCGGCATATCGGCAATGCGGATTCCCGCCTGTTTTCTGATGGTCTGCATAATTTCGCTCACCATCAGCGCCTGCTCCGCGGCGCTGTCGATTTCATCCCGGTGGCGGGACGGGTCGCTTGAAAAATCCGAAAACGCCGCCGCCTCGCCGCTCATCAGTTTCGGCCTTGGGATTTCCCCGACTAAAAGTTTTGCCGCCTGTTCCCGGCCGTTTTGCTCAATAAGGGTAACCCCGGTCAGGGTCGAGATTGAGTTTATTTTCAAAGTGCCGTTATCGCCCAGTATTTCCGAGCCGCTGTGGCTCTGCCCGGTTTTGGAATATGTCAGGGTTACCAGCTTGTCGTCGTATTCAAAGACGGAAGTCCCGTACCCGTCGGCACCGCTTTTCAAAAAACCTGCGCTGGCTAGTATCTTTTTGGGATACCCGAAGAAATCCACGGCCGCATACACGCAGTAAATGCCAATATCCATAAGGCAGCCGCCGGCCATCGCGGGGTTGAAGACATTGGGAAGCGAGCCGGATTTGTAAATCGGGTATTTTGAGGAAAGCTGGGAAAAATCAAGCCTTGCGGTGGTGATGTTTCCCAGCCGTTTCAGCGCGTTATGCACGGTTTTTCGCGCGGGCAGGTACCGCATCATAATCGCTTCCATAAAGACAAGGCCTTTGCGCCTTGACAGCTCGATGAGTTCTTTCATCTGTTCCGGAGTTGCCGTTGCAGGTTTTTCGCAGATGACATGCTTTCCGTTTTCCAAAAACAGCTTGCTTTGCGGGTAGTGGAATATGTTCGGGCTTGCGATATATACCGCGTCAATAATATCCGACTTTGCGAGCTTTTCCAAATCCGTGAATACCGGCACTTCGCCGTATTTTGCGGCAAAGGCCTTCCCGGTGCTTTCGCTTCTTGAATAGATTGCGGCAAGTTTAAGCCCGCCTGCGATTTTTGCGCCTTCGATAAAGGCGTCGGTTATCCACCCTGTTCCGATGGTCGCATAACGCATTCGTCCCAGCCTCCAGCGTTTTAATAAATAGATTATACATCATTTGCAGGCAGAGTGGAATATAAAAAAGAAACTGTGCCGAAATGAACACAGTTTCTTTTTGTGCCCCTAAAACGCACCTGCGTACATCCGCAGGTTTCCGGGGGCATGTAGAGTTTATTCTGAGGCAGCGGCGGTGTATTTCACCTCCCTGCCGATTGCCTCGACGGGGTTGACGTACTCATCGTTGACTTTGATTTCCAAATGCAGGTGCGGGCCGTCTTTAGACTCGCAGGGCACGTTTGAAAGCCATCCGATGACATCGCCCACATTGACGCTTGAGTTTTTCTTAAGCGTTCCGGCTTTTACCCCGCAGTAGCGCGATATAATCCCGTAACCGTGGTCTATCTCGATAACTCCGCCCCATAACTTATCGCTGTATACGGCTGAAATAATGCCGTCGGCGACTGCTTTTACCGGCTGGTTGATTTCCCCCTTGAAATCCACCCCGTTGTGCACTCTCCAGTCGTTCATTGTCGGCGAAAAGACGGGTTTGCTGCCGCTGTAACTGCGTATGACCTGGTTGGTCAGCGGAAGGACAAACAAATCTGCCGGCGGCTTTTTAGTTGTTGCGGCGGTCGTGGCGGCAGCAGTTGTGGTTTTGGCCGCGGTTCGTTCATCGGGGATATTGGTTACTTTTTGCTCGACCGGCTTGGTCGCGGCGGTTGTAAATGAAGCCCTGCTTGGGCTGCTGTTGCCTTCATCATCAGTGTTAATCCGGTCAAAAGCGTTGAGAAAAGTCGCAGTTGCCACTCCCAATACTGCCACAAGGCATAACGCCAATGCGAGGTAAAAACCGTTTTTCCCCTTTGTATTTCTATTTCCTTTGTCAAAATTTATATGTCCCATTCCGTTCCTCCGTTTCGATTATTTGCCCGCGTTTTGCGTAAGCTGCGCGGCAACCGGTTTAGTAATATTTTTGACCGATTTGGCGCTTATATGCTTAAAACATGAAAAATGTTAAAAAAATAAAAAACCCGCACACCCATATTAAGGGCGTGCGGGTATTCCAAAAAAGCATAAGGCCCGCCGTAAAGCGGGCCTTATGCCTTTAAAAGTTAGAGGGGTGTTTTGAGGAGGGTAAAAAGTACTCGCTTAATGGAATAACGCGGTGCGGCTCCGCATTATTCCGAGTACAATCAAATTATATCTCACTCAAACCGGTATTATGTTAATTGAGTATGAATAAAGTGTAATAAATCTGTTTATATCAAACATTTGTTTGACAACCGCGCGACAATGTGCTATTATAACTGCGAAATAACCAGTTTTTTGCAGCCGGTATCCGCCTGATGGCGGGTTAATGCTCCGCCAGTCGAAAGGAGGGCCAATATGCTGAATGAAAAGCAAAAGAGGGTGCTGATGTACCTTAAAGAATGCGCCAATACAGGGATACCGCCCACAGTCCGCGAAATCTGCGCCGCCACCGGGATTAAGTCCACCTCCACTGTTCACTCGTACCTCAAACTGCTTGAGGAACACGGGTATATAACGCGCCAAAGCGGGCTTAACAGGGCAATCCGCATGCCCGGCGAAAATGTCGTCAGGGTTCCCCTGGTCGGCCGCGTTACCGCAGGGCAGCCGGTTCTTGCTGTTGAAGAAATCGAGGATTATGTCCCTTATTCGGGGGGCTCGTATCCCACTGAAGATTTGTTTGCCCTCCGGGCGGTCGGGGACAGCATGATAAACGCGGGCATTCTGGACAACGACGTGATTATTGTCTACAAAACGCCCGATATTAATAACGGGGATATTGTAGTCGCCCTGATAGAGGACGAGGCCACCGTCAAACGCATATACTATGAAAACGGGTATATCCGCCTGCAGCCCGAAAACGAAAAATATCAGCCGATTATAGTAAAAGAGGCGCTGATATTGGGGAAAGTGGTTTCCCTGCTGCGTTATTTTTAAATCTGAATAATGTGCATTGCCTTTCGCCTGCCTTTTCTGGTAACATATCCACATAATTACAGGGTTTTCAATGTTTGTGGATAATCTGGCATGCAAGAGGTTTTGCGCAATGAACGATTTGTTCAAAGAGCGGGTATTAATTATCCTCGCTCTGCTTTTGTGTATTGTTTCGGGTGTTTTAGGCGCGTGGGACGCGCCGCAGTTCTCCGCGATTAATGTGGTGTATACCGACGCCCTCGCCGTTTCGTCCAGCGCCGCTGATACGGAAAGCACGGCTGCCAAGCCGGAAATCCGGCCTGACAGCCAGCAGGACACCGCGGCGGAAAACCCGGTTTCCGGTTCGGCCGGGCAAAACCAAACCGGTAAAATCAATATCAACACCGCGACACAGGAAATGCTGGAGACCCTTCCCGGTATAGGCAAGACATTTGCCGCCCGCATTATTGATTACCGCGAGACCTACGGCGGCTTTGACTCGATTGAGGAGATAATGAATATCAGCGGTATCGGCGAGAAGCGTTTTGAAGCTCTGAAAGATTTGATTACCGTTGACTAGAATACAAGCATAAAAAAGCAGAAACCGCAATTCACGCGGTTTCTGCTTTTTTATGCCCCTTTGCGCTATACAAGCTCGCGGATTAACTCGTCCCTGCCGCCGCAGAGAAAATTGATAGGGGGGATTTCAATCATTGTGTAGCACCCCGGTTTTTGCTTAAGCGCCGCCCGCGCGGAGGATACCAGCACCTGACCGGTCAGCGCCGGGTTATTGATACTCATGTTGAACTCAAGGCGCTGGTTGCCAGTTGTCCCGGCGACCCCTTTTCTGAACAGGTTGACGCCGTGCCCGACGTCCCTGAGCCGGTCCACGCTGTCCACCCGGATTACGTGGGTCTGGTCGCCGGCAAAATACTCGTCTTCTAGGATTGCCTTTGAAACAGTGTCAAAATCGGCGCCCTGCTCAAGCTCGATATAAACCATCCGCCTGTGAACGCCGGAGCCGGTCGGGATTGTCATCGAAAGCGCGTCCTTCACGCCCGGAATTGACTTTGCCGCAACCGAATGTCCCATGCTCATTCCCGGCCCGAAGTTGGTGTAAGTAATCCCTTTGGGGAGCATTGCCAAAAACAATGCCCGTATTACCGAGTCGGTGCCGGGGTCCCACCCCGCGGCGGTGATTGCAGTGCAGTTGTTCTGTTTTGCGATTGCGTCCAGTTTTGAGCGAAGGTTTAGGATATTTGTATGTATATCGTAGCAGTCCACGGTGGAAATCCCGGCCGAAAGAATTTCCTGCGCGGTATCGGGTACAAGCCGGCTTGGAAGACAGATGATTGCGACGTCTATGCCCGATAACTCCGAAACGCTTTTCAACACAGGCACGCTGGATGAGATTTCTTCCTTCTCGACAATATATTCAAGCGAAAAATCGCCTGCCTGCGATATTGCCTCATGCGCGGCTTTGCCTATGTTGCCGTAGCCTACAATTGCAGCTTTAATCATAATACTGCCCTCCGTTTTAAAAAAAGCCGACTGCTGGCACAACCGGCTTCCCCTAATATAACATGGTGCCGCTGACCGGACTTGAACCGGTACGGTGTTTCCACCGAGGGATTTTAAGTCCCTTGTGTCTGCCAGTTCCACCACAGCGACAAAAGCATAGTATATATTAATACAGTTTTATTTTGATGTCAAGAGCGAAAGCCGCGGCGGCAGGGGCGAGCTTTGCAGAAAAACGCCCTCAGATTTTGGTGCTCAAAAGTAGGCAGGCACACAAAACCTGAGGGCAGCGCGGCGCCGCAATCCCGCAAGGTTATATGAAACCGAAGTGTCTGGCGAATTGGTTAGCTTAAGTAAATATCGGAATAGCTGCTTGATGAGTCAGTACCGCTCTTGTTGTCATCTTCCGCGGCTTTTTGCTTGTTGACTTTAACTGCTCCGTTGATAATCGCGCCCTCCTGAATGGCGAGGTTCTGAGTCGTGATATTGCCGTAAATCACGGCTTCTCTGCCGAGCGAGGTCGACGAATTGACAAGCGAATCACCGCTAACGCTACCGTTCAAATCCAGCCTGTCGCATTTGATGTCCCCTTCGACCACCGATTTTTCGGACACGACTACCGAAGTCTTGCTGACGATATTGCCCTTTACTTTGCCGTTAAGTATTTCAACGGACTTGCCTTGAAGGTCCCCCTCAACCGAGCCGGTAACCTTGATATTCGCCTCGCTTGTGATGTTGCCATTTACTTTTCCGTTAACCGAAACATTTCCGCGGCTGGCGATAGAGCCGTTGATTTCGGTTTCTTCGGAGATTATGGTATTCCCAACTGTGTCAGAATTTACAATTCTTACCGGGCTGAACGTTTTACTCTTAAGGGTTTCATCGGAGGCTTTTGGCGCATCCGTCTGGTTATTTTGCTGAGGGGCAGTTACTGCCGTATCCTCCTGAACTTTCGCGGGGCTGTCGGGATTATCGTCCTTTGAAAACAGTTTTGTCAGTGGTTTTACAAAGTCATTAAGGTTTTTACGCATTTTTACCTCTCCCTAAACAATAGAATGTCGCCATTAATCTTATCTCATTTTATCACAGAGAAGTGCATGCAAAGGGGCAAATAAAGTGAAAAAAGGGCAAAAAAACCACAGTTTTGTCGAAAACAGCACAGAAGATGTGTGAGTTTTCGACACTGTGTTATGCAACAGATAGCCCTCTGCTTGCTATTTGTCCTTAAACAGGCCGGCTTTTTGGGCATAGGAAATCGCTTCGCTGCGGTTTCGCAGATGCAGCAGCTTGAGTATATCCGACATTTCGTACTTGACAGTGCGCTCGCTGATGTAAAGTTTCGCGGCGACTTCTTTATACGTCAGCCCTTTTGAAATCAGGGAGAGGATTTCTATCTGCCTTTTTGACAGGCATTCTTCGGGGTTTGTTTCGGGGCTGCCTTCTTTTTGAAGGTTGAACTCCTCCATCACCTGCGAGGCGATTTCAGGTGAAATAACCGTCCTGTTTGACGCCAGTACGTTCAGCTGTTCAATGAAATCTTCGGCGCAAAGCCCTTTGAGCAGGTATCCGGACGCGCCGTACTTTATGGCTTTAAACAGGTCGTGCTCGCGGTCCGACATACTGAGAATCACAATTTTTATTTCGGGCATTTCCATGTTTATCAGGCGTGTTGCGGTAATCCCGTTGCACCTTGGCATTTGTAAATCCATCAATATCACGTCGGGCCGCAGCATCCGCGCTTTCTCCAGCGCTTCATACCCGTCCTTGGCGGTGCCCACCACTTTATAGTTATGCTGTTCGATTAGTTTTTGCAGCCCGTCCATGAAAAGCAGATGGTCATCAGCAAGCAGCACCCTGATTTTCGGGGTGTCCGAGACAGTGTCATTGTTTTCAAGAATGGTTTCCATGCGCGCGGCGGACAGCTGCGGGAAAACGACGGTAACAGTGGTACCGCGGGATGGCGCTGAATCAATTTTTATCTGTCCGCTGATATGGTTTGCACGCTCGTTCATGACCGTGAGCCCGAAAGATGTGCCGCAGTTGGCGTTTTCGGGGTTGAAACCCACGCCGTTGTCGGAAATAGAGAGCAGGATATTATTGTCTTTGTTTTCAAAGGTGATTGTAACCTTATCGGCCTTTGCGTGCTTGCGCACGTTCGCAAGCGCTTCCTGAATAATCCTGAAAAGCTGGATACCTATAGGCAGGCCTATCAGCTCGTCTGTGATGTTGTCGGGGTTTTTTGTCTCTATATGGATATTGAAGTTCTGCTCAAAGTGCAGAAGATACTGCATTAAAGCGGAAAAGAACCCGTTTTTGAATATCATGGTGGTTTTGACTTCGTAGATGAACTCCCTGACTTCGATGTTGGCTTCTTCAACCACTCTGGACAGGGCGACCAGACTGGAGTCGATAGTTTGGGGCTGGCCGTTTTTCAGCATTTTCCGGATTACTTCTATCTGCATGTTGATGTACCCCAGCACCTGTCCGAGGCTGTCGTGGAGCTCCCGCGCTATCCGGTTTCTCTCCTGCAGCGCAATCAGCGCCTGTTCCTGCCTTAATGTCCTTGTCTCGATTTCCTTGTATTCGGTTACATCCTGAATTATTACGATTTTGCCGGCTGCCGACCGTTCATCGCTCAAGATGGAGATATAGACCTTATAATACCTCTGGTCGCGCGAAAACTCGCTGTAATCCGTTTTCTCAACGCATGCCTTGACAAGCTCTTTCCATCCGCTCAATGCCGTTTCTATGCTGTAGCCGGACACGTTTTCAGCTTTCAGCCCCAAAAACTTCTCCGCAGTCGCGTTCATGTCCATTATCCGGTTGTTGTTGTCAAGAATAAGCACTGCGCTGGTCATCCTGTCGATGACGACATTTCGGGGTATCGGCACCGGCTCCTGTTTTTTGAGCTTAAAAGCAACGGTGGTCCCGACAATGATTGCGCTAATTATCAACGGGGTAGGGTCGTAATAATTGAAGAGCGAGCCGTCGGTAACCAGTACTATGATTATCGAAAGCAGCACAAGGACGGTTACCACCGCCACAGCCAGCCCCTGTTTTGTGTGAAGCAGCTTCCGGTTTAAGGTGTCGTTGATAATCAGCGCCGCCACAATAAAAAGCAGGATACCGCAGTAAACCGTAACAATCCAGTACCAGTACCCTGCGTTAAAGTGCAAAACGGGATATCCGCCTATGGTATCCATCCACATCCGGCGGTACATCAGGCCGTGGCCTGCGTTGGTGAGATTTAACACGTCGGTAATCAGCGGGATGATAAACAGCGACACGAACCTGCTTTTTGTAATCAGACTTTTCCTGCCCGTAATCATCAGCGACCAGAGCAGTAAAACCGAAGGCGTCTTAAACCCGACAAAGTCGTTGGCGGCCAGATACCAGAAGCGGGCTGTGTCCAAATCCGGGCTTGAGATTTGAAGCCCGAACCCGACGCACCAGAACATCACCGTCAATTGTAGGATTGCCCACAGGTAGTCCCTCGATTTCTTATAGATGGTGAAAATAAAAGTAGCCAGCAGGGCTGCCGCTGCCGCAAAATAAATCCAGACATATGGGTTATATACAAAAACCATAGACAACAATTCCTCCGGCCGCAATTAATCAAACCAACCGTTATAAAACGTTGGGTGGCAATGCGTATGAGATATTTTACCACATTATAACACTGCCAGTCGACATATTTCAACATAAACAGGGCTTTTTTGACATGCTTCATAACCATTGGCTTGATTGTCTGTTGTATTTGACGGCAGAAAGCGAGGTTTAGGCTTAAACTGCGGCGGGTTTAGCGGTATCCGGCTTTGACGGCTAAACCGAATAAGTCAAATCGGGGGAAATGGCCGCCGGTTTAATATA
>LFTH01000038.1:4979-8285 GCA_001513365.1 Clostridiales bacterium DTU033 | reverse complement strand
GCCCGGCAACAACCGCAGAAATCAGCAGATAGACAAGGAAAACCGCCAGCGCGGCAAGCGAGATATACCCGCCGGTAATCAGGCCGGGGGTCATGTAGTCAAACCGTATGGTAACGTCCCCGGCGGGGCAAGGCACTGCCATAAACCCGACATTGACATTGACAATCTCCACCTTTTTGCCGTTTACGGTCGCGCTCCAGCCTTTCTCGTAAGGAACGCTGAAAAACACCAGATTGTCGTCAGGCAGGTTGATTTTTGCGGTAAAGCCCTTGTTGTCGTATGTAAAATGGTACGCCGCGTTTTCTTTTCTTGCAGCGCAGTCGGAGATATACTCCTGCTCGGTGAAAATATCGCTGAAATATCCGGGGTCTTCAAACGGGCTCATGAATTTTCCGTATTTTTCTATATCCCCTTTTTCAAGCACTATCGCTTTGAGCAACACCAGTTCGCGTTTTCTCTGGTCATAATCGTCAAATCTTGCCCGCGGGATATATTTGTCATAGGTGAAGCCCATCGGGACAAAACAGTCGTTCTGATAGATTAAATACCCCTGCTGCTCTCCGTAATAGCTCCAGCCCGGCATTTGCAGGACTGCCTCTCCGTCCTCACCGGTTTTTGAGAAAAAGCTCTCCTCCGCCTTTGACATCTTGTCGTCGTCGTTGGAATAATCAAACAGCCATTTGACCGACAGCAGCCCGCGCAGCGCATAGTGGGAACTATCGGGCCGGGAGCCGACTGTCCTCTCGACTCCGACTGAATTGTAAAAATCCATCACCGAACCCGGCACTATGCTGTGGAACGCCTGAATGGAAGGCATATTCCAGAACATGCCGAGGTTGTCGAGGTCGTTGTTAAAATCCACCCTGTGGAATTCGGAGTCGGGCAGCTTGATTTTGTCCGCGGCGCCTATCGCCCTGTCAATGATGTAGGAGGAGGAAAACCTGCCCTGCACCTTGCCGACGCCGATGCTGTACCACCCGAATATCAGGATGACGCAAACCGAAACGCCGGCAGACCATTTGAAAAACATCTCCCTCTCGCGCAGGTGGAGCGCAATCAAAAGCGCGGACAGAACCAGCGACACGATGGCTATCGCGACAGCAACCCAGAACAGCTCAGGATAATCCTTGTTGAACAGCCCGAATTCAATCTTTCCGGTCTCCGCGTCCGGTTTCCATGATTTCGGGATAAACCCGACAAACACAGCAAAAAACGCCGTTATCACGGACGACCACAAAAACGCGCGCTTCCAGTCCACCGGCAGCCTGTCCTCGTCCTGTATCGCGAGCATGGTCGCAAGCACCAAAATCAGCACCATCATATAATACCAGCGCGCGTAATACATGCTGTTAAAAAGGTGGAATGCCGCGTTAAATCCCGGCACCAGCGACACCACTACCAAAATCAATATAAGCCTTCTCACCCAGTCGGTATGCCGTCTCGACTGAATGTAGGCAATCACCCCGGTACAGCCGAAAACAGGTATCCACGCCGACATGGACGACCATTTGTTGTCGGATTCCGGGAAAAAGCTTGCCCGCGCCGGTATGTCCTGCGGGAAGAAATAGGAGTGGATTATATCAAAAAAGCGCTGCGGCTTGCTGTAAATCAGCAGGTTCCATCCGGAAAGGATGTTGTCGGTGCGGGAATTCTGGATTACCGCATAATATGACGGCAAAAGGATAAACCCCGCCATCGCGGCTCCCACGACAGCCTCGAACAAAAGGCCGAAAAATCGCAGGCCCGCCTTTTCCCAGTCTTTTGAGAAAACCCTGACAAACCAGTAGATTATCAAGAACACTGCTTGTCCGATAAAAAAGTAGTAATTGGACAGGGCGCTCAAAAAAAACGTTACCGCGAACAACCCCCGCCTGCCTTCCTTCATATACAGCTCCAAAGCCAGCAGCATAAGCGGGAAGTATACTATTGCCTCGTGAAAATGGAAAAAGAATATATTGTATATCGAAAAACCTGAAAACGCGTACAATATCGCGCCAAGCACCGCAAAATCGGGTTTTAAGAACCGGCGTAAAAACCAGTAAGCGGCAAGCGTCGCCAGCGCAAATTTCAGCGCCAGCAGCGGAGCCATCAGATACGGGACTATCGAGTTCGGGAAAACAAGGGTAAGCCAGAAAAACGGGCTCCCTAAAAGGTAGAACGAATATGAGCCGATAAAGTTTGCGCCTAAATCGGTAGTCCAGTTCCAGAAAAAATTGCCGCTGCGGACAGCCTCGTGAGCCATCTTGTAAAACGGGATTTGCTGAACGTTGAAATCTCCGTAAAAAATAAAGTACCCACGGTCGATTATCAGAAACGGAAGCAGCATTCCGATTGCCGCCAGCAGGCCGAGCAGAAACGCTATACCCGTACGTTCACGGGGCTTATTAAGCGATACTGTTGAATTCATTCGCAACCCGCCTTTCCATACAAATCCGCGTCAACTCCGGTGAATGGTCGTCAATCAAGGGTTTTGACAAGTTCCTTTATATATGCCCTGAAGCCTTCCTCCACCTGCGGATGGGTCAGCGCAACCTCGCAGATAGCCTTGAGAATTCCGAGCTTGTTACCCATGTCATACCGTTTCCCGGTAAAGTCAACGCCGGTCATACCCTCTTTGAGGGTCAGCGTCCGCATGGCGTCGGTGAGCTGGATTTCGCCCCCCGCACCCGGCGGCGTATTCTCAAGAATATCAAAAATGGAGGGCGGCAGCACGCAGCGGCCAAGGATTGAAAACAGCGAAAAGATTTTGTCAGGCGCCGGCTTTTCAATCATGTCGCTGACAGCGTAGATGTTATCTCTCAGCGGCTGTACCTTCAGCGAGCTGTAGCTGACAATCTGCTCTACGGTAACCTCCTTTATGCCTACAACCCCAAGGCCGTATTCCTCATAAGCCCGGCAAAGCTGCGCGCACGCGGGGTCCTCGCCTATGATAACGTCATCTCCGTACAAAACCGCGAAAGGCTCGTCCCCGACAAAAGATTTCGCGCAGTAAACCGCATGGCCAAGCCCTTTTGTCTCTTTTTGACGGATGAAGTATATATTCGCAAGGTTTGTTATACTGTTAACTTCCTCTAACATTGAGGTTTTTCCCGACGCTTCAAGCCTTTGCTCAAGCTCTACGGCGTGGTCGAAGTGGTCCTCTATTATCCCCTTTCCCCTGTTTGTTATGATTAATATGTCCTCGATTCCCGACGCCACCGCTTCCTCCACGATATACTGGATTGCCGGCTTGTCGACAATCGGATACATCTCCTTTGGCATCGCCTTGCTGGCGGGCAGCACCCGTGTTCCAAGCCCCGCCGCAGA
>LFTH01000038.1:0-4938 GCA_001513365.1 Clostridiales bacterium DTU033 | reverse complement strand
TAACCGGCCTTAAATCAAGGCCGGTATTATGTTTTTAAATGGAAAGGAATAAAGCCGAAAAGAGCATCTGCCCAAACCAGAGTATCCCGCTTGCGATTGCCACAAGCACAAACGACACCCCGCCCTGAGCCGACAACTCACGGCGGTAATCAGATATAACCGCAGTTTTATGGGGAGTGCCGTTGTCAATCCGGCTGATACCGGTCTTTTCGCCAATCCGTTTTATCCTCTTGATTGCGGTGCTTTTGTAAACCGCGTTTCCGGCAAGCCCGAAAATAAACATGATCAGCACCCTGATTACAAACAGCAGAAATATGATGTAAAAATAACTCATATGCCGCCCGCTGCGCATCAGGCTGAAAATGGACTCCATCATCGCGGATTCGCTGCTCATGTCAAGAGCCGGAAAAATAAAGTTGTGCATAACAAAGCTGTTGATAAAGGAGGATACAAGGGATAAGAACAATACTATGCTTCCCGCGAGGTAGTTCTTGCGGTATAAAAGCCAGTACGGCGTGAAGAAAAAGGCGGCCCAGTTCCACGAAGTCTGCGCCCCGCCGCTGGACATTCTGTAAAATCGCGGCAGGTAATATGCCGAGTTTTGCCCGACGAAAGCGACCAAATCCTCGGCGGCAACCCCGTCAATTTTTTCGTCATGCGCAACCCCGCCGAACGGGTCCACAAACGGCATGCGGAAAGGGGTGTATTCGCCGTAGCCGCCCGAAAACCCGCCGTACTGCTGCCCCGTCTGGCCGGTGTGGGGAGTGTGGGGATGAGATTGCGCGCTCCTCCAATCCGGAGGGTTCAGCCCGTGCCCGCAGCGCGAGCAGAATTCGGCAAATTCGGGATTTGCCTTTCCGCACCTTGAACAGGTGCGTACCTGCCCGCCCGTATCCGCGTTTGGCGGGTACTGGGTATGCGGCGGAGTCGGGGTATGCTGAGTGGATGAACCAGCCGTGCTTGAAGGGCTTTCGGTGCGCCGCCACTGGCGGGGAGTCCCGTGGTCCTTTGCGTAAACGCATTCCGCGTTCTGTTTCCAGCATTCGCGGTGGTGCGGCGCGCCGCAGTCCGGGCAGGCAACGATATCGTCGTCCACCACAAACTTCTTCCTGCAGACCGGGCACACGTAGCCTTCATAAAAGAACATAGGCACCAATTCCTTTCGCCTGTCCCATACTTGTTTTGGTTTGGTTTTTTATATTGTACCTTTTTATACCTTGAACTTCAATAAACAAAAGTTTAATTTATAAAAATTTTACGAATAATGTGTAAATACCACGTCCGCAATCGCGGCGGGGCTTCAAATTCGGCCGACCTTCACCTTGCTGACGATTTTCTGCGCAAGCTCAGGGCTCGCAAGCCCCGTGCCTTCCCGCATTACGCATGCGGTACCGCATGCGGCGGCAAGCCGGACAGATTCAATAATATCCTTGTTGTCCAAAAACGCGACCGCGAACCCCGCCAGCGCGCTGTCGCCCGCCCCGACAGTGGATTTGACCTCGACTTTCGGGACTGACGCTCTGACTGCCGTCCGCTCTGAAAGGTAAATCAAACCGTTGGCTCCGAGGGAGACCAGCACATTCTCAACCCCGTTTTTGCAAAGCTCATAAGCCGCGTTAGTGATATCGTCCACTGATTCGCCGCCGGGCTCTACAATCCGGCGCAGTTCGTGGATATTGGGCTTGATAAGCCAGGGCGACAGGCGGGCATAATGCTCAAGGCTCAGAAAATCGCTGTCTATCGCTATCAGCGCGCCCAAATCTTTTACCTGCAGTATCAGCTTGATATAATCCTCCACCGGTATGTTTTCAGGTATGCTTCCGGCAAAAGCCGCGATATCGCCGGGTTTGACACAG
Organism: Clostridiales bacterium DTU033; assembly: GCA_001513365.1. Lineage (GTDB taxonomy): Bacteria > Bacillota > Clostridia > Oscillospirales > Acutalibacteraceae > Avimonas. The sequence goes on along the minus strand of LFTH01000038.1, from coordinate 3,082 downwards.
CTTCGGATAAGGGAGCACAGCTCATCTATTACCGTTGGCGGCGCGGCGGGGCCTTTCCTGTTAATCTTTAAGGTGTAGCCGCCATGCCTTATGGTCAGGTTTTCCCTTATAGCGTCCTCAATCTCAATCAGCCTGTACTCAAGCCGCTCGCTATCGAGCAGGTCTGAGAATTCCCGGCAGTTTTCCCTTCCCGCGACGCTTATGCAGATTGTGGGGGCGCCGAATGATTTTGCCACCCGCGAGACATTTATCCCCTTGCCCCCCGCTTCCAGGTTCTCCCTGACAACCCGGTTGACATTGTCAATATCAAGCCCGTCGGTCCACAGCGTAACGTCTATCGACGGGTTGAGAGTAACGGTGATAATACTTCTGTCCATTCCGCAAGTCCTTTCAGCAGGGGGTTATGCCCTGTGCCATTTCATTCCCTGAGGCGTGTCCTCAACGATTATGCCGAGCTTTCTCAATTCATCACGCAGCCTGTCTGATTCCGCCCAGTTTTTCATCCTGCGGGCTTCGGCACGCTGTTTCAGCATTTCCTCAACTTTTTCGTCCAGCTTATCGCCGTTGGCTTTCCGCTCGTACAGCAGGCCAAGAACCGATGTCAGCTCATCAAAAACCTCAAGGGCTGTCCAGCACAATTTTTTAGACGGCTGCCGTTTGCTTGACAATGCTATATTGATGTCCCGCACAAGCTCGAACAGCGCCGCGATGGCGTCCGCGGTGTTTAAATCATCGTCCATCGCGTCAATAAACTGCTGGCGGCGGCTCAGGAAAACGCCTGCCATCTCACCGTCCTCATCCGAAGCCTCCAGCGGCGAATTGCCCATCACAAACTCAAGATTGCCGCGGCAGTTGTAAAGGCGGTCGAGCGCGGCAATGCCCTGCTCGATGACCTCGGTGCTGTAGTTGATGGGGCTGCGGTATGAGGAAGAAATCAGGAAAAACCTGATTGGCTCATACCCGTATTCCGCAGCGACATCCCGGACGGTAAAGAAATTCTTAAGGGATTTTGACATCTTTTTGTTGTCCACGCTGATATACCCGTTGTGCATCCAGTAGTTCGCAAAAGGTACGCCGTTGCAGCATTCGCTCTGGGCAATCTCGTTTTCGTGGTGGGGGAAGATTAAGTCCTGCCCGCCGGCGTGGATGTCAATGGTATCCCCAAGATACCGGCGCGCCATCGCCGAACACTCGATATGCCAACCCGGCCTGCCGTCCCCCCACGGTGAAGGCCAGCACGGCTCGCCGGGTTTTGACGCCTTCCAGAGCACAAAATCCAGCGCGTCCTCCTTTGCGTCGGCCGGGTCTATTCTCGCGCCGGCATCAAGGTCATCCACATTCTGGTGAGACAGCTTGCCGTATTCCTGAAAGCTCCTCGCCCTGAAATACACATCACCGTTAGAAGCCCTGTAGGCATGTCCCTTTTCAACAAGCTTCTCAATAATCGAAATCATCTCATCAATGTTCTCGGTCGCGCGGGGGTGGACGGTCGCCCTGCGTACGTTCAGCCCCTGCGCGTCCTTCCAGTATTCCTCTATATATTTTTCCGCGATTTCCTTAAAGCCCACGTTTTCATCGTTGGCGCGCTTTATTATCTTGTCGTCTATGTCGGTGAAGTTTTGGACAAACCTGACCTCAAACCCACGCCACTCAAGGTATCGGCGCAGCACGTCAAAAACGCAAATCGGGCGCGCATTGCCTATATGGATATAGTCGTAAACCGTCGGTCCGCAGGCGTAGATTTTAACAACGCCTTTTTCAACCGTGCGAAGCTCCTCTTTGCGGCCTGTGAGCGTGTTATAAATCTTCAAAGTTGTTTCCTCCCTAAACTTTTAATCCGTGTCCCTTGTCAATCCCCGTCTTCTTCCTTTGTAAGCGTGCTTACAAACTCCTCAAGCTTATTCAGCCTTATCTGCAGCTTGCAGATTTCCTGAGCGACCGGGTCGGGGATGTTGATTTGGTCGAGTTCGCATATCCTCGCGCCGTTCCTCCTGACCACGCGCGCCGGGACCCCGACAGCGGTGCATCCGTCCGGAATGTCGTTCAAAACCACGGCTCCCGCCGCAATCCTGACGTTGTTCCCAATTTTGATGGGGCCGAGTATTTTCGCCCCGGCTCCAACCATCACATTATTCCCCAAAGTCGGGTGCCTTTTGCCCTTATCCTTCCCCGTTCCTCCGAGGGTTACCCCCTGGTAAATGGTGCAGTCGTCTCCGATAACCGCAGTCTCGCCTATCACCACGCCGGTACCGTGGTCAATAAACAGCCGGCGGCCAATCGTCGCGCCGGGGTGGATTTCAATATTTGTTTTGCGCAGGCACCGCTGTGAAAACCAGCGGGCGATAAAGAACATTTTACGCCTGAAAAACCAGTTCGCAATGCGGTAATAACGTACCGCCCTGAAGCCGTCATACAACAGCAAAACCTCAAGGGTGCTGCGCGCGGCCGGGTCCCTTTCTTTTATTGCAGCAATATCCTCTCTAATCCTGTCGAACATATCACCATCTTCTTTCTAAAAACAGGTTGACTATGCCAGCGGTTGGTTGCATTAAGCCAATTTATCAAAACACCTCCGCTGCGTACGGCAACGGAGGTGCAAGGCACGGTTCCACTCCTAAGTTTCACTCGTCGGGGAAGCCTTTCGGATACCCCAGCCCGATAACGGCGGCGAACCGCACGAAGATACTGTTATTTCCCCCCGTGAGCTAAAAGGCGCATTTCGCAGGGTTCCCGCAAAAAACGCTTTCAGCCGCGGCGCTTTCTCTCTGGTGCGGAAAACAGCCTGCTACTTCTCCTTTATCACAGCCTGTAGCAATTATTCGGTTTGTTCATATTTCAGTTTTATTTGCTGTGGGTAAAATAATGCCTGAGCCCCCAGACATATTCAATACCGGAATACACAGTCAAAGCCACTGAGAACCAGATGAAAACCTGTCCGGCAAGAAGCATCCAACTGAAAAACTCCGAAGGTACTGAAACGCCGGAAAGCAGCGTAGCCTGCCAGGACGAAACCTCCAGTGCCGCAATCATGAACAATACCGAAACATACTGTGCCACCGTCTTGGTTTTTCCGGCAAGGCTT
>LFTH01000074.1 GCA_001513365.1 Clostridiales bacterium DTU033 | reverse complement strand
TTAAGGCTTACGGCGCACGGCAGGATTAAGCTGATAGCGGATAAAGGCAGCGTCAGGGAGCTTAATGCGGGGCTTACCACCCGCGAAAACCTTGATTTTCCGGGGTATTCCGAAAAGCTGGCCGCGCTTGAGGCCTCGACCGGGCTGAAAGAGGCGGTTGTGACCGGCGTCTGCACCATCGAGGGGCACAGCGCGATGATTGGTGTGATGGACAGCCGGTTTATGATGGGCAGCATGGGCAGCGTGGTGGGCGAAAAGATTACCCGCGCGGTGGAGTATGCGACAAAAAGGCGGCTGCCGGTAATCATTTTCACCGCCTCCGGTGGCGCGAGAATGCAGGAGGGGATTGTTTCCCTGATGCAGATGGCAAAGACAAGCAACGCGCTGGCGCGACACAGTCAGGCAGGACTGCTTTATATCTCCTGCCTTACCCACCCGACCACCGGCGGGGTTACCGCGAGTTTTGCGTCGCTGGGCGATATCATAATCGCCGAGCCGCGCGCGCTGATTGGTTTTGCCGGGCCGCGGGTGATTGAGCAGACCATAAGGCAAAAGCTTCCCGAAGGGTTTCAGCGGTCTGAGTTTCTGCTTGAACACGGGTTTATTGACATGATAGTGGAGCGGCACAAGCTCAAAAGCACGCTGGGCAGCCTGCTCAGGCTGCATTCGCCGTCCGCGCGGGTAAAAGGGGGTGGATGACTTGTCCTTAAAGGAAGCCGAGGAGCAAATCCGGCGGCTGGACGAGCAGCTTAAAAACGCCGGGGACGAAGGCGTGCGCAAAGCCCTTTTGAAAGAGAAAAACCGGCTGCTCAAGGAAGCTTACGGCAGCCTCAGCAGCTACGACAGGGTGTATCTTGCGCGCAAGCCAACACGCCCCAACGTGCGGAATTATATAAAGAATATATTTGCCGAGTTTTACGAGCTACACGGCGACAGGCTGATGAGAGACGACCCCGCCGTAATAGGCGGGATTGCGAGCCTTGACGGCATCGCCGTAACGGTGATAGGGCACTGCAAGGGCAAGACGCTTGACGAGAACGTAAAGTGCAATTTCGGCATGCCCAATCCCGAAGGGTACCGGAAAGCGCTCAGGCTGATGAGGCAGGCGGAAAAGTTTAAACGCCCGATTATCACTTTTATCGACACCCCCGGCGCCCACCCAGGTATCGAGTCCGAAAAGCACGGGCAGGGGGAGGCGATTGCCCGAAACCTTATGGAGATGGGGTCGCTCGCGGTCCCGATTATAGCAATCGTAATCGGGGAGGGCGGCAGCGGCGGCGCGCTTGCGCTGTCGGTCGCCGACCGTATCTGGATGCTTGAAAACGCGGTCTACTCGATTTTGTCCCCCGAAGGGTTTGCGTCGATTTTGTGGAAGGACGCGTCCCGCACGCGTGAAGCGGCCGAACTGATGAAGCTGACGTCTTATGATTTGCTTGAGATGGGGATTATCGACAAGCTGTTCGGCGAGCCCAAAGGCGGGCTTGACATGAATTCGCGCTCGATATACCAGAGAATAAAAAACACGCTAAAGATTGAGCTTGAGCTGTTGTCAAAGCTGAACAGGCGTGCCCTGATTGAGCAAAGGTACAAAAAATACCGGCGGATAGGCGACTGCTCGCCGAGGTAGCGGGAGGAAAAATGGGCGGCATTACCATATACGGCACGGGTTCGGCTGTGCCGGCACATTCTCTTGACAACCACGATTTGACCCGGATGGTGGACACCAGCGACGAATGGATTACCAGCAGAACCGGGATTAAAAACAGGTATATTTCAAAAGACGAGACCACCGTAAGCCTTGCGGTCGAAGCGGGCAGGAAGACGCTTGAAAACAGCGGGATAGACCCGCAGCAGCTCGGCCTTCTGATAGTGGCGACCTTCACCCCCGACAATTTCACCCCGTCGGCCGCCAGCATGGTGCAAAAACACCTTGGGCTGAACCACATTCCAATTGCGGCGTTTGATATCAACGCGGCATGCAGCGGCTTTATATACGGGCTGACCGCCGCGGCCGCGATGCTGTCGGCCCTTCCGGACTGCAAATACGGGCTTTTGATAGGCTCGGAGGTGGTTTCGAGGATTATAGATTACTCCGACCGCGGCACCTGTATCCTTTTCGGGGACGGCGCCGGCGCAGTGGTTGTGGGCAGGAATGAAAATTCACGGTTTGTGAGCTGTCTTGGCTCAAAAGGGGACGATGAAATCCTCTGCGCCAAAATTGCGGACGGGGACGGGTATTCACCAAAGTTTCTGACAATGAACGGGCGGGAGGTTTACCAGTTCGCAATAGAGATTATCCCCCACTCGATTAACGCCGTGCTTGACAAGTCGGGCTGCCGGCTTGAGGATATAAGATACGTCATCTGCCATCAGGCAAACGAGCGGATTATCGCGGCGGCCGAAAGCAGGCTCTGCGGTCGGCCGGGTCAGTTTGTCAGGAATATAGAGAAGTACGGCAACACCTCGGCCGCGAGTATCCCGATTTTACTGGACGAGCTTAACAGGGCGGGCAGGATTAGCCGCGGGGACAAAATCGTTTTGGTGGGGTTTGGCGGCGGCCTGACGTGGGGCGCCGTAATGTTTGAATGGTAGCAAATCAATTACCGGAAAGGCTTGGTTTATGGTGAAGAACAGGGTTACAGAAATTCTTGGTACCGAATACCCCCTGATACAGGGGGG
>LFTH01000107.1 GCA_001513365.1 Clostridiales bacterium DTU033 | reverse complement strand
GAGCGGCGGCTGGCGGACGCGGTCTTCCCGGAGCCGTTCCAGTTCATGAGGCAGGGGTATTTCTGCGTGGACAACCGGGATTCAAGACCCGGAAGGCCGGTGTTCAACCGCTCGGTTTCATTAAAAGACAGCTTCAAGTTTTAACCCCGCGGATAAGCCGCGGGGTAACCTGCGATATGACAAGTTCTGGTGATAAAAAAGGAAGTGCCGCGTTGATTGACAGGCTGCCCGAAGGTTTTAAAAACCGGATGAAAAAGCTGTTGGGCGGGGAGTACGGCCGGTTTTTGGAGTGGTATCAAATTCCGGCAAGGCGCGGGCTGCGGGTCAACACACTCAAATGCGGCGTTGATTGGTTTCGCGGGGTATTTCCCTATCCGATTTCGCCCTCCCCGTTCTGCGCCGAGGGGTTTTATCTTCACAGCGACCTGAAAGCGGGAGCCGAACCGCTGCACCACGCGGGGGCGTATTATATGCAGGAGCCGTCCGCGACGGCGGCGGTGGCGGTGCTCGCCCCGCGTCCCGGCGAGCGGGTGCTGGACGTCTGCGCCGCTCCGGGCGGCAAGTCAACCCAGATAGCCGCCGCGCTGCGCGGCGGCGGTTTGCTGTGGTCAAACGAGGTGGCAAGGCGGCGGGCTGAAATCCTCGCGCAGAATATTGAAAGGTGCGGGGTGCGCAACGCGGTGGTGTCGTGCGCTGAGGCAAAGACGCTCGGCGAGAGGCTCGCGGGTTTTTTTGACGCGGCGCTGGTTGACGCCCCGTGTTCGGGCGAGGGGATGTTCAAAAAAGAGCCCGAAGCGATACTGCGCTGGAGTGAGGAGAATATACGGTTTTGCGCCGAGCGCCAGCTTGAGATACTGCTGTCGGCCGCCGATACGGTAAAGCCGGGGGGCAGGCTTTTGTATTCCACCTGCACCTTTGCGCCGGAGGAAAACGAGGTTGTAATCGCTCGGTTTCTCTGCGGCCGGCCGGATTATGAGCTTGTGGACATCGGGGGGCTGGTCTCCTTCGGCAGGACGGGCTTTTCATGGGACAGGGTAAAGGGGTTCGCCCAGGGTTTTGGCTCTGCGGATTTGCCTTTCCCGCTTGAATACACAAGGCGGATTTTCCCAAGCGACGGCGGCGAGGGGCATTTCATCGCGCTGATGAGGCAGAGGACGGCCGCGGGCGTCCGCGCCGAAGGATATAAATATAACCTTAAAGACGAAAACAGCGGCAAGTTCCGCGAATTATACCGAGAGATATTTACCGGCGAGCCTTACGGGGTAATTCAGACAATCGGCGGCACAGTGCGGCTGCTGCCCGAAGGTTTGCCGGACTTGAAGGGATTGGGGGTAGTATCCGCCGGGGTGGCGGGCGCGCAGGCGCGGAAAGACCGGCTTGAGCCCTGCCACGCGCTGTTCATGGCGGCAAAGGGCGGGGAATGTAAATCCATACTCGATTTGGAATACGGCGACCCAAGGCTTACCGCCTTTCTGAAAGGCGAACCGGTAAAGGCGCCGGGCTGCGCCAGCTGGACCGCGGTGGCGGTCGAGGGTGTGGTTACCGGGTACGGAAAGGCGTCGGGCGGTATCCTGAAAAACAAATACCCGAAAGGGTTAAGGCTTGTAACGGAAAATCGGGCATAAAAAAAGCACAGCCGAAAGCTGTGCCGTTTTTATTCAGTTCGCGGTGTCCTGCAGTTCCCACTGGCG
>LFTH01000132.1 GCA_001513365.1 Clostridiales bacterium DTU033 | reverse complement strand
GGTGCAGCTTAATCCCGATGTCGGCATGGCTTTTGCCGAATTCCCACGGCAAAACGCGGTGAAAATAAAAGATGTCCGGCCCCTGCGCGCCTATCAGCACCATGTCGGCGTCGGGTATCTTTATGCCGGATTTTTTTAGTTTTGACATCACGCGGAGCGCAAACTGGTAATGTGTGATACAAGCAGGCATTTTCATGCGCCGCCTTTCGTTGCATGTTTGTATCCGGGTTTTGGCTAAACCCACTCAGTTTAATATATTATAAACCAGAAGTCGTTTTTTGTCGAACTGTTCCGGTTAATAATAAAGTATTTACAGTTCCCCTGTCTTTCGGTAAATGCAACAGCCCCGCGCGCCGGAAAAGCCCTGCCAAAAACAAAAACTCCCGTTCAGCCGCTTGAACGGGAGTCTGCGTTATTACAGGCTATACTGCGTTATGAACGAAGGAAGCTATGCGGTCAATCGGAATATCGGCGACCGAGCCGAGAGCGCGGTCGGAGCAGTTGAAGTCCCGTTCGCCGCACCTGCTGCAGCTGCGGCTGTTGCACGAATTGCCCAGAGCGCAGCCGGGAGCCGCGCCAATGCGGGTAATCAGCCGGACGAAACAGTCGTTAACCGCAAGAACCACTCCGGTAAATCCCTGCCCGGACTGCCCGCCGCTTGTGGTGAAAATCGTTACGGTTTCGCCGATATAGCGTTTGAGGTGTTCCACAAAATTATCGCTGAAAATGTTTTCGCAGCCCATACAACCTCTCCTATTATTATTGATGTGCGTTTTACTGCACCCAGCACATTATATGAAGGAGAGGTGGACATGTTCCAATAAAATGACATTTTCTAATCTATTTTTACAACCCATCCGAACGGGTCGTCAATCCGGCAGGTCTGTATGCCGGTCAGGGTGTCGTACAAACGCCGGGCGACTTCGCCGATTTTATTGTCGTTTATGACTATATTGCGGTCGTCCACTTTCAGCTCTCCAATCGGGGAGATTACCGCCGCGGTGCCGGTCCCGAACGCCTCTTCCAGCAAGCCCCGCTCTGCCGCCTTTTCCACTTCGTCAAGGGTTATCGGGCGCTCGCTTACCCTGTATCCCCAGTGGCGCAGCAGCTCGATACACGACATGCGGGTAATCCCGCCGAGAATACTGCCCTGCAGCGCCGGGGTGATAATTTCGCCGTCAATCTTGAAAAAGACGTTCATGGTGCCGACTTCCTCGATATATTTGCGCTCCACCCCGTCCAGCCAGAGCACCTGGGTGTAGCCCTGGCTGTAAGCCTCGTCCTGCGCCTTTAAGGAAGCTGCGTAGTTGCCGGCGGTTTTGACATAGCCGGTGCCGCCCCTTACAGTGCGCACGTACTTGCGCTCGACATAGATGTTGACAGGGTTAATCCCCTGCGGGTAATACGCGCCGACCGGGGACAGGATTATGATGAACAGCAGGTGGGAAGCCGGCCTCACCCCGATGTGCGGGTCGGTGGCAATGATGAACGGGCGGATATAAAGCGAGGTTCCCTCCCCGTCGGGAATCCAGTTCTTTTCGATTTTGACAAGCAGTTTCAGCGCCTTGAGCGCGAATTCCTCGTCAATTAAAGGGATACATAGCCGCTCGTTCGAAAGGTTGAGCCTTGCCATATTCCGGTCGGGACGGAACAGCACCGCTTCGCCGTCGGGGGTGCGGTACGCCTTCAGTCCTTCGAACACCTCCTGCCCGTAGTGCAGGCACATCGCGGCAGGGTCGAGGGAGAGCGGTCCGTACGGCACAATCCGCGGGCTGTGCCAGCCCTTCCCCTCGTCGTAGTTCATTATGAACATGTGGTCGGTAAAGTAGTTTCCAAACCCCAGCTTTGAGACGTCGGCGGGCTTTGGTTTCGGGTTATTAGTGCGGATAATCTCAATTTTCTGCGCTGTGCTCATCAACAACACTTCCCAATTAAGCTTTAATATAAATTATATTCTCAAAAAATTTAAATTGCAACATTGTATTTAGACGCCAGACATTAGACGTTAGGATTGGTTCATGCTAATTCAAAGAGTTAGCTGTTATTTTAGATTGATTTGCCTTATTCCGCTATTCTTCGGCGGCTGAAAGCTCTAATCCTTTTATCCTTTTGACGCTGCTCACCCGCCATTTGCCGGACAGCAGGTAACAAATCCCGACCATAAGCCCGCCCAGTCCGGCAATCGGAGCCGCGAGGGCGACCCCTTTGAGCTTTAAGCCGAGTTTAATCCCTAATATCCATGCGGCAGGCACCCTGAACAGCACCGAGCTCACGCTGGCGCTGAACAACGAATAAAGGGTCTGGCCGGCGCCGATTGCAAGGCCGTTTATATTGAACAGAACGCTTACAACCAGATAATCATAGCTGAAGTAGTGCAGGTATGTCCTGCTTTCCTGAATACACTGCTCCACCACTTCCGCGGGCAGGTTGGTGTTCTGGGTCCCGATGAACAGCGCGACAATCTGGTCGGTGAACAGGTTGACAAGCGCGAAGACCAGCGTTGAAAAAGTAAAGGCAATCCCGATAGCCACAAACATGGTCTTTATCGCGCGCTTTGGCTTTTTTGCGCCGAGGTTCTGCCCCGCCATTGAGGATACCGATGCCTGCATAGCAAGCGAGGGCAAAATCGCCACGCTGTTGACCTTGCCCGCTATACTCAACGCGGTCGAGCCCGCAATGCCGGCGATGTCGTTTGCGAGCCGAGTGAGAAACATGAACGAGGAACTGACCAATGTCCCCTGCAGCGAGGTTGGCAGGCCGACTTTCAAGAGCAGCAGCGCAATCTCCCTGTCAATCCTGAAGCTGCGCTGCCTGAAATCAAACAGGAAGTTGTTGCGGCGAAGGTATATCACCGAAAGGATAAAACTCAACGCCTGCGCCATTATGGTTGCCCACGCCGCGCCGGCTGCGCCCATACCGAAAACCCCTACAAAGATTAAATCCAGTATCACATTGGTTACGGTCGCGATAGCCACAAAAATCAAGGGGTGGCGGGAATTCCCCATCCCCCTGAGCACTGCGCTCACCGAGTTGTAACCAAAGATGAAAACATTTCCGGCCATGCATATATCCAGATATTTTCTGGCTTCCGCAAAAGATTCTTTCGGCGCGTTAAGCAGCCTGAGTATCTGCGGGCTCAGAACCAGCATTACCGCGGTTAAAACCAGCGCGGCAATACCGTAAAGGGTGAACATTGTGCCAATCGTCTTTTTGACGTCTTCCTGCCTTTGCGCGCCGATGAACTGCGCTATAAGCACGGTGCCGCCGACCGCAAGCCCGCTGATAAGGTTGATTACCAGAATTGTTACATTGCCCCCGATACCCACCGCGGAAGTCCCTACCGGCCCGCTGAACTGGCCGACAATCAGCATGTCCGCCATATTATACATAGCCTGCAATAAATTTGACAATAAAAAAGGAAGCGCGAACTTAAAAAGCTGTTTTGCGACACTTCCGCGCGTCAGGTCCTGCTGGAATTTGCTCAAAACCCATCTCTCCTGCCGTATTTATTCACAAATAAACGTATAAGAGTTATTTTAGCACTATGCAACACCGCATTCAAGTGCCGAAACACAATCGATAATATCAAAAAGGGGGTATTTATTGCCGCAATCAAGACGCCGGGTTTGACTGATAAGAAAAATAATTAATCTTGCCTCAGGCGTGAAATCAATGTAAAATAGTAAATAAATGTATTATAAAGGAATGATGGCAATTGTCCAGCCGGTATGAATCCCCGCTTTCAAAAAGATACGCAAGCTCCGAAATGCAGTACCTTTTCTCAGACGAGAACAAATTCCGCACATGGCGCAGATTATGGATTGCGCTGGCCGAGGCCGAGCGGGAGCTTGGGCTGCCGATTACAGAGCAGCAGATTGCCGAGCTCAAAGAGCACGCGGACGATATCAACTACGACGTCGCCGCCGCCCGCGAAAAAGAGGTGCGGCACGACGTTATGGCGCACGTCTACGCATACGGCGAGCAGTGCAAAAACGCGCGCGGGATAATCCATCTTGGCGCGACCAGCTGTTACGTCGGCGACAACACCGATTTAATCATAATGTACGACGCGTTAAGGCTTATACTGTCAAAGCTGGTCAACGCGGTGTCGCTGCTTGCAAGGTTTGCCGACAAATACAAATCCCTGCCGACGCTGGGGTACACTCATTTTCAGCCCGCCCAGCCCACCACCGTGGGCAAGCGCGCCTGCCTTTGGATACAGGATTTTTTAATGGATATCGAGGAAGTGGAATACAGGCTGAAAAACGCCAGACTCCTCGGCTCCAAAGGCACCACCGGCACGCAGGCGAGCTTTCTTGAGCTTTTTGACGGCGATCATCAGAAATGCAAACAGCTTGATAAGATGATATCGGAAAAAATGGGGTTTTCGGAGTGTTTCGCGGTGTCGGGGCAGACATATCCCAGAAAGCTGGACTCGATGATACTGTCCACCCTGTCCGGCATAGCCCAGAGCGCCGCGAAGTTTTCAAACGATATCCGGCTGCTGCAGCATTTAAAAGAGGTCGAGGAGCCGTTTGAAGAACACCAGATAGGCTCCTCCGCAATGGCCTACAAGCGCAACCCGATGAGGAGCGAGCGGATTGCCGCCCTCGCCCGGTATGTCATAACTAATTCCTTAAACCCGGCTTTTACCGCCTCCGCCCAGTGGCTTGAGCGCACTCTGGACGACAGCGCAAACAAGAGGATAAGCATTGCCGAAGGGTTTTTGGCGGTGGACGGAATTCTGTCGCTGGTCATCAACATCGCCGGCGGGCTGGTGGTAAACCCCGCGGTGATTGAGCGCAACCTGATGCGGGAGCTTCCGTTTATGGCGACCGAAAACATAATGATGGACTGCGTGAAAAAGGGCGGAGACCGCCAGCAACTGCACGAGCGAATTCGCGTCCACTCAATCGAGGCGGGTCGCCGCGTAAAACAGGGGGACGGCAACAACGATTTGCTGGAGCGGATTGCCGCAGACCCGGCGTTCGGGGTAACCCTTGAGGAGCTTCAGGGCATGCTTTCGCCCAGCCGGTACGTTGGCCGGGCTCCGGAGCAGACCGCCGAATTCTTAAGCCTGCAGGTAAACCCAATCCTTGAGCGCCACCGGGACAAACTCGGCATAAACGTGGAAATAAGTGTATAATAATCATTAAATTATACTTATTGTATATTCGTGTGGTGAAGTGAGTGAAATTTACACTGACAAAGGGCAAAAAAAGATTGCTGATAGCCGGCTGCGCATTGATTGTCGCCACCGGCGTCTCCCCTTTCATCATCAACGCCCATGTCAAAAAAACCGTAAAAGACAGGATTATTACGGTTGAGCAGGCGGCGGAGCTTGATGCCGACTGCATACTGATTTTCGGTTGCGGGGTCTGGGACGACGGGACGCCGACCCCGATGCTCAGCGACAGGCTTAAAACAGGGATTGAGATTTATAATGCCGGCGGCGGTGGCAGGCTGCTGATGAGCGGGGACCACGGCAGGGCGGACTATGACGAGGTCAACGCGATGAAAAAATTCGCCGTTGACCGCGGGATTGAGTCCGGGGCGGTTTTCATGGACCACGCGGGCTTTTCGACTTATGAAAGCGTTTTCCGCGCCAAAGAGGTGTTCAAGGCAAAAAAAGTCATTCTGGTTACGCAGGAATACCACCTCTACCGCGCGCTGTATGTGGCAAAAGCGCTGGGGCTTGACGCGTACGGCGTATCTGCCGACCTTCAGCCTTATGCCGGACAGAAATACTATGAGGCGCGGGAAATATTAGCGCGGGTAAAGGATTTCTTCACCTCGATTTTTAAACCCCTCCCCACTTATCTCGGCGAGGCCATCCCGGTGGACGGGGACGGGAATATCACAAACGACAAGGATATTTACGATTAACCTCCGGCAAAAAGTTTATAAATCTTTTTGAACCTCCTTAAACGGGCGCGCGTAGAATGTGGTATCGGGAAAATCCGGCGTTCCACATTCCATGCAGGGTCGCACCTGCGGGTGGCGTACAAACCAGTAAGGGGGGGCAGGCAATGACACGGCTAATTAAGCGCGCGGCGGAGAAAGCGCGGGCTTTAATCCAAGCCGGACTGCAAAGGTTCTGCGGGGTTCAGCCTGAAACGGCAGAAGTGAAAACCAGTCAGCCAAAACCGCAAAAACAGGGCGGGGCAGGCAGAACCGCCGCGGCTTTGCGAAGGGCGGGGAAATCCCTGCGGGTTTTCGGCATAGTGCTTGCGGTGGCTGCGGGTATCCTGTGCGCGCTGTTTGGAATCAGAAGAAAATCGGCCTTAAGGCGGAAATGACAGGCTCGCATGGCATTTAAGCACATAAACGGGGCTGGCACGTAACTTTGATTGTGCGCCAGCCCCGTTTATTATCGGCTTATCAAATGTACTTCACGTTTTTCCCTGCCCCTAAATCACGCGCAGCGGCCGCAGACCGGATTGCACCGGGCGGGCGATAAATTTCTGGCGGCCTCCCTCTGCCTTCGGCGGGCATGCGCCAGAAAATCCTGCCGCAGTGCAAACCAGCAGCAGACCAGAATTACCGCGCGCAGCAAAATTAAAACGGCGGTCAAAACCGGAAACAGTCCGGCCGTCAGCATACCCGCCGCCAACATCTCAACTGCGGCGCACCCAAGCGGGATAAAAGCCATCCGCCGGGTTTTGGCGAAATGCGCCTTACTCAGCATATATAAAGCCGTAACGACCATTAATACAATGCTCAACAGACTCATCAACATCAGCTTTTCTCCTCTCTTTCCAGAACAGATGTTCCGAACAACTGTTCTCTTAAGTTTTATTATACACACTATTGAAATTATTGCAAGGGGTTTTTCAAAAAAATCAAACAAATGTTTTGCAATAAAGCAAAAAACCGCTGTTGCCCGGCGGTTTTGGGTGTGATATACTAAAAACCGGCATTTTCGCTGTGGAAGGAAGTCGCAAAGATGAATATACCCGCGGTTTTGGCGCAGGAATTAAGTCTTAAGCTCTGGCAGGTTGAGGCGGCAATCAGGCTGATTGACGACGGGAACACCATCCCGTTTATCGCGAGATACCGCAAGGAGGTTACCGGCTCGCTTGACGACCAGTCGCTCCGCGCGCTGACCGACAGGCTTAAGTACCTTCGCAATCTGGACGAACAGCGTGAGAAGGTGCGCGCCGCAATCAGCGAACAGGGCGCGCTGACCGACGAGATATCGGCTTCGCTTGACGCGGCGGAAACACTTGCCGAAATCGAGGATATTTACCGGCCGTTCAGGCCAAAGCGGAAAACCCGCGCCTCAATCGCAAAGGAAAAGGGGCTGCAGCCGCTCGCAGACTTGATTTATCAGCAAAAGCCGGACAGCCCCCCGCCGCTTGAGCTGGCAGCGGCTTATATTGACCCGGAAAAAGGGGTAAATAGCGCGGAAGAAGCGCTGCAGGGCGCTCAGGATATTATCGCCGAGATGATTTCGGACGACCCCGGCATACGCCGGCGTCTTCGGGCTGTCTGCATGGAAAACGGGGAGCTTGTATCAAAAGCGGCGCAGGAGGATACCGGCGTTTACCAGCTTTACAGCGATTTCCACCGGCCGCTGAAACGCACCGCCAACCATCAGGTGCTGGCAATCAACCGCGGCGAGCGGGAGGAATTCCTTAAAGTGCAGGTTGCCTTTGACAGGGAAAGGGGCGTCGGTATCGCGTGCTCGGCCCATGTCAGGGAAGGCTCGCCCTGTACCGAAACAGTGCGGGCAGCCGCCGCGGACGCTTATGACCGGCTGATTTTCCCGTCGATTGAAAGGGAAATACGGAGCGAAATCACCGACAGGGCGAGCGAGGACGCCATCAAGGTGTTTGCCCTGAACCTCCGCCACCTGCTGCTGCAGCCGCCGTTGCGCGGCAGGGTTGTTCTGGGGATTGACCCCGGTTACAGGACAGGCTGCAAGCTGGCTGTGGTGGACCAAACCGGCAAGGTGCTGGACACCGGAGTGATTTACCCCGTCCCGCCGCATTCAAAGATTGAGCAGTCCAAACAGATTGTTACAGCCATGATAAAAAATCACCGCGTGCAGGTTATCGCAATCGGCAACGGCACCGCCTCGCGCGAGACCGAGGTGTTTGTCGCCGGGCTGATACGCGAGCTTGATATGGGGCTGTCCTATATGGTGGTCAGCGAGGCGGGGGCTTCGGTTTACTCGGCGTCAGAGCTTGCGGCGCTTGAATTTCCGGAGTTTGACGTATCCCTGCGCTCGGCCGTCTCAATCGCGAGGAGACTGCAGGACCCGCTCGCGGAGCTTGTGAAAATAGAGCCGAAAGCAATCGGGGTGGGACAGTACCAGCACGACATGCCGCAAAAACGGCTGTCCGAGGCGCTCGACGGGGTTGTGGAAAGCTGCGTAAACCTTGTCGGGGTGGATTTGAACACCGCCTCGGCGCCGCTGCTTGCGCGGGTTTCGGGGCTGTCCGCGTCGGTCGCAAAAAATATAGTCAGCTACCGCGAGCAAAACGGCGCGTTCAAATCCCGTTTTGAACTGATCAAAGTGCCCAAACTCGGCCCCAAAACCTTTGAACAGTGCGCGGGTTTTCTTCGCGTCCCCGAAAGCGAGGACGTGCTGGACAACACCGCCGTCCACCCCGAAAGCTACGACGCGGCAAGAAAGCTGCTGTCCCTTTGCGGCTTTTCAGCCGAGGACGTAAAAAACAAAAAAGTGTCCTCCCTGCCCCAAAAAGCCGAAGAGATGGGGATTGCCCGGCTCGCGGAACAGCTAAATATCGGCGAGCCCACCCTTTTGGATATAATATCCGAGCTGACCCGGCCCGGGCGGGACCCCCGCGACGAGCTGCCTGCGCCGATGCTACGGACCGACGTCATGAGTATCGAGGATTTAAAACCCGGAATGGAGCTTGCCGGAACGGTCAGGAACGTAACCGATTTCGGGGCTTTTGTGGATATCGGGGTCCATCAGGACGGGCTGGTTCATATTTCGCAGATTTCGAGCAGCTTCATCCGCCACCCCTCCGAGGCGGTCAAGGTAGGGGATATTGTAACGGTCTGGGTTATGAATGTGGACGTCCCAAGGAGCAGGATTTCACTGACCATGAAACCGCCAAAACAGCAGTAAAACGCGGCAAAAGAGCAGCACCTTGAATTTGATAAAGGGCTGACGCACAGCTTACAATTGTGTGTCAGCCCCTTTTTGTCATTCCTTCTTGTGAATTAACCGTTTTAATATTTCCTGAATTATTACCGGGTTGCCGCGGCCGCCGGTTTTTTTCATAACCTGCCCGACAAGCGCCTGAAACGCCGCGGCTTTGCCGGACAGGTAGTCGGACACTGTTTTTGGGTTTTCGGCTATAACCTCTTTGGCGTAGCCTGACAGGATGTTTATATCACTGATTTGTTCAAGCCCTTTTTCCTCCACCAGCTTCTCCGGGTCGGTGTCGTTCTCCCACAGCTCCTGCACCAGTATGCGGCCGGTCCTGCTGTTTATTCTGCCCTCCCCCGCCATCTGCGCGATTGCGGCAAGGTGGACGGGCAAAATCGGGATGTCGGTTTGGTCGGGCTGCTGCAGCCGCGCGATATCGGTCAAAATCATGTTCGCGACCAATACCGGATAATCGGTGAGCGCCGCCGCTTTTTCAAAATAATCGGCGGTTTCGCGCTGGACGGTGATTTGTTCGGCGGCGTACGGGGTCAGCCCGTATTCCTCCGTATATTTTTTCTTGCGCTGGTCGGGCAGCATGGGGATTTCGGATTTCAGCCTGTCAAGCAGCTCCCCGGTTACTTCAATCACCGGCAAATCGGGGTTTGGCATGTACCGGTAGTCGGTCGCGTTTTCCTTGGTGCGCATTGAATAGGTTTTACCGGTGGCGGAGTCAAAGCGGCGGGTTTCCTGAACAAGGGTCTCGCCGGCTTCAATCGCCTCGACCTGACGGGCGAACTCGTATTCAATCGCCCTGACCACAAACAGAAAGCTGTTGATGTTTTTGATTTCGGCGCGGACGCCAAGTCCTTTTTCGCCTTTTTTGCGCACCGAGATGTTGACGTCGCAGCGGAAGGAGCCCTCGTTCATCTTGCAGTCCGAAATCCCGGTATACATTATCACCGCCCGCAGTTTCTGCAGATACGCTTTGGCTTCCTCGGCCGAGCGGATATCGGGCTCGGAGACTATCTCAATCAGAGGCACCCCGCCGCGGTTGCAGTCAATCAATGTGCCCTCCCCTTCGAGATGAACCAGCTTGCCGGCGTCTTCCTCGATGTGTATGCGGGTGATACCGATACGCTTTGTGCCCTTGCCGGTTTCGATGTCGAGGTACCCGTTTTCGCAAAGCGGCTTGTCGTACTGGGAAATCTGGTAAGCGTTCGGCAAATCGGGGTAGAAATAATGCTTGCGGTGCTGTTTTGTTGTTGAGGCGATTTTGCAGTTGGTTGCAAGCCCCGCTTTAATCGCGTAGTACAACGCTTGGCGGTTGAGCACCGGAAGGGCGCCGGGCAGTCCGGCGCAGATTGGGCAGCACTGGGTGTTGGGCTCGGCGCCGAAATCGGTCGGACAACTGCAGAATATTTTTGTTCTGGTTTTAAGCTCGACATGAACTTCAAGGCCGATTACCATCTCATATTTTTGCAGCACGTTCTGAGATACCATTTTAATCGTCCTTTCTCCGGGCAGTCTTTGCGCTCTGCTCATAAGCGTACGCCGCCCGGTAAATCAGCGGTTCGTCAAAGGCGTTTCCGATAAGCTGCATTCCGACCGGCAGCCCGCTTAAATCCGCCCCGCAGGGCAATGACAGCGCGGGAAGCCCCGCCATATTCGCCGCCGCGGTGCAGATGTCGCCCATGTAAATCTCAAGCGGGTCGCCCCGCTTTTCGCCGAGCTTGTATGCGGTGGTCGGCGTGGTCGGGGTCAGGATTAAATCGAATTTTTCAAACACATTTTCAAAATCCCGGCGGATTAAGGTACGGATTTTAAGGGCGTTTGAGTAGTATTTCTGGTAATGCCCGGCGGATAAAAACAGGTTGCCGAGCAGTATCCGCCGTTTCACCCCGCGCCCGAACCCCTGGCTGCGCGAGAATTTGTATATCTCGTCGATACTGCCGCAGTCTTTGGCGCGGTACCCGTATTTTATCCCGTCAAATTTCCCCATGTTTGAGGAAGCTTCGGCCGCGGATATTACAAAACAGGCGGAGTGCGCGGCTTTCAGCAGGGGCAGGGAGACTTCATCAAGCTTTGCTCCCAGAGCTTCAAGCCTTTCCGCGGCGGCCTTGACCGCGGTCTTGACCTCGCCTGAGATTATATCCGAGAACAGCTCCTTCGGCAGCCCAATCCGCAGCCCCTCCGCGCCTTTTTCAAGGATTTTAGCAAGCGGAGGGTACTCCCGCCGCACCGACGTGGCGTCCTGCTCGTCGTGTTTTGCGATTGCCTCAAAAACCAACGCCGAATCACCGACGTCCTTTGTAATCGGGCCTATCTGGTCCAGCGAGGAGGCCAGCGCGACCAGCCCGCGCCTTGATACTGCGCCGTACGTCGGCTTCAGCCCGACCACACCGCAGAAGGCTGCCGGCTGGCGGATTGAGCCGGCGGTGTCGGAGCCCAGCGCGAACGCGGCCAATCCCGCGGCCACTGCCGCGGTACAGCCCCCTGAACTCCCGCCGGGCACCCTCTCTGTGTCAACCGGATTTCTGACCGGCCCGAAATACGAGGTCTCGTTTGACGAGCCCATCGCAAACTCGTCCATATTCAGCTTGCCGAGCATTACCGCCATCTGGCTTTCCAGCAAATCCACCACAAACGCGTTGTAAGGCGGGACAAAACCCTCAAGCATTCTGGATGCGCAGGTGGTGGGGGTTCCTTTTGTGCAGATGTTGTCCTTTAGACCGACCGGAATACCGGCGAGCAGCGGCAGGCTCTCGCCCTTGGCGCGGAGTCTGTCCACTTCCTCCGCCTGCTTTAGCGCGGCCTTTTCGGTAACGGTGATATATGCGCCCAGACTGCCGTTCAAATCCTGTATTTTTTGAATGTATGCGCTTACAGTCTCGACAGCCGAAACCTCTTTTTTGGCTAAAAGCCGGCTTAACTGGCTGACGGTTTTAGCGGTGATTTCTTCTTTCATCAAACCAATCCCTTTCAGCACAATTTTTGCAGACTCTGCGGCTATTCCACGACCTGCGGCACGAAGATATAGCCGTCCCGCTTCTGCGGGGCGCTTTTAAGCAGTTCATCCCTTGAAAAGCTCTGCCGCGGGGTATCCTCGCGCAGCACGTTTTTCTGCGGTATAACATGGGTGGTTTCGGGGACGCCGGCAGTGTCAACGCCGAGGATTGAGCCCGCAAAGGAAAGCGCCTTTTGTATTTCGGCGGTGTATTCCCTTTTTTCGTCCTCAGTCAAATACAGGTTGGAGAGTTCCGCGAGCATGTCAATGTCAATTTTCTCCTCCCCGCCCTTGCCGGCGGTATCCGGTGCGGCGACGGCAAAAGCCTGCGTTAAGCCGAGGATATCGAGCTGCTCCCTGTCCACCGCGTCCGGCGCGCCGGTCAGCGGGCAGCCCGCGTCCTTGGTTTTCGGGAAGGCGATTACCTCGCGCAGGGAATCCTCGCCGAGCATTAGCATCGCAAGCCGGTCAAGCCCGAAGGCAAACCCGCCGTGGGGCGGAGTACCGTACCGAAACGCGTTCACCATAAAGCCGAACCGTTCATGGACTTCTTCCTCGCTGAAGCCCAGAACCTCAAACATCTTCTGCTGTATCTCGCGGCGGTGGATACGGATACTCCCGCTGCCCAGCTCGTACCCGTTCAAAACCACGTCGTAAGCCTGCGCCCGTACCCGCGCGGGGTCTGTCGAAAGGTAGGGAATGTCCTCCGGGTACGGCATTGTAAACGGGTGGTGGGTCGGGACGTACCTGCCCTCCTCCTCGGAATACTCAAATTCCGGAAAATCGGTTACGATAAGGAATTTATAATCATCTTTTTTCCGCAGGTCAAGCATATCCGCGATATCAAGCCGCAGGTTTCCGAGAGTGCGGCAGACAATATCGTATTTGTCGGCACAGAACAGGATAAAATCCCCGGCCTGCGCCCCGACCGCGGCGAGCAGGCGGTCAAACTCCTCTTTGGAGAAGTATTTTGTAAGGATTGAATAGGGGGAACCGTCCTCCTTTATGGCAATCCACGCCATCCCCTTTGCGCCGTAGCTCTGGGCTTTGGCGGTCAACTCCTCGATTGTGCCGCGGCTGAAATCCTCACAACCCTTGACATTGATTGCGCGGACGAACCCGCCGCTGTCCACGGCTTTGCGAAAAACCGAAAACCCGCAGCCGCGCGCCAGTTCGGTCAAATCAATAATCGGCAGGCCGAACCGCAAATCGGGCTTGTCGGTGCCGTAGGTGTCCATGCACTGCCGCCATGTGAGGCGCGGGAACGGCCCGGCGAATTTAATGCCCATGTTTTTCTCAAAAATGAATTTGAACATCTGCTCAAGCAGTTCAAGGATTTGCTCCTGGTCCACAAAAGACATCTCCAAATCCACCTGGGTGAATTCGGGCTGGCGGTCGGCCCGCAAATCCTCGTCCCGAAAGCAGCGGGCTATCTGATAGTATTTGTCAATCCCACCCACCATCAGAAGCTGCTTGAAAATCTGCGGGGACTGCGGCAGGGCGTAGAACTTGCCCTTGTGCACACGGCTGGGCACAAGGTAGTCGCGCGCGCCTTCGGGGGTGCTTTTTGTAAGCATCGGGGTCTCGACCTGAATAAACCCCTGATTGTCAAGGAAATCGCAGACTGCCCTGACAATCTCGGCGCGGAAACGCAGGTTTTTATACATTTTTGGCCGGCGGATATCCAAAAACCTGTATTTCAGCCGAAGCTCCTCCCTAACACTGTCGGCGTCCTCAAGCTGAAACGGCAGGGTCTCGGCCTCGGACAATACTTCAAGCTCAGACGCCGCAAGCTCGACTGTTCCGGTTTCAAGCCGGGGGTTGCGGGTCTCCCTATCCCTCATTCTCAAAACCCCGGTAACCCCAATCACCGATTCGAGTTTAAGGGTTTCGGCGGCCTTGAAATCCTCCGCCGAAAGCTTTTCAGCGTCAAAAACAACCTGCAGGGTACCCTCGCGGTCCCGCACGTCGATGAATATCACGCCGCCCATATCGCGTTTGTTCTGCGCCCACCCCATTACGGTAACGGCGCGCCCGACATCCTTTTCGCGCAGGGCTCCGCAGTAATCGGTGCGTTTCATTATATCCATATCCCTTCTTTTTCGGCTTTTTAAAAAAATAGCTAAACAAAAAGCCTTCCATCCCTTAACTTGGGACGAAAGGCGATGCTTCCGCGGTACCACCCAAATAGGCCGCGCTGCGACCCACTCTTTCACCAATGGCTTGCGGCTGTAACGTGCCGCCAGACGTCCATGTCTACTGACGCAAAACGCGCGTTCGAATGGAGACTCAGGGATGTTCTTCCGCCCGACCGGACGCGCCGGGCTTGCACCTTGCCCCGGCTCTCTGTGCCGCCGTATCGGGTTTACTCTTCCCGTCATAGTCTTTAGCGTTTTCTCACCCTTAATTATACGCGGATTTCTGCGGTTGTCAATCTTAATTTTGCCTGCCGCCCTTCGGTTATACATCGGGAGATAAAAAAAGCGGCGGGCATTATTTGGCCTTTTAAGTCATATAAATGGTACAAAAACCTCTGTTTATTGAAAGGCCGGTGATTTTAAATGCTGCAGGACAGCTTTACCCCGCCCCAGCTTCAGAGCCTGATTGAAAAATACAGAAAGGAACTGCTGAAAGCCTACGGGCGGCAGACCGCAAACGGCGCCAAAACCGAGCCGCCCCAAAAATCCGCAGCAAAAAACCAGAGTGAGATTTCAGACAGCCAGAACGGGGCGGACGCTACCGCCGTCTCAGTGGCCGCTTTGGATGATGGCGATGACCTCTCCCCCGTCCCGCCGTCGGCCTTCATGCCGGCTATGGCGCCGGCGGCAAAGGCGGATGAAAGCATATCCGGCGGCTGCCCGCCCGCCCCGTCGGCGCTGCGGCAGGTGCGGGATGATGAGAAGTCGGTGCTTGACTCAAAGTCGCGGCACGGCGCCAAAAAGCCCGCCAACCTGCAGGTAAAGGTCTCCACCGGGCACGCGCCGCAGCCCGTAAGTGGGGCGCGTGTAACCGTTACCGGCGGCGGGACCGGTCGAAAAAACAAAAAAGTAACATACACCGACCGCACCGGCTGCGCTCCGGTGATGTCATTCCCAAACGGCGGGGATTTGTCGCCCTACACCATCGAAGTCTCTGCCAACGGGTTTTACGCCGCTAAGTATTCGGGAATACCGCTTTATGGCGGGGTAACCTCGGTCTTGCATGTGGATTTGGTGCCGCTCTTTGCCGGGGAAAAACACGATTTTTCGGCTTTGTTCGACGGGCTGGTGGAATAATGCATATTTGTAAAGCTGGGAAGTGCCGATTTGAAACGGTTTACATTTTTTAAAAACGTCTTTATTGTTACCGCCACGTCATTGCTGCTGCGCACCGTCGGAATGTTTTTTCGCATATACCTGTCCAACAAAATCGGCGCCGAGGGGATGGGGCTTTACCACCTGATTTTTTCAATTTACGTCCTCGCGACCACTTTCGCGACGTCCGGCATATCGGTCGGAGTAACCCGGCTTGTGGCGGAGGAGGCCGGGGGCACCCGAAAGGGTATCCGCCGGATAATGAAAAGGGCGCTGGCGGTCAGCGTGTTTATTGGAGCGGCCTCGACGCTGGTCATCACCCTGTTTGCCAGACCCATCGCCTTATACGGACTGGGTGATTTGCGGGCGGTCCCGGCGCTCAGAGTGCTGTCGCTGGGACTGCCCTTTATGGGTGTCTCGGCGTGCATGCGGGGTTTTTTCATCGCCCGCCGCAAGGTGTCCAGCTCGACCAACGCGCAGCTGCTTGAGCAGGGGGTAAGGATACTGGTAATCCTGCTGATAATCGACCGCTTCGCTTCAAAGGGAATAAGCCACGCGTGCGCCGCGGTGATGCTCGCCGACACCCTCGCGGAAACCATGTCCTGCCTGCATCTTGCAATAGATTATTTCAGGAGCCAGAGAAAACTGCCCACCGTCCCGTCAAGGGCGGCGCCGGCGAGGCCTCGGATACTCCGCCGGCTTTTGAGGATTGCGGTGCCGATAACCGCGTCGCGGTACCTCAACACCTCGCTGCGCACCATCGAAAACCTGCTGGTCCCGAACTGCCTTGCGAGGTTTTCAAATTCGCGGGAGCGCGCGCTCTCCGAGTTCGGAATGCTCAAGGGGATGGCTATGCCGCTTTTGTTTTTCCCGTCGTCCTTCCTCTCCGCGCTGTCCACCCTGCTGATTCCTGAAATTTCGGAGGCCGCGGTCTTACGCCAGAAATCCAAAGTCGAGCGGGCGGTCAACCAGTCAATCCGCCTGACCCTGCTGATGTCCATACCGTTGAGCGGCCTGTTTTTCATGTATTCGCCGCAGCTCGGCATGCTGGTCTACCACAGCAGGGAAGTCGGCTTTTTAATCGGGGTTTTAGCGCCGATTATGCCCTTCATGTATCTTGAAAACGTGGTTGACGGGCTGCTGAAAGGCCTGGACCAGCAGGTAAGCTCGCTGAAATACAGCATGCTGGATTCCATCCTGCGGATTGGGGCCATTGTGCTGATAGTGCCGGCTTACGGGATAAAGGGCTTTCTGCTCATCATGATTTTTAGCAATATCCTGACCTCGTCCCTGAATGTCCGCCGTCTGCTCAAGGTTACCGGACTGCGTATCAGGTGGGGGGACTGGGTCCTCAAGCCGCTGCTCGCGGCAGGGACGCCGGTGGCGCTGGCGTCCTGCCTGCAGAAGATACCCGCCGCGGCCGGCTTTCCTGCAATCCCCGCAATCATCCTTTTCTCGGCCGCGGTTGTCCTGATATACGGGGGCTTGCTGTTTTTGTTCGGGTGCATAGGGGTCGAGGACATCAGGTGGATTAAGCAAAAAACCATGCCGCGCGACAGGCGGGTTTAATAATTATAACAGCTGTTCCTCCTTCGGCATACAATGGTGTGAGAAAGGAGGAACAAGCCTTTGTCATTTGGCAGATTTGAACTGTTCGGGCTCGGCCCCGTCTGGTCGTGGGCGCTTATCGGCATATCGGTCATTGCGGTAACCGTGCTGGGTCTGGTGCTCAGAAGAAAGCGGAAAAAACACCCGCCCGGTCCGGTCCCGCTGTTTTCCACAATACCGGAGCTGAACAAGGCTATCGAATTCACCGGCTTTGCCTACGACAGTTCGCAGGACATCTTTTATTCCCTGCTGAACGCGTGGCAGAGGGATTTCGGGTACTGCAGGTTTTACGACGAAGCGGCGGCGGCTTTAAGCATGATTATAGATTGCGAGCCGATTTATTTCGATTACGGGGGCAGGCGCTGGCTAATCGAGTTCTGGAAGGGCCAGTACGGCATGACCACCGGCGGAGAGGTCGGCGTCTATTATTCCGAGGACGGCGAAGACAGCCTGCCCGACTGGAACGGCAGGCATTACAAATGCCTGCCCGACAGCGAGCTTATTGATATGTACCACACTCTGTATAAAAACGGCCGTCCGCTATATACCCGGCAGGGCAGGCACTGGTGGCTCACCGGTTTTGTGCTGGGCGAGTTTTCGGAGCCTGAAGAGCTTGTGATGGTCGCGAGGATTACCTTTCACAGTATCGGAATGCGGGACGCCTTTTTGCAGGCTTTGCAGAAAGCGGGGTACCGCCCGCACC
This sequence comes from Clostridiales bacterium DTU033, assembly GCA_001513365.1. GTDB lineage: Bacteria > Bacillota > Clostridia > Oscillospirales > Acutalibacteraceae > Avimonas. Next base: position 1,390 of record LFTH01000132.1, on the reverse strand, counting down.
AATACCGCGTCAAGGGGCTTTCGGTCGCGGTGCAGTTTGACAAGCCCCACACCCCCCAGCCCCTGACCCGCAACAAAGTAACCGACGCGATGACCCAAAAAAGGAACCGGGAGCTGTGCGAGCTGTACCGGAAAATCACCGGCCCCTACAACACCATGGTAGAAAAAATGAACGCCCTGCGCCGGGAGGACGAAAAACTGTTTAATCAGGCGATAAACCTCGGCAAACAGAGGGAGCTGTTTTTCTCACTTAACAAAATCAAAGGGGAGAAGGTAAACGCCAATGTCGACAGGAAAAAGGCTTGGCAGGCTTTTTGAGACCGCTCCCCGGATTCCGTTCAGCAATAAATCCAAAATCGTCCTGTTCAGCGACTGCCACAGGGGGGACGGCGGCGCGGCCGACAATTTTGCGAAAAACCAGAACATTTATTTTCACGCGCTCAATTATTACTATGAAAACGGGTTCGCCTATTTTGAGCTTGGGGACGGCGAGGAACTGTGGGAAAATAAGAGCCTTATAAGCATTATGGACAATTACCGCAATATTTACCGGCTGTTTTCGCGGTTTTACAGAAAAAAACGCCTGCACCTGCTTTACGGCAACCATGATATCGAGAAAAAGCGCAAAAGCAAAGCCAAATGCTTTGATAAGGGGTTTTGCTCACGCGAAAACCGAATGCTGCCGCTGTGCCCGGGGATAAAATTCCATGAGGCGCTGGTGCTGCGGCACCGCGAAAGCCAATCCGAAATCCTGCTGGTCCACGGACATCAGGCGGATTGTTTCAATTATTGTTTCTGGAGGCTGTCCCGTTTTCTGGTGCGGTACTTCTGGAAACCGCTTGAAACCATCGGAGTGCGCGACCCGACCAGCGCGGCAAAAAACTACAAAAAGCGGATAACCATAGAAAAAAAGCTGATAAAATGGGTGGAAGAAAAAAATCGCATGCTGATAGCGGGGCATACCCACCGGCCGGTTTTCCCGTCCGAAGGGGAACCCCCGTATTTCAACGACGGCAGTTGCGTCCACCCGCGCAGTATCACCTGCATTGAGATTGAAGACGGCGAAATCAGGCTGGTAAAATGGGGGTATTTCATTAAAAAAAGCGGCGCGGTGTACGCCGGCAGGCAATTGCTGGACACACCGCGCAGTCTTCCCTGTGTCTGAATTTGAGAAAATCTAAAAGAATGTAAGCTACCCGAAAATCCTCCGGGGGTTTTTCCCGGGCAAAAAATCCCGTTTTATTGTTTTAGCGTGGTAAAAATATTGAAAAAAGTGCATAGACTATTAGGTAAAACCCGGTTAGAATCTATGTAAAGTAAATGTATTTTGCTTGCCTCTTTTTCAAAGACTTTCTGGAAAGACGCCGCTTTTCAAAGGCGGCGTCTTTCCT
>LFTH01000012.1 GCA_001513365.1 Clostridiales bacterium DTU033 | reverse complement strand
AGATGTGTATAAGAGACAGGACAAAATGCGGGTGAGGCTGAACAGCGGCGGGTATTCAGAAGAAATTCGGGGCGGAGTGTTTGTGCTGGCAAACGGTTCGCGTTCATTTATCCCGCCGATTAAAAATCTTAACAGTACGGGGTATCTGACATCCGAAACCTTTTTTGGAGAGAAATTTCCCAAAAAGCCGTGGGACAGCCTTATAATTCTTGGCGCGGGCGCGGTGGGCGCCGAGTTTGCGCATATTTTTTCGGCGTTCGGCACAAAGGTTACGATTATTGAAATGCAGCCTCGAATCCTGCCGGCCGAAGAGGAGGAAATCAGCCAGTTTGTCGAGGACAGTTTTAAAAACAACGGGATAACCGTGATGACAAACTGCAAGGCGGTGTCCGCAGAAAAAAGCGGCGGCAAGAAAACCCTGACTGTTCAAAACCTGCTCACCGGAAGGAAAGAGACAGTAGAAGCGGAGGAAATCTTTGTCGCAGCCGGCACATTGTCCAACAGCGATACCCTGCGGCTTGAAAACACCGATATTCAAACGGATGAAAAAGGCTGGATTATAACAAACGAGTTTTTGGAAACAACTCAGAAAAATGTGTACGCGATAGGGGATATAAACGGAAAATACCAGTTCAGGCACAAGGCAGATTATGAAGCGGAAGTTCTGATACACAACCTGTTTTCAGAGCAGGACAGGAGAGGGGCATGTTACAACGCGGTGCCGTGGGCGGTATTCACCTGGCCGCAGGTCGCCCACGTAGGCTTGACCGAAAGGGAAGCGAAGAAACTGGGCAAAAAATACTGGGTCGGCAAAAACTATTATTCGCAAATTGCCGGCGGTATCGCGATGGGAATTAGCCCAAACTCGCCCGACGACGGGTTTGTCAAAATCATTGTGGGTCAAGAAAAAACCATACTCGGAGTGCATATAGCCGGGCCTCATGCTGCAATCCTGCTGCAGCCGTTTGTGTACCTTATGAACGCGAGATTTGTGTGCGAGGAACCGTCAATAAAGAGGGAGAAAAACAAAATCTGCCCTCAGCTGGGCAGTTACACCCCGATTAACCGTTCGATGGTAATTCACCCGTCTTTCAGCGAGCTGACCGCATGGGCGCTGGAATACATCGACTGGAAAAGCGAGCGGTGGAAAGAGTGAGCAACGCGTCAAAGCAAAAAAGGATTGAATTCCGCAAACCGCGGAATTCAATCCTTTTGCTGTTAAATAAAAGCCATCAGTTTTATAAAACCATTAAGCATGCGGGGGAAGGTTACTGCTCAAAAAACGCATTTCCCTTTTTGCTCATGATGATGTATCTCGGCCGGGCTTTCACCTCGTCGTAGATTTTTGCGATGTAAAGCCCGATTATGCTCAGGCTTATCATTATTGCGCTGCCGATAAAAAGCAGCAGCAGGATGACGGTTGAAAATCCGGGCACCGACTGGTGGGCGAAATAATTATACAGCGTTTGTATTCCGAGAATGACCGCGCCGATACCCATCAGAACCCCAAGCCAGAACACGATAAACAGCGGTGCGGCGGTGTAGGCGGTAATGGAGTTTATCGCAAGCCTGACAAGCGCGCTGAATGTCCATTTTGTATCGCCGCCGGCGCGCGGGGCGACTTTAAAGGGCAGTGTGCAGCGTTTGAACCCAACCCACGCCGACAGCCCGCGGAAAAAGATGTTTCTTTCGGGGAGTTTTTTCCACGCCTCGACTGCGCTCCTGTCCATCAGCTTGAAATCGGACGCCACGCCAATATCAATCCCGGTCGTGCGTCTGAATGTTCTGTAAAACAAAAGCGCGGCGAGTTTGGAGCCGAGGGACTCCTTCCCGCGGTCCTCCTTGACACCTTCGACCACGTTGTAGCCTTCCTCGCGCCAAAGCCGCACCATTTCCGGGATATACTCCGGCGGGTGCTGTAAATCCGAGTCCATAATCACCACCGCGTCCCCCGCGGCGTTTTCAAGACCGGCGCACAGCGCGGATTCCTTGCCGAAATTGCGGGACAGCCGGATAATCGAGACGTGCGGGTAATCGGAGGCAAGCCGGCACATCTCGTCCCAAGTGTTATCGTTGGAACCGTCGTCCACCAGCAGGAACTGGTGTTCAATCCCTTTCTCGATGAGCAGGGAATCCACCTTCATCACATTGTTGTAGATGTACTTTCCTTCGTTATAAACCGGCATCAAAACTGTTATCAAATCCCTGTTCCTCCCCGTCTTGAGTGTTCTGGCCCGCAGTGTGGTTGAAACCCTCTAAATCAAGCTGGAACGTATCTTCTGTAAACTGCTGTTCGCTTTGGGCGGATGTGTCCTGAACAGCAGCTTTTTGTGGCAGCAGCAGTCTTGAAAGCGCGGCAAACTCGTTATCGTCCGGGTTGTCCGGTTCCACAAATTTCCTGATAAACGCAAGCAGCAGTATCAGCAGTACAAGTGAGGATACGCTGAGCGCCAGCCCCAATGGCAGGCCTTTGGTCGCAAAACTCAATTCCACCTCATGCCCGCCCGGAGTGATGTCAAAAGCCAGCATGGCGTTTGCCGCCGCAAAAGTCTCAACCTTCTTCCCGTCGACTTTGACAGTCCATCCCCCGTCAAACGGAATAGATGTAAAGACTACGCCGTTTTTCGGCGCGTTGATGGTTCCCGTAATCCTTGTGTCGCTGTGAGAGGAGACTATTAACGGGTGGGCCGCAAACTGCTCAACTGCGTTTTTGAATACATCCTGTTCCAGAGTGCCGACATAAATGTTGCCTGAACACACATCCTCTGCCCTGATATTGACAGTAACCACAGAGCCCTGTGAAAGATAGCCGGTATTCACAATATACGGCTCATGCGCGGATACGTTCCACGAGTTGCCGGTTGTGGACAAGCTGATGTTTTTGGCGGCGCGGCAGTCAATGAACGCGAAGGTTTGGCCGGATTTGGTTATGGTCGCCTCAAAGACCGCCTCCTGATTATCGTTTGTGGGGCGGATTGTAAAACTCACGCCGCCGGTGAGGCTGGCGATATCTTCAGAGTTGTATCCGGTGTCGACTGAAGCCAACGTAAACAGTTCGGAATAATCGCCCGTAAGGTTGGAATACAGAGTGTCTACCGAAGCAAACGCGTTGTATTGGGACGGTACCCAGTCCTTGATTGAAGGCTCTACCAGGTAACCCAGCGGAAGGGCGGTTTTATTCCTGTAAATCGAATATGTCGTGCCGTTGTAATCCACTTTTTCGATGAATTCGAGGTAGGGGTCTGACGACAGGCTGTCCGAGGTTGAATAATCCAGCATTACGTATTTAATCCCCAGCAGGGAATCGGTAAACGGAACAAAGCTTTTGTACAAATGGCTGTTGACCCCGTTCACCGCGTATCCGATATAGCCCATGAACTTCGCGAGCCTCTGCGGGCTGCTGGAGGCAAACGCGGTAATCCCGCGGTAGTCAAACAACGCGGTATCCACGGTGGTGCGGCGGGGGAGAAGCTCAATCCGGTAGAATTCGCTGCCGCTTTCCCTGTCGCCGATTTCTTCGGTGCGCTTGGCCGCCTTGTCAATGGCTTTTGTGATGTCGTTTGCGACATAATCCGAGCGCGCGGTAAAGTATTCCTTCGCCTGAATTGTGGCAAACGACCAGCCGGCGTTAAAGACCATTTCAGCAACCACTGCAATCAGCAACAATATATAAGCCGGCCTTGCCTCGATTTTCCGCAGAGAAGCAAGCCCGATGACCGCCGCGTAAACTACTGCAAGCAGCAGGCTGACATAGATTGTGTAGAAATTGTAGTCGTCCCCTCCGAATTTTTCGATTAATACAATCAGGCCGGCGGCGCCGGCAAGGCTGCCCAGCGCCTGTTTGGGCTTGATTTTGTCGAGATTGATAATTGTTTGATAGGCAATCAGCAGCAGCACAAAGCAGTAAAGGAATGAAAAACGGTAGGGAAGGTCGTTGGGCGCGTGCAGGCCGTGCCAAATCAAATCAATCTGGTTGATTACAAGACTGAGGCCAAACACGGCGAGCAAACCGAGGTAAGCCAGCCTGCGGCGAATTCCGATTGTTTTTGTTGTGGCGAAAACAGGCAGGGTGATTACCGAAAGTATCCCGCAGTATATATTCGGCAGGTTGCCGGACCTTATTGTCGGGGTGGTGTTGTATAAATGCCTGCCCAGAAGGTCAAACACCGCAAAATTGTTTGTTATTTCGGGCAGGGTGCCGCCGGCCGCCGAGGTATCTTTAAGCGAAATATAGACGGGCACGATTAAAAACATCACCAGCCCGCCCGCGAGCAGCGAGCCAATTGTAAACCGCCCCAAACTGCGGGCAAGCGTGCCGACAGTGTGTTTTTGCTTTATGCAATAGCATATAAAATACAAAACCATGAACAGGCAGACCATGAAAGCGATGTAATAGTTGCTGTATAAGGCATAGGCGAGCGACAATATATACAAAAGGTACTTGCCTGTCCGCATAAGCCTTTCAAACGCCATGACTATCAGCGGCAGTACCATCACGCAGTCGAGCCACATGATGTTCCATGAATACGCAAGCAGGTACATCATCATAGAATACATGATGGATACAATCACAACCGACAAATCCCGCCTGCGGAAAATATACTGCACACATAGGGCGAATAGCCCGGCCGTTATCGCGTTCTTAAGCAGAGTGATAACAAGTATTCCCTCATTCAGCATGGATTTTGGGAAAAGCACCAGCAGCAGGTTGAATGGGCTGGCAAGATAATACCCGAATAAAGGAATAAAGCTGGCGCCGAGCCCGACCTCAAAGGTGTAAAACGGGCTGCCGCCGTTGATTATCATATCGCGCAGTTGTGCCAGCAACGGCGCGTATTGGTGGTGCATGTCAACAGTCATTACGCTGCGTTCGCCGAGCGGCCATACGCCTAAATAAGCATAAGCCAGCGTCATACAGAACATGCCGAGCAAACCGGAGATGACAGGAAAGAACCACCGTTTTTTCTGTGTCGGCGTTGCTTCATCGGTTTGAACCGCCAGAAGGTAGGTGGCCAGCCCTGCAAGCAGGGAGCCCAATCCTATTGAAAAAAATATTTTCTGACCCGCGCTGCCAAGATGTTCGTCTTCGCGAAATCCCAAAAAAAGCAGGCTGGTCAGCGATAAGAACACCACTGCGAGTATGATTATCCTAATAAATTTTGCGTATGTGATATGCCCCTGATTCATAGCCTTCATTCCTTGTTTTGATATTCTATACTCATACGTACTTGAGTAACAGTATAGCACAAGTTTTTTTTGCGGACAATATGGAATGGAGGCTTAAATCAATCATTTTTGTATAGGCGGCCGCCTGTCAAATCTTTCGGCCGCCATGATGAGCTTTGCACCCTGCATGCCGCGAGCTGAAAAAGTTTAACAAAGGGTTCGGGCTTGAGTAGTATCAAAAGTTATACCACGCTGCAAAGGCTTTAAGCCTTACAGCAAAAAACCGGCAGCGCCGG
>LFTH01000046.1 GCA_001513365.1 Clostridiales bacterium DTU033 | reverse complement strand
GACTGCAAACTTGTCCTCTTTTTATCAGATTTTAAATTTGCGCAATTTATTGTACTTTATCGTTCATTTTGTCAATTACTGAAATTCCCGCAGCCTGTTTTGATTTCGGACAGCCGATTTTGGAAGATAAAAAGCTGCCGCACATCAGCGGCAGCTTTTTATTCCGCAAAAACCCCAACCGATATGTCAGCCAATCTCCACGGACACTTTGGTTTCCCGTCGAGACGCGGCGGCACGCATAACCGTGCGGATAGCTTTTGCTATACGACCCTGTTTACCGATTACGCGGCCCATATCTTCTGGTGCGACATGTAAATGAAATACGATGGTGCCGTCCTCGGTCGGCTCGTCCTGCTCCACTACAACTGAGTCGGGATTTTCAACAAGACCTTTTGCGATTGATGCCAACAACTGGTTCATATCATTAACCTCCTTTTCCTAAAGCATAGTAGGCACCGGAACGTTAACATCTTAAAAAAACTTGCAAAAAACAGGCGCACACAGCCAATTATTCGATACCCGCTTTTTTAATCAAAGCCTTTACGGTATCGGTGGGCTGAGCGCCGTTCGCAATCCATTTTTTGACCTTTTCTGCGTCAATTTTAATTTCGACAGGGTCTTTCAGCGGATTATAATAGCCAATTTCCTCAATAAAGCGTCCGTCGCGCGGATAGCGGGAATCGGCAACGACAATTCGATAAAACGGATTTTTCTTTGCGCCCATTCTGCGAAGTCTAATTTTTACAGCCATTAGTTAACCCCCAAAAACTACTTGTATTGTATTTATTTTTTTATTTTCAACCAGCAAGATGTAAACCCTGCTTGGCAGAATCCAAAACGAACTATCCTAAAATCCGGGCCGCCACGGCGGCGGCGTCATTGACGGGATACGCGGCATTCCGCGCATTCCCTTTTTCCCTAATCCTTTCATCTGCTTCATCATTTTCCGCATAGACTCAAGCTGTTTTACCAGTCTGTTGATATCCTCGACCTTCATCCCGCACCCGGCCGCAATCCTGCGCTTGCGGGAATGGTTGAGGATATCGGGGTTTGAACGCTCCTGCGGAGTCATCGAAAGGATTATCGCCTCGACCCGCGCAATCTGCCGCTCGTCAATCTCGACATCCTTAATCTGGCGGCCGATACCGGGCACCATCGAAAGCAGCCCTTTGATATCCCCCATCTTGCCAATCTGGCGGAACTGCTCCAGCATATCGTTGAAATCAAACTTGTTCTCCTGCATTTTGCGGGCGAGTTCTTCCGCCTGCTTTAAGTCGATTTGCCGCTCGGCCTTTTCAATTAGGGAGAGCACGTCCCCCATGCCGAGAATTCTGGACGCCATCCGTTCGGGGTGGAACACCTCAAAATCATCAAGCTTTTCGCCCATCCCGGCAAACTTGATTGGCTTGCCGGTAACCGCGCGCACTGAAAGCGCCGCGCCGCCGCGGGTGTCGCTGTCCAGCTTTGTGAGGATTACCCCGTCAATACCGAGGGCTTCGTTAAACGCCGACGCGGCGTTAACCGCGTCCTGCCCGGTCATCGCGTCCACAACAAACAATATCTCGTGCGGGTTGACCGCGGACTTGATGTCTTTAAGCTCGTCCATCAACTGCTCATCAATATGCAGCCGGCCTGCGGTATCGAGGATTAAATAGTCGTTCCCGTAATCCCGCGCGTGCGCGACAGCCTTTTTCGCAATCTCAACAGGATTTGCGGCGCCCATCTCAAAAACAGGCACCCCGGCTTTTTCGCCCACAACCTGAAGCTGTTTGATTGCGGCAGGCCGGTAAACGTCGCAGGCAGCGAGCAGGGGGCGGTGCCCCTCGGATTTCAGCATCTTCGCGAGCTTTGCGGACTGTGTGGTCTTGCCGGAGCCCTGCAGCCCGCACATCATCACGATACAGGGCGGGCGGCTTGCTGAGGCGAGGCGCGCAGCCTGTCCGCCCATCAGCGAGCAAAGCTCCTCGTTCACAATTTTAATCACCATCTGCGCCGGCGTCAAGCTCTCCATAACCTTGGAGCCGATTGCGCGCTCGGCGACAGCGGCGGTGAAATCCTTTGCCACTTTATAGTTGACGTCGGCCTCAAGTAGCGCGAGCCGCACTTCCCGCATGGCCTCCCTGACATCCGTTTCGGTCAGCTTGCCTTTGGAGCGCAGCTTTTTAAAAGCGGCCGAGAGTTTTTCTGACAGACCTTCAAACGCCACTGGTATCCCCCTTCAGGTTTGCGAGTGTCATATTTCGGATAAACGGCGGGATACCTCAAGAATTAACGAAGCCTTTTCGTCAATCTCATTTGAATATCCAATCCGGCTGTTATACTCTTTAATGTCATGCGCTGCATGCCGTATCCTTTCAACGCCCGCCCTGATTTCGTTAAAGCGGCGGGCAAACTCCAAACGTTCTTCCATCTCGACAAGCTGGGTCTCGGCGCGTTTGATGGAATCGCGGACACCCTGACGGGTAATCCCCTCATTCTCAGCAATTTCGGCAAGGGAGAGGTCCTCGTTATAATAGTACTGAATCATATTCTGCTGCTTTTCGGTCAGCATATCCCCGTAAAAATCGAACAGCAGAGAGATTTCAAGATTTTTAGCCATCAAATCACCCTCACCAAAACTACTTGCGCGCCGCCTGTAAAGCTAAACGCTTTACAGGCGGATTATACACCATAAACTCGGTTTTGTCAACAGTCATTTGCCGCAAAGCCCGTGTCCGGTTTGTACAAGTGTCAATGATCGTTTACACTTTTAAGCACGGACAAACCATGTGTCTGCCTGCCTGTCTTAAGCGCCTAACGTTTAATGTCTAACATCTATCGTCTGACTTACCGTAAATCTTCACGCTTTTCTACAAATCTGCGGATTTTATCAAAAGTCTCCGCGCTGATAAAATGCTCAATTCTGCACGCGTCAGCCGAAGCGATATCCTCCGGCACGTCCAGAGTCATCATCAAAAAACGGGTGATAAGCCTGTGCCTTTCGTATATTGCTCCGGCTTTCTTTTCACCGTCCGGGGTGAGCAGGATATTCCCGCTGGGTTCAATCTCGACCAGTCCGGCGTTTTTCAATATGCCAAGCGCCCTGCTGACGCTGGGTTTGCTGAAGTTCAGTTCATTCGCGACATCCACCGCGCGCACGTTCCCCGATTTTTTCCTAAGCAGCAGGATGGTTTCAAGATAGTTTTCGCCGGACTCGTAGATTTTCAAACCAACGCCCCCATCCTAAAAGCTGTAATTAAAATATTACCATATCTGCCTAAAAAGCACAAGGCCGAAAAACCGCCCAAGGGGTCAATCCACCTTTTTAATCAGGATATCCCCTTCCTTTAACGGCTGGGCGCATTTGAAAGTGAAAATCATCTGCGGCGACGGCGCGCAGTCCAGCGGCTGAGAGTTTTGGTCCCTCATGTCGGCAATCTCAACCAGTTTGTTGTCCCCCTCCGGGGTTACCACCTCAACCCAATCCCCGCAGCACACCTTATTCCTTTGTTCGGCAACCGCGATATTGTTTTTGCCGTCGTAAGCCTTGACAATCCCCACCATATCGTAACCGCGGATATTGTCAGAGCTTTGGTAATACTGTTTTTCCTCTTCCGAAAAATAAAAGCCGGTTGTGAACGGCCTGTGGCTGGGCCGGGAAAGCCAGTCAAGCCATTTTTGCTCAAACCTGTACCCGTCCGAATCCTCAAAATATCTGTCGATTGCCTCCCTGTAAGCCTTGACCGCGGACGCCACGTAGAATACGCTCTTCATTCTCCCCTCTATTTTAAACGAGTCTATCCCCGCATTTATTAGCTCCGGGATATGCCGTATCATACACAAATCCTTTGAGTTAAGTATATACGCACCCCTGCC
>LFTH01000025.1 GCA_001513365.1 Clostridiales bacterium DTU033 | reverse complement strand
GGTGAAGAGATGGAACCGACACTTAAAATCGAGGAAATGATAATCAGGAGCGCGGACCTGAACGGAGAGAGCCCTCTGCCGTCCATACTGCCGGTACTGAATGTACAGACTCGGAAGACCATAAGTCTTGACGAGGACGACGAAATCTTTTTTGACATGGGGAAAATAAGGAGCATTTATCCGTACACGCAGCAGGATTTGTACGACCGCCCCCTTGCCGAAAAAAAGTACAGGTCTGTGGTGCTTGAGAACGATTATCTTAAAGCGGTGTTTCTGCCGGAGCTTGGAGGCAGGCTCTGGTCGCTTTATGACAAGGTTGAAGGCAGGGAACTGCTGTATGTAAACGACTGCGTGCGTTTTTGCAATCTGGCGCTGCGTAACGCGTGGTTCAGCGGCGGGGTAGAATGGAATATCGGGATGATAGGCCACACGCCGTTCACCTGCTCGCCGCTGTTCGCGGCGGTGTTGGAAAGCGGGGACTGTACTCCGGTACTGCGCATGTACGAATACGAGCGAATCCGGAACGTAACATATCAGATGGACTTCAGTCTGCCGAAGACATCGAAAATGCTGATATGCAGAATGCGTATAGTCAATTTAAACGACAGCACCATACCGATGTACTGGTGGAGCAATATAGCGGCGCCGGAGACCGAGCACACCCGTGTGATAGTTCCTGCGGACAGTGCGTATTACAGTTATCTGACGGTAATCGACAAGACCCCGATACCCTACCGCCGCGGGAAGGATGTCTCGTATCCGATGAACACCGAATGTTCGATGGATTATTTTTATAAAATTCCCGACACAGATAGAAAGTATATAGCGGCGGTTGGCCGGGACGGATACGGTCTTGTGCAGACGTCCACAAGGCGGCTTAAAGGCCGCAAGCTGTTCGTATGGGGACAGGGGCAGGGCGGCCAGACATGGCAGAGGTTTCTTACCGACAAGGCAGGGAACTACTGCGAAATACAGGCAGGTCTCGGCAGGACGCAGTACGAGTGTATCCCAATGCCGCCGCTGTCGGCGTGGGAATGGGTGGAGGCATACGGCGCAATCTCCGCCGACCCGTCGGCGGTCCACGGGGACTGGGATACGGCCCGCAGAGAAGTTGAAAGCAAATTGGACAGCAAGTTACGGGAAGACTGGCTTGAGGAATACCTGATTGCATCAAAGAAAGACTATGTATTCAAAAAAGGCGAGGTCTTTCAATACGGTTCTGGATTTGGCGCGCTGGAGAACGAGCGACGGGTATTGTCGGGGCAAAAACCGATTTCGGAACATCTGGATTTTGGTCAAGTGCAGGACCAGCAGAAAGACTGGCTCTCCCTGCTTCGGCAGGGCAGTCTTCCGAACCCGCCCGTGAGCCGTCTGCCTGCGTCATACATGGTTGGCAGGCGGTGGTATGAGCTGTTAAGCTCGGCTCACGGCGAGGACGACAGCAACTGGTATGCGTGGTATCACAAAGGCGTAATGCAGGCCGGCGACGCGCAATACCATCAGGCGGCCGACAGTTTCAGTAAATCGCTTAAAATCGAGCCTTCGTGCTGGGCGTATTACGGGTTGGCTGTCTGCCGGTACGCTTTAGGTGAATTTGAGGCGAGTATCGAGAACATCATACAAGCGCACAGGCTCAACCCGTCAGATATATCTCTTGCGCGCGATATGTTCAGGATAATGAATGAAAACGAGCGTTACCACGGGATAATTGAGCTGTATAATTTAATGGATGAAAAGCTTCAAAAGGACGGAAAGCTCAAATTCTATCTTGCGAATTCATACGCTCATCTCGGAAATATCAAGAAAGCGGAAGAAATCCTGTATGAAAACGGCGGACTGGTGATACCGGATATCCGCGAGGGCGAAGTGTCGATAACAAATCTGTGGCTTTATATCGAGGAGCAGAAACACAAAGAGCAAAACAAAGCCTTTGATATAAACAGCATACAGGTGCCGCCTCATCTTGATTTTCGTATG
>LFTH01000076.1 GCA_001513365.1 Clostridiales bacterium DTU033 | reverse complement strand
AAACCGGCGTAGCGCAGAAAAACAGTGTTAGAATTCTTAATATAAAGAACATCAGGTGTATTCGTTCTTGTTTTTGTTTTTCAAACTCATTACTCATGCCTGATATCCATCTTCCTTAAAGAGTGTTCCAACCGCGATTAGACGTTTGTTCAATACAGGACGGGACAGGATATGGGCAGACAAATCATAAGATTGCCTGCCCATATCCTAAGAACCCTTAACCTATCAGTCCTGCAGGGACTTCGGCTCTTCCGGCTGATAGTAAAAGAGCAGACATGCGGAAGACGCCATGGTGGCTGCAACAAAGGAGCAAACCATCGCGACGACAGCCAATACAGGCCTTACGTACTTTTTCATGTTTGTTCTCCTTTCTTAAGATTTTTATCAACAACCGTCTTGTTTTTGACGGCCATTAACAGAGTTAACGACTGCCAGAATACCGAAAGGTTCAGGCTGACCGCAAGCGACAGGTATATCAGGTTATTGAATGAAACTGCAAAAAGAAGAAAGGCAAGCAGCGCATAGATAATCAGAGTAACCAAACTGATAAGCCTTAAGCGTCTTATTTTTTCCGCGGATTTTATCGGCTTTTTTTCGGAATCAACAGGAGCTTTTTTATATACTATCAGACAGCTTACAAGGAAAAGTACGGGGCAGATGACAAGCCCAATTAATAAGGCGTGCGGCAGCAGCCTGAAATAACGCGAAATAAGCCCGATTAACGAAATCACCAGAACGCTGATTACAAGGCATTCGTTGCTGGTGTTGGCGTGGGCGCCCCCGGTGGATTTGCGCAGAATGGCGACTGAAAGATAAGAAATCCAACATTCCCATATACAGCCCGCCACAATCCCGAAAACTGAAATAATAGCCGCGACAACCAAAATCTGAACAACCGCGAAAAGCCCGTACTGGACAACCGCGCGCTGTTCGCTGTCGTATCCGAGAGGCGCGGTAATAGCGTCAGCCAGCTTTTCAACCAGTTTTTCCATTATTTCCACCTTCGCGGCGAGCCTTGTTTTTCTTGTAAAAGTAAACCGGGACAAGAGACAGCGCCAACATCAGATTGACAAGAATGCCGATTACCGATTTTCCGCGGTTTGTTTTAAGGAATTCGGTATAACTGTCTTTCCCGATGATGGCTATACAGACAAGGGAAATGACCAGCTCAAAAACCAGAGTGAGAAGGGCTATCAGCAAGGCGCTTTTGACAACCTTTTGCGCCGGGATTCTAAGCAGTACGACCACAAGTATGATTAACGCCATCAGGCTGTACAGAGTGTGGACGCCGTAAGTTAGCTGCCTGGCAAGGTACGTGGCAACCATAGACAGAAAAGCGCAGATAAAATAAAGCTTCCAACGGACGGGATGATTGCTGAACAGATGTATGCTGTAAACATAAATCATGCTTTGAAAAAGATAAAAGAATACAAATAAGACCGCATACTCAAGAATTGTTAACAAGTTTTGTTCCCCCGTCAGTTTGTTTGGTAACAGTTTTCATCACAAAAAAGAATATAATGAACGTAAAGAAATGGATTAGCAAATCGCCGATGCTGAGAACGCTGTATCCAATATCAATATAATCGCACAAAAACTTCAGCTTGGTTTCGGAATTGCCCAGAACATGCAGGCTGGAGCTGGCAATCGCTCCCTCGTTAAAATAACCGGTCAAGCGGGAGAGAGTGGGGAAAACCGGCATTTTACCGCCGTTTGCGTGCTTAACCAGTTCGTTGAGGATAGAGCCCAACACAATAAAGCCGGAGCCGGCAAGCGCCGGTATGTAAAGCTTGTAAACCGATACCGGTATCAGCATGGAATAAAGGCTTGCCGATTTCAGTATCGGCGCATACCGGACAAAAGCATAGTTGCCAAAAATCGCGTTAAGCTGGAAAAAAATGTGGACTAGCTCGATAATGTAAAACGGAATAAAGGATTTTCGGGTAAGGGCGTGTCCGACGCGATAGCCTTTGATCTTGCCTGCTATGACGGCAAAAATAACTTGGAGTATCATCCATTTATCCCCTGCCCAAAATTTTCATACCTTATTATACTTTTATATTCATTTTATTACAATGCCTTAATTATTTTTCTACTTTTGTGATAATTTATTAACAGAACATTGGTAATAGTTCACAAAAAACCGGCAAATTTCAGGTGTAATAAAGAGGCGCTTTTCGGCGGCGGCCGGATTAATTTTACAATACGATTGATAATTGCCGGCGGCGCAAGTATAATATATATCTGGTTGTAATATAATCGGTTGAGTTTAAAATATGCGTGTGCGGTTATCCGTTAATGCTTTAAGGGGAAGATGAGGGTATTGGCTAATCCGAAAGTATCGAGTTTTTTTTCGCAGCTGCGGGGGAAAAGGGTTGCAATCTGCGGTCTGGGGCGCAACAACATACCTGTAGTCAGGCAGTTTTTGAAATACGGCGCAGTGGTTACGGGGTATGACAGAAAAGACAGGCGGGCGCTGGGCGCTGCGGCGGACGAGCTTGAAAGCGCGGGCGTTTCACTCTGCCTTGGCGAAGGGTATCTTGACGCTCTGCTTGAGCGGGGCGCGGATTTGATTATCAGGACGCCGGGTCTTAACCCAAACCAGCCTCAGCTTGAGCAGGCGCGCCGGAAAGGAATACCGGTAACCTCGGAGATGGAGCTGTTTTTTGAGCTGTGCCCCGCCGAAATAACCGCGGTGTCAGGCTCGGACGGGAAGACCACAACCACCACAATCATAGCCGGGCTGCTTGAGGCCGCGGGATATATGGTACATCTCGGAGGAAATATCGGCAGGCCGCTGCTGCCGATAATTCAGGAAATCGGCGCGGGCGACAAGGTCGTGGTTGAGCTTTCGAGCTTTCAGCTGTGCGATATGAGGCAAAGCCCCGATGTCGCCGTAATCACAAATATTTCGCCGAACCATCTCGACTGGCACTCCGATATGCAGGATTATATCAACGCAAAAAAGAATTTGATTATATGGCAGGATACCGGCGGCACGGCGGTATTGAACGCCGACAACCAGCACACGCAGAGCCTTTCCGGTCTGGTCAGAGGCGAGCTTTTGACCTTTTCCCGCCGCGAAAGACCAAAGCGCGGCGCGTGGCTTACGCCGGACGGTTTTTTGACGGCGGTTTTTGACGGGGTGGACACTCCGGTGCTGCATGCCAGCGAAATACGAATACCCGGCACGCACAATATCGAAAACTATCTTGCCGCGATTGCCGCGGTTTGGGGCAAAGTCCCCCAAAAAACAATCGCGGATTATGCCCGCAGCTTCAGCGGAGTTGCCCACCGCTGCGAGTTTGTAAGGGAGCTTGACGGGGTGAAATGGTACAACGATTCCATCGGCACCAGCCCGTCAAGGACAATCGCGGGGCTGAACTCCTTTGACCGCAGGGTTATTCTGATTGCCGGCGGGTATGACAAGCACATACCGTATGATGCGCTCGGACAGACGGCGGCGCGCACCGTCAAGCGCGCTATCCTGATGGGCCAGACTGCCGGCGCAATTAAGAAGGAGATACAAAAGTATTCGGATATACCGATAGACAGGGTAAAGGATATGGAGGAAGCGGTAATAACAGCCAAAAAAATCGCCAAAGCCGGGGATATTGTTTTCATGTCGCCGGCGAGTGCGAGTTTTGATATGTATGAGAATTTTGAGGAACGGGGCAATCATTTTAAACAGCTTGTGATGAAACTATAAAACAGGTTTACTCACAGCAAAGGATAATTAATTTCAAATTAAAGGAAGTTGACCATGGATATAATCTCTTGCCTTGAGCGACTGTGTTCTGCGTCGGGAGCCGGGGGAATAAGCCAGGCCTGCGATGTGGCCGGGAAAATGCTTGACAGGTACTGTGAAGATGTTCGGCTTGACGCCTTGGGCAATGTGATTGGGGTCATCAAATCCGGCAGGGAAGGCGCGCCGGTTTTGATGCTGGAGGCTCATATAGACGAAATAGGGCTTATTGTAACTAATATAGATGACGACGGGTTCGTATATACCGCGCCCTGCGGTGGCGTGGACGTGAGGGCGCTGCCCGCGGCCGAGGTGATTGTGCACGGGGACAGGCCATATTACGGGGTATTCTGTTCCACTCCGCCGCATTTGGCGGACAGGGATAAGGAAAAAGACAAAAAAGGCGAGTTGCCAAAGATTAATGATATCGGTATTGATGTAGGTATGGACGCCAAAACCGCGCGCAATTGCATAAAAAAAGGGGACAGGGTTTCCTTCTGCCCGAATTTCACCCTGCTAAACCAGAACCGGATAAGCAGCAAGGCGCTTGACAACAGGGCGGGCGTGGCTGCAATCCTCTATTGCCTTGATTTGCTGAAAAAAGAGAAGGTTGAGCCTGATTGCGATATTGCTGTGGTGTTCGCGGTGCAGGAGGAGTTGGGCTGCCGCGGCTCCGCAGTATCGGCATACCGGGTCAACCCCGATTATGCGGTGGCGGTAGATGTCAGCTTTGCCCGCACTCCGGATTCCGAGCCGGCAAAATGCGGGGAGCTGGGCAAGGGCGCCATGATAGGGTGGTCTCCCACCTTGAACGAGAAAATGACCCGCCGATTAAAAATCATTGCAGAAAAACACCAAATCCCCTGCCAGCACGAGGTGATGGGCGGCGTGACCGGCACCGACGCCGAGAGCATTTCGGACGCGCGCACGGGCGTGAGGACCGCGCTTTTGTCTGTCCCGCTGCGGTATATGCACACCCCATGCGAGGTCGCGGACAAACGCGATATTGAAAGCGCGGCGCGGCTTCTTGCCTGTTTTATTAAAGAGGGGGTGTCGGCGCTGTGATTGACTTGATAAAGGAGCTTTGCGGCCTGCCGGGGGTTTCCGGCAGGGAGGGCGCAGTAAGGGAGTATATATTGGAAAAGCTGTCGGTATCCTCGGCAAAGATAAAAACCCGTGTTGACCCGCTCGGCAATGTGATTGCCGAAGTAACGGGCAGGAGCAGGACGCGGCGCAGTCTTCTGCTCGCGGCCCACATGGACGAGGTGGGTTTCATCATCACCGGCGTTACGGACGAGGGGTTCCTTCGGTTTGCCAGCGTCGGCGGGATTGATGAGCAGGTGGTGTACGGACGGAGGGTGATTGTAAACGGCCATCCGGGCGTCATCGGCGGCAAGGCAACCCACCAGCTTGAAAAAGACGAGAAGAACTCCGCCGTCCCGCTTGACAAACTCTTAATCGACATCGGCGCCGACAGCAGGGGAGAGGCAATCAAGAAAGCGGAGCCGGGGGACGTCGCGGTATTTGAAAGCGGTTTTAAGGAAATCGGCGGCCTGATTAAAGCGAGGGCGCTTGACAACAGGGCAGGGTGCGCGCTGCTGCTCAAACTTGCCGAAACCACGCCGGAATACGACTTAACGCTGGCTTTTACAGTTCAGGAGGAGGTCGGGCTGCGCGGCGCAAAGACCGCCGCGTACGGCATAAACCCGGACATCGCTATTGTGGTGGATTCCACAACCGCCGCCGATACTGCCGGGGTACCGAAGGAGAAGCAGGTGTGCCGTATCGGCAAGGGCCCGGTCATATCCTTTATGGATAACCGCACCCTGTATGATAAAAAGCTGTTTGACATTATTCTGGACGCCGCGAAAACAACAAATATCAAAGCGCAGGTTAAAAGCGCGGTTGTCGGCGGCAACGACGCGGGCGCCATACACCTGTCAAAATGCGGGGTGAGGGTGGCCGCGGTATCGTTGCCGTGCAGGTACCTTCATTCGGCAAGCTGCATGATTTCAAAGGGGGATTTGGAAGAAACGCTAAAACTGCTTGAGAGACTGATACCCCTGTTTGCCGCCGAAGTTGAAATTGATTGAGCAGGAAGGCTTTTTTTCATCAATTACGCGGAAGAAAAGCCGTTTTAAAAGGCAACACCTGTAAATGCAAATAACTATACACAGGTTGGGGCTGTGATTATTCAGACAAAATCGGAAGGAATTGGGCAAATTTCGATGGGAAAACCGTTTTTCAGATTTGACAGAAAGCTGATAACCTTGGCAGAGACAGCCGAGAAATCTGTCGCCGAACAGTTTGAAAAAATAGACAGGACGACTGAAAACAACCAGCAGAAGGTGCTGTCGGCGTTTATCAACAACCGCGTCAGCGAAAGCCATTTTGCGCCGACCACCGGTTACGGATACGGGGACCGCGGCAGGGATACCCTCGACGCCGTATTCGCGGAATGTATGGGCGCAGAGGACGCGCTTGTGCGGCACAGCATTGTGTCTGGTACCCATGCGATTACAATTGCGCTTTTTGGCCTGTTGCGCCCGGGGGACACCCTTTTGTCGGTTACAGGCGCGCCGTACGACACTTTTAACAAAGTATTAGGGCGGCAAAACGGGGATAAGGACATCGGCTCTTTAAAGGATTTCGGGATTGATTACAGGCAGGTCGAGCTTGACGAAAACGGGCAGCCTGACATTCCCGCGATACTCGCGGGGATTGAAAAATACAGACCGAAGGTGGTCTATATCCAGCGTTCCAGAGGCTACAGCTTAAGGCCGTCTCTGTCGGTTGCGCAAATCGGCAGGATTGCCGGCGCGGTAAAGCAGTCGGACTCCGACGCCATTCTTTTTGTGGATAACTGTTACGGTGAATTTGTCGAGGCTGACGAGCCGGTATCTGTGGGGGCCGACATAATGGCGGGGTCGCTGATAAAAAATCCGGGCGGAGGAATTGCCGAAAACGGCGGGTATATCTGCGGCCGCCGGGAGCTTGTTGAGCTGTGCGCGAACAGAATGACAGCCCCCGGACTGGGGAGGAATGTCGGAGCCTCCCTCGGACATAACCGCTCGCTGTTTTTCGGGCTTTTCAATGCGCCGCATGTCGTCGGCGAGGCATTGAAAACAGCGGTATTCTGTTCGGCGCTGTTTGAAAAACTGGGGTTTATCGTAACTCCGGGACCCGACGAGGAGCGCGCCGACATAATTCAGGCGGTCGAGCTGGGTACGCCAGAAGCCCTGCTCGCGTTCTGCCGGGGGATACAAAGCGGCGCTCCGGTCGATTCGTTTGTAACTCCGGTGCCGTCCGATATGCCCGGCTATGACCATCAGGTGATAATGGCCGCCGGAGCTTTTACAATGGGTTCGTCCATCGAGATGTCTGCGGACGCGCCGGTCCGCGAGCCTTTCGCGGCCTTTGTGCAGGGTGGCCTGAATTACCATTCGGGGAAAATCGGCATAATGCTCGCCGCACAATCCCTGATTGACGAGGGAAAAGTCCGGCTGTAAGAATGCTCCGGACAGACAAAAAGCTGCCGGGTTTGGAAGTCAGGATAAGCAAAAAGCTCCGGGTATGTCTGATACTATACGGCGCGCGGCTACTTAAACAATCGCCGGATTATACCCTGATAAAACCGAGCTAAAATGAGAAATACGGCAGGTACGCTTTTGTGCCTGCCGTATCTATACTATACAAATACATGTTGGGGGTTAGCCGCCTTTTGTTTGCAGTTACCCCGAATTCTGATTAAACCTGTCTATTCCAAGCTTTCGTAAAAGATATTAAGACGGACAAAACTGGTGGTGCCGCTGTTATTATCAAAGGTCAGCTGGCTTTCGCATACGGGGCATTTACTGCTGCCGCTGTCCTCCGCCGGGCGGACGGCGAGCGCAATCCCTTTCCTGCCCGCTATGCACGCCTTCTGGTGTCTGGCAATCACTTCAAGGTGCCCGCATTTGAATAATGCCGCAGCTATACTGTTCAAACGCCTGCGCCTGCGCATTGATTGGTAGAGGCGGGGACAGAACAGCAGGTCGTTTGCATCGATTTTTGGGGCTTTGGGTAGATAATGGGATAAAACCACGTCCAGCGAGCATTTTCCGGTGCGCATGCGGTAGCAGGTAAGAGGGCTCAGATTTATGGCTGCCTCAACTTCTCTTTTTATACGGCTCATAAGGGCATATCAATTCCTTTATGGTTATTTGTCGGATTTTATCCGGATAATCCTTACAGGTTTTCGGCGGTTGATACATTCGATAATGCAGTGCCTTGTCCCGCGGGATTTTCCATCCCAAAAAGCAATCACCCTGTCGGCGTATTCCACAATTTGTATGTTGCGGCAAAGCGACGCTCGGCTGCCGTAACGCCGGTAATCGGGCAGAAAGCGCCTTACCGGAAGGGAGAGGACGCCTGCCACCTCTTCCGCCGCCTTATCCACCCCGGCGGCCCCGCCGCTGACTATCTCGGTTACGTTTTCAGGCAGGCTCCGCAGTATGGCTGTGGCGATATTGGCGGGAGCAGTGCGGGTACCGATTATTGCTACCTTCATATCAACACTCGCTTTAAGATTTTTTGGAACAGCGCGGAGCTGTGGGATTTCAATAAACCCGGTTTTGGTCGAGATGCTGCAGGAAAACCTCATAGGCGTAGCGGCTTAAATGGATTCCGTCCCCAATGTCGTATTCAACCGCAAGGCAGTTGGACGAATTCTTGAACAGGTTAGAAGTATCCAAAAAAGCGCAGTTTTTTTCTTCGGCAAGCTGTTTGAGAAGAAGGTTATATGAGTCGATTGTGTCGTTGTTCACTCTGGTATCCACATATTTTTGATAGTAATCCGAAACCGGAAGGATGGACTGTATTATAATCAGGCTGTCGGGGGAAGCGTTTTGCAAGTCGTCAATCAGATAGGAATACTGTTCGATAAAAGCCTCCCGCCCGAAAAAAGCGACCCCGTTTATCCCATAAGACACTATAATGCGTTTTGGTTTTGTAACCGCGACCGCCTCGGAAACGGTCAGAAGCCTTCCCGTGCCCAAATCCACAAAGTGTTCGGTGCGCGCTCCCTGATGGTTCTGCCCGTTTTTCGCGTAAACGTTTTCAGGTTTTATATAGCGGTACAGGCTTAGCCCGACAGTCCTTGAATCCCCGATGAAAACTGTTTCGCTGATATAGTCTTCAAAGCTCTCCGACGGATTGCCGGGGCGGTTTATACTGTTCCAGTTCCACCACTGCAGCGGGTTGCGGGAAATGCCGGAAACGCATGGGTTGCACCCGAAATACTCGGCGATTATATCTGTGTTAAAAGCAAAAAAAGCGGCCAAAACGGCAAGGCTTGCAGTCAGAAGGGTAAAAACGGTCATTTTGACTCTGCCTTTTTTCCTGTCAGCCTGTTTTTTTACATTTTTCAATACAAACACTACCTTTGTATTGGTCTGGCTTTCACCAGCCTATTATACCACACCGGACAGCCGACTTCAATTTAAAATAATGCGTAGTGTCTGATATTCTTCATAGTGTTGACATTGTTTTGCAAGAGTTGTAACATAATTGAAAAAAGGCGGGTTGCGGTATGATACACCAAATAATTGATATTAAAGTGGATTATAAAGCGGCGGGGATTGATGGTAAAGGGAGCCCCAAGCTGTATACCTATATAATTGACCATTCTCCCGAAATGGATTATCACAAAGCAAGGCCGGCCGTCATCATATGCCCCGGCGGCGGATATTCGATGACCTCCGACCGCGAGGCCGAGCCGGTGGCGCTGCGCTTCAATTCGCTGGGGTTTCAGGCGTTCGTGCTGCGGTACTCGGTAATGAAGGTAAGGTTTCCGGGCGCGTTGCTGGAATTGGCAAAGGCTGTCGCGACGGTTCGCGAAAACGCCGGGGAATGGGATATCGACCCCGACAAAATCGTGGTGTGCGGCTTTTCGGCGGGCGGGCACCTTGCGGCGAGCCTGGGGGTATTTTGGAACCGCGATTTTATCAAAAGACCGCTGGGGTATTCCGGGCAGGAAATCAAGCCGAATGGGATAATCCTTTCTTATCCGGTGATTAGTTCGGGCAGGTTCGCCCATCTGGGGTCCTTTAAAAACCTGCTTATGGACAGGTTTGAGCAGGATTTGGAATTGGTTTCGCTTGAAAAGCAGGTGTCTTCGGATACCCCTCCGGCATTTATCTGGCACACTTATGACGATGCCGCGGTGCCGGTGGAGAATTCGCTGTTGTTCGCTTTGGAGATGAAAAAACACAATATCCCGCTTGAGATGCATATATTCCCAAAGGGCGTCCACGGTCTGGCTCTGGCCACAAAGGAAACAGGCTATATCGAAGAAAGCTGCAGCAATTGGCCGGAAATGGCTGCCCGGTGGGCAGAGAACCTCTAGCAGTCAGGTACGGGCGAGGAATTTAGACTTATCCCGCGAGGCAATGGAATTTTGAAGAGGTGGTTGTGATGAAAATATCGACCAGAGGCCGCTATGCGCTAAGGATGATGGTGGAAATAGCAATGCATGACAGGGAAGAATGGGTTTCGATTAAGGATATTTCTGAGCGTCAGGGAATTTCCGTCAAATACCTTGAGCAAATCGTAACCAACCTGACCAAATCGGGGCTGCTTTTAAGCAGCCGCGGCCCTCGCGGGGGGTACATGCTTGCAAAAAATCCCGATGAATACACCGCCGGCGAAATCCTTAGGGTAATTGAGGGCGAGCTCGCGCCGGTCGCCTGCCTTGAAAGCGGCACAAAACTTTGCGAAAGGCGCGGCGCTTGCCCGACAATCAGGTTTTGGGAGGGCCTGCATCAAGTGATAAACGAATACGTGGACTCGGTTACCCTGCAGGATTTGCTCGATTTCTGCAAGGAAGGCTACGGATATGATTACAGTATTTAAAATTTTTGTTGACAAACCGACCGGCATGGAATATAATAACGTAAATCATACTAAAAATATATGATTATAGGTTTATAGTCCGGCAATACACGATGATTATACTATGATTGAAAGGCGTGAGTTTATGGCAAAGATAAGCAGAGGATTTACCGATTTGGTCGGGAATACGCCGATGGTTCAGCTTGCGAATGTTGAAAAAAAGTTCGGCTTGAACGCGCGGATTTACGCGAAACTGGAATACTTTAATCCCGCCGGGAGCGTCAAGGACAGGATAGCCAAGGCGATGATAGAGGACGCCGAGCAAAAGGGCCTGTTAAAAAAGGATTCGGTGATAATCGAGCCGACAAGCGGAAACACAGGGATAGGGCTCGCCGCGGTGGCGGCGTCCAAAGGCTACCGTATCATACTCACCATGCCGGACACCATGAGTATTGAGCGCAGGAACCTTCTTAAGGCATACAACGCGGAGCTGGTGCTGACTGACGGGGTGTTGGGCATGAAAGGTGCGATTGAGAAAGCCAATGAACTTGCAAATACCATCCCGAACGCCTTTATACCCAGCCAGTTCACCAATCCGGCTAACCCCGCCGTCCACAAAGCGACCACCGGGCCGGAGATTTGGGAGCAGACAGACGGAAAGATTGATATTTTTGTCGCCGGTATTGGCACCGGCGGTACCATAACCGGCGCAGGCGAATACCTTAAGGAGAAAAAACCGGACATCAGGATTGTCGCCGTTGAGCCTGCCGACTCGCCGGTATTGTCGCAGGGGAGGAGCGGCCCCCACAAAATACAGGGGATAGGCGCCGGCTTTGTCCCCGAAGTTTTGAACACAGCGGTTTACAACGAAGTGATTTGCGTTGAAAATGAAGACGCCTTCAAAACCGGAAAAATGATAGCGCAGACCGAGGGAATTCTTGTGGGCATCTCTTCCGGCGCCGCCGCGTGGGCGGCTGTTCAGGTCGCGAAAAGACCTGAAAACTCAGGCAAAGCGATAGTGGTTGTGCTGCCGGACACAGGTGAGAGGTATTTGTCCACTCCGATGTTTTCATAACCCTGCTGTGAAATTGTACGGCGTTTGCTGTAAAGGCAAATGACCGCACACGTATAGGCGTTAATCCTACAAAACAAGTATGAAATATGGAGGGTTTGGCGATTCGCGGGATGATACACAAAAGCATTTGGAACGAGCGAATGTGCCGCGGCTGGCGGTTTTGTGTCGGGTAGATATTAATACTATTTGAAAGGACTGCGTTATATGAGCAAAGAGTATAGATTTGAAACCCTGCAGGTACACGCCGGGCAGGAGAAACCGGACCCCGCGACCGACGCGCGGGCAGTGCCGATTTACGCGACCACCTCTTACGTTTTTGCAGATTCCGAGCAGGCGGCGCGCAGGTTCGGGCTTACAGAAAGCGGGAACATATATACAAGGATAATGAACCCGACTTCGGATGTATTCGAAAAGCGGATTGCCGCGCTTGAGGGCGGCGCGGCGGCGCTTGCGACAGCGTCGGGAGCCGCCGCCATAACCTACGCGGTGCAGAATATTGCCTCAAGCGGCGACCACATCGTCTCGGACAAGAGGATATACGGCGGCACATACAACCTATTTGCCCACACCCTGCCTGAGTTCGGGATTGCCACTACTTTTGTCGATGGCGGCGAAATCGGAAATTTTGAAAACGCAATCAGGCCGAACACCAAGGCCATATTCATCGAGACCCTCGGCAACCCTAATTCAACCATTGTGGATATTGAGGCGGTGGCAGAAATAGCCCACAAAAACGGTATCCCGCTGATAGTGGACAACACCTTTGCGACCCCTTACCTTTTCCGCCCGATTGAGCACGGAGCGGATATTGTGGTGCACTCGGCGACAAAGTTCATCGGCGGGCACGGCACCTGCATAGGCGGGGTAATTGTGGATTCGGGCAAGTTCGACTGGGCAGCAAGCGGCAAATTCCCCGGCCTTGCCAAGCCCAACCCAAGCTATCACGGCGTGGTGCTGACCGAAGCGGCGGGCAGTCTAGCATACATTGTGAAAATCAGGGTTACCCTGCTTCGGGATACCGGCGCGGCGTTAAGCCCGTTTCATTCGTTTTTGTTTTTGCAGGGGCTTGAGACGCTGTCGTTGAGGGTAGAACGGCACGTATCCAACGCGCTTAAGGTGGTTAAATACCTGTCTGGCCACCCGAAGGTTGAACGTGTCAACCACCCGTCCCTTGAGAGCCATCCTGATTACCGGCTTTACAGGAAATACTTTAAAAACGGCGCGGGCTCAATCTTTACCTTTGAAATCAAGGGGGACGCGGACAGGGCAAAAGCGTTTATCGACAAACTCAAGCTATTTTCACTGCTCGCCAATGTCGCCGACGTGAAATCGCTGGTTATCCACCCCGCCAGCACTACCCACTCCCAGCTCAACGAGGAGGAGCTGCTTGAACAGGGGATAAAGCCGAATACCATTCGGCTTTCAATCGGCACCGAGCATATAGACGATATAATCGGGGATTTGGAGCAGGCGTTCGACAGCGTTTAAACAGCATAACAAGCCCGCGGGGTTTCCCTGCGGGCTTGTTATATGTAAAGCAGAAGGACTTTACGCGCAGGCGGCTCTAGTCATGGCTGCCGGTGTTATTGCGCCAAAACACCGGGAAAATTTTGCACCCTCCCGCTTAAACCGCATAGGATGGAGCGATAAGGTGTTTGCGGATGGTGAATTCTGTTTTAGGTTAAAGCGGAAGGGGAGCGCAATATGGGTGAAAATATTCTTTATGTTGCGGTTTTGCTGCTGTCGTTATACGGTTGTGTGGAATTGATAAGGCTGATTGCGTTGCGGTTGCTGCAGACAGATACCGGGGTATCTTCGGTGCTGGTGTTCCCGATAAGCGGAAGCTGCAAAAACATGGAATACATTGTAAGGGCAGCCGTTTCACGCAGCCGCTGGAAGCCGGATTTTAAGTGCCGGATACTGCTGCTGGATACTGGGATGGATGAGCATACAAGAAAACTTGCTGAAAAAATCTGCCGCGATTTTGAAAACGTACATATCAGCACCTCAAAAGAATGCGAAAAGCTGCTCACGTCGCTATAAATTTAGACTTTAGATGTTAGACATTAGATGTTGGACGAATGATTTGACACAGCTCAGTTTTTACTTTTGGTTTGCAATGAGAGTGAATATCGGATATAATAATCGATACAGGAATGATAACAGTACGGGTCGTTAAGGGTGCGCTGTATGGAAGGCAACAATGACGTAATTCTCAAGGGCAGCGTTGTTCGGGTGGTATATCGCAACGAGGAAAGTAGCTGGACAGTTCTGGAACTGGAAACCGAGAATGAGCTTCACAAGGTAGTCGGGGTTTTGCCTTTGGTGGCTGCCGGCGAAATGCTTTCGCTGTCCGGCCGCTGGGTTGAACACCCGAATTTTGGCGTCCAGTTTAAGGCGGAGTATTTTGAAAGGCATCTCCCTGTCGGAGGAGATGCTATTTTGCGTTACCTGTCTTCGGGAATTATCAAAGGGGTGCGCGAGGCGACCGCCGCGCGCATAGTCGAGAAATTTGGGGACAAGGCGCTTGAAATCATTGAAAATCAACCCCACAGACTGACAGAGATTAAAGGCATATCGCCGGCGCGCGCAAAGAAAATCGCCGAGGAATACGCAAAACAGTTCGGGCTGCGGGAAGTCATCATAACCCTCGGCAGTTACGGGCTTACTCCGAATGAGGGGCTGCGCTGCTGGAAAAAGTGGGGGTCCGCGACACTGGAAAAAATTAAAAGCAACCCATACCTTCTGTGCAGTAGCGGTTTGCACATCGGATTTGAAAGGACCGACAAAATCTCTCAGAATTTTGGCATTGCACCGGACGACCCGCTTCGTCTGGAAGCGGGGCTGATATATGTTTTAAGGCATAATATGAGCAACGGGCACACCTGCCTGCCCGCCGATAAGCTAATCAGTGTATCATCCGTCCTGCTTGAAGTGGGGCCGGACAAGTTGGAAAAAGTGCTGGACGATATGTTTTTTTCCTTCAAGGTGCGGGAGGAATTTTTGGACAACAGAAGGTTTATATTTCTAAACCGCGTTTACAACGCCGAACGGTATTCCGCGGAAAAAATCTTCGCTATGCTGGAGTTTCCTCCGGAAAGTGTCAAGAATTTAGAGGAGAGAATAAACTCAATTGAAAAGCGGCTCGGAATATCATACGCAAAGCAGCAGCGCGCCGCAATCAGGCAGGCGCTGGAAAAAGGGATACTGATTTTGACCGGGGGGCCGGGCACCGGCAAGACCACCACCCTTCGCGCGATTATCACCCTGCTGGAGGAAATAGGGCACACGGTTGCGATTGCCGCGCCTACGGGGCGGGCGGCAAAGAGGATTTCCGAGCTTACCGGCAGGGAGGCAAAGACCATTCACCGGCTGCTTGAAGTCAAATGGGACGATGAAGAAACGCAGGTATTTGACCGCAACGAAAACAACCCGCTTGACGCCGACGCCGTTATTGTGGACGAGCTTTCAATGGTGGACTCGATGCTGTTTGAAAGCCTGCTGCGGGCGCTGAAAACCGGCTGCAGGCTGATTATGGTCGGGGATTCGGACCAACTTCCCGCCGTCGGGGCAGGCAGCGTGCTGCATGATTTAATAGAATCGGGCAAACTGCCGGTTGTCCAGCTTACCGAGGTGTTCCGTCAGGCAATGATGAGCAACATAGTCAGCAACGCGCACCGGATTGTCGCCGGCAGAATGCCTGTGCTGAATTACAGGGAAGGGGATTTCTTTTTTATCCAAAAAGACTCGGTTCAGGACGTGGCGCAGACGGTGCTTGAGCTCTGCCTTTCCCGAATTCCCGCCAGATACGGGTTTACGGTGGGCGACGGTATTCAGGTTATCTGCCCAAGCCGCAAGGGGGAGATAGGCACCCGCGAAATGAATATACGGCTTCAGCAGCTTATTAACCCGCACACCGATACCCGCCGCGAAATAGTGATTGAAGGCACAGTGTTTCGTGTTGACGACAGGGTAATGCATATAAAAAACAACTACGATATCTCATGGAAAAAAGATAACGGCGAGTTGGGGCAGGGCGTCTTCAACGGCGATATCGGGATACTGCGGGAGATTAATAAACGCGCCAGCACTTTGAGCGTGCGGTACGATGACAGGGTCGCGGTATATACCCTTGAAGACGCGCAGGAGCTTGAGCTTGCATACGCCGTTACCGTCCACAAGAGCCAGGGCAGCGAATTTGACGCGGTAATCCTGCCGCTGCTCAATAACCCGCCGCTGCTTTGTTACAGGAACCTGCTGTACACCGCGGTTACAAGGGCAAAGTCCCTGCTGATTATAGTTGGCGGTGTGGGTACGATTGAAAAAATGGTAGCTAACGATAAAAAGGCAAAAAGGTACACCGGACTCAAACACTTTTTGAGTCAGGGCGAAAAATCAGCTTTTGAGCTTAGCTGCGATATTCATTAAAGTGTCATGGTCGTTCAGCTCTGGCTCGCGAATCACCTTTTCAAGCAGTTTTTTCAAAACCCTGCCCGTATCGCGGCATTCTATACCGAGCTTTGCAAGGTCGTGCCCGCTGACCGCGAGCATCGAGCGGTTCCAAGGCTCCGCCGCCGCCTGCGCCAGCATTTCATTTAAATAGCGGTTTTCCTCTTTCAGCAAAACGGTGCGGAGTGCCAGCAGGTTTTCCCATTCATGCGGCGGCAGATGTGAAAACCGTTTTTTCAGCTCGACAGAGTTTTTTGGAAGCGGCCTTGTCATCTCGGATATAAGCGAGCAGACCGTAAAAATCGTCCGGTTGTCCACCCGCAGCGAGGATAAGGTCTTTTTTATGGTTTGCCTCGCGCGGTCATCAAGACAGCACCACAAAAGCCCCGCAATCCTGACCGGCTTTGCGGGCGGCAGCCGGCGCAGCAGTTTTGGGTTTGATATTTTCTCAATCCCGACGTGCGAAAACCCTCCGGCTTGAATGACCACCTCCGCGAGTTCAGGCCGGCTGCCTGATATAAGCTTTACCAGTTCGTCCCTTACCCGTTCCGCGCTTATATTCGCGAGCGCCGGTGCTTTTTTAATAACGGCGCCGAGTGTACGGCTTTCGACATCAAAATCAAGCCCCGAAGCAAGTCTGAGACACCGTAACACCCTAAGCGCGTCTTCATCAAATCTGACGTTCGGGTCGCCTACTGCGCGGATAACCCTGCTCTCAATATCGTCCTTGCCCCCGAACGGGTCGCACAATCCGCGCTCTGGGTGCCATGCCATTGCGTTAATTGTGAAATCCCGCCTTGATAAATCGGTTGTGATGTCCTCGGCAAAAGCAATGCTGTCGGGGTGCCGGCTGTCGCTGTATCCCGATTCGCGGCGGTACACGGTTACTTCAACCGGAACGGTATCGGTAATTACCGTTACTGTGCCGTACTTTATGCCGGTTTTGGCGCATTTTTTAAACAGCCTGCAGACGTATTCGGGCGGGCAGGAAGATGCGACGTCGTAGTCTTTCGGCTTTTTGTTAAGCAGGCTGTCCCTGACACAGCCGCCCACAGCCCATGCGGTGTAGCCGGCGGATTCAATTGTTCTGATTACCTGCTGCACATCCTGCGGAATATCCATCTTTTTGCACCCAATCCGGTTTTGTTTTTTCTATTATAACATTAAGAAGAAAAAAATGTTTATTTTTTATTTTTGTAGCATTATAATGATGTATATAAAATAACCCTTTTTGAAAGGGTAAAGAATACGGGATTGACTTGTATGAAAAGCAGTAACGCAGAAATGTTTGAGAATGTATTAAGCGGGGTAAAACGGGTACATTTCGTCGGCATTGGCGGGTCGGGAATGAGTCCGCTCGCCGAGATACTGCATTCAAGGGGGTATATTATCACCGGTTCCGACATTAACGAGTCTGACAATGTCAGCCGCATGCGCTCGCTTGGAATACCGGTTGTGTTAAAACATCAGGAAGAGAACGTCAGCGGAGCGGAGCTTGTGGTTTACACATCCGCGGTAAACCCCGAAAACCCGGAGCTTGTCAAGGCTTTAGAAAGCGGTATTCCGGTTATTGAAAGGGGCAGGCTGCTGGGGTTGATAACCCGCGAATACAAAAACACCATCGGGGTTGCCGGTACCCACGGAAAAACCACCACGACCTCAATGCTGGCGCAAATCCTGTTGATGGGCGGGTTTGACCCGACCATCTTTATAGGGGGCAGGCTGCCGCTTATCAACGCGAACGGCAGGGCGGGTAACAGCGACATCATGGTATGCGAATCGTGCGAGTATCAGGACCACTTTTTATCGATGAAGCCCGCGGTTTCGGTTATCCTTAACGTTGACGCCGACCATCTTGATTATTTTAAGAGCCTTGAGAATGTAATCGAGTCTTTCCGCAAATTTGCCAGACTGGCGGAAAAAGCGGTCGTCATCAACGCCGACGACCAGAATGCCCTCCGTGCGGCCAAAGGTATTCCGACCAAAAAAGTGATTACCTACGGAATTTGCGGGGGTAGCGACTGGCATGCCGAGAACATCCGATTTACAAACGGCTCTTTCGGGCAGTACGACTTATATCACAAGGGCGAGTTTTTCTCGGCTGTCAGGCTCGGAGTTCCGGGCGAGTACAATATCTCAAACTCCATGGCCGCGGCCGTAGCCGCTCATTTTGTCGGCGCGACCGCCGAACAGATAGCGCAGGGGCTGCAGTCTTTCAGGGGTGCTGGAAGAAGGTTTGAGTTTCTTGGCACGTTCGCGGGTATTACAGTGGCGGATGACTATGCGCACCACCCGACTGAAATCGCCGCGACCCTGAACACCGCAAAAGCCATGGGGTATCAAAGGGTCTGGGCGGTGTTCCAGCCGTTCACCTACTCAAGAACGGTGCGGCATTTTGATGGATTTGTCCAGTCCCTGTCCTCGGCGGACAAGGTAGTGCTGAGCGACATCATGGGATCGCGGGAGGTCAACAAATGGGGGGTTTCGTCCGAGCAGCTGGCAAAACGGATACGGGGCGCGGTATTCCTGCCGGAATTTGAGCAGATAGCCGATTATGTGTCAGCAAACGCGGCCGAAGGCGATTTGGTACTGACAATGGGAGGCGGGGACATATATAAATGCGCGCGGATGATTGTGAACCTGCTTAAGCAAAAGGTAGGGCACACGGTTTAAAGCCGTTAAGTGTCTGTCAAGGTGTAATATCAACCTGATACTGATAAACAAAAATAGGCTCTATGTCAATATTGGACTGCGACGCTCAGTAAGGAAGGATAACGTTATATAACATCAAAAAACCCGCTGTTTAAGCGGGTTTCAGACTGTCGATAAACAGGCATTTTCACGCGGGTGAAAATGCCTGTTTTCTTT
>LFTH01000032.1 GCA_001513365.1 Clostridiales bacterium DTU033 | reverse complement strand
TCTGCCAAGCCTGTCGGAGTGCTTGCAATCGAGGAAAAAGGGCTTGCAGAAACCGCCCGCAGGCTGTGCCTGGGCTATGAGGGGATTCGAAGGGGGAAATCTGATAATGCTAGTAAAATATCGTGTCAATGAGGTTGCCAAGGATTTTGGCAAGACCAGCAAAGAGGTCTTGAGCGTTCTTCAAAAGCACCTTAATTCCGAAAAGAAGAGCATGTCAAACCTTGAGGAAGATGAGCTCAACCTGCTGTTTGATTATTTCACTCAGGAGAGCCAGGTAGAGAGCTTTGACGAGTACTTTGCACAGGGCGAGGCCAAGAGGGAAGAACAGAAGGCCGCCGAGGAAAAACTGCGCGCCGAAAAAAAAGAGGCAGAGGCCGCCGCGAAACAAAAGAAAGCTGCGAAAACGGCTGTCAAGGAGCCTGCGGCGGACAAGAAGGCCGCGGCGCAGGAGCAAAAGCAGCCTGAGAAGGCCAAACCTAAGATTGAGCGCCGGATGATAGATACCCGTATGCCGCAGAACATTTTGATTACCAAGTATGACGAAAAGTTCGACGTCCTTGCGCAGTCGTCAAACCGCGTGCGGGACGAAATCGGCGGGGTAAGAAAGCAGAAGATTGGTCAACGCTCGCAGCAAAGGCGGGGCAGGGGCAGACGCGAAACAGAGG
>LFTH01000056.1 GCA_001513365.1 Clostridiales bacterium DTU033 | reverse complement strand
CTGCCGCCGCAGTCGTCCTGCGGCGTTTTTTTATATTCACCTTGCTGCGGCTTTCTGCTGCTTTTTGGGCCGATACCCGAAAATATCAATGCAGTCGACCGGGCAGACATCGGCGCAGGCGCCGCAGCCGACGCATTTTCGGACGTCAATCCTCGCCAGAAAATCCGACACGTGAATCGCGTCGTACTCGCAGGCCTTCTCACATCTCTTGCAACCGATACAACCGACGCCGCACGCCTTGCGCACCTCCGCGCCCTTGTCGGTGCTGGAACAGCGCACCACCCCGCGCGCGCCGGCGGGTATCATCTCGATAATTGATTTTGGGCAGGCCGCCACGCATTTGGTACAGCCCCGGCAGAGCTTCGGGTCTATCCGCGCCAGCCCGTCTTCAATGATAATCGCGCCGTAATCGCAAACCGCGGCGCAGTCGCCGTAACCAAGACAGCCGTAAGGGCACGCCGGCTCGCCGCCGTAAAAACGGTCGGCCGCCGCGCAGGTGGCAAGCCCCCTGTATTCCAGCTTCCTGTTTGTAAATTCGTTCCGCCCGCCGCACTTAACCGTCGCAATCTTATTCTCGACGCCGCCGCTTTCCACCCCAAGGATTGAGGCCGTCAAATCCGCGACCTCCGCCCCTCCCGGAGTGCAAAGCCCCGGCTTTGCCGAGCCTTCGGCCATAGCCTCGGCATAGCCGTCGCAGCCGGAATACCCGCACGCCCCGCAGTTTATGCCGGGCAGCGCCTCGCGCAGCTTTTGAGCCTTTTCATCCGCCGGCACCGCCAACGCCGCAGACGCGAAAGCCAGCACCACGCCGAAAACAAGCCCCAGCGCGGTCAGTATTCCTATCGCCAATAGTATCGAACCCATAACAAGAACCTTGCCTTTCCCATTTACAGTCCAAAAAGCCCCTGAAACCCGACAAAGGTGATGGATACCAGCGACGCCGCGACCAGAGTCGCGGGCAGCCCCTTCAACCCCTTCGGAATATCCGCGGTCTCAAGCCTTTCCCGAACGCCGGCGAACATCACCATCGCCAGCATAAACCCGCAGCCCGCGCCCAGCGCGTTGACCAGCGACTGCAGATACCCGTATTCCTTGTCAATATTCAATATGGTAACCCCAAGCACCGCGCAGTTGGTGGTTATCAGCGGCAGGTAAATCCCCAGCGAGCTGTAAAGCGGCTTGACAAATCTTTTAAGCACTATCTCCACAAGCTGGACAAGCGCGGCAATCACAAGGATGAAGGACACCGTCTGAAGGTACCCAAGCCCCGCGGGCTCCAGGATAAAGGTATATACCGGCCATGTTACCGCGGTCGATATCATCATGACAAATATCACCGCGAGCGACATTCCGACCGCCGGACTCAGCTTTTTTGACACTCCCAAAAACGGGCATATTCCAAGGAACTGGGACAGCACAAAGTTGTTGACAAGCAGCCCGCCTATCAAAATCGCAAACAAACCGGTGTTGTTCATGATAGGCCGCCTCCTTTCCCGGCGCTTGATGTCTCAAGCCTTATCTCCTGATTATCCGAGCCGGCGGGCCCTTCGGGTACCGCGCTCTGGCAAATCGCGGAATTCGGGCAGGCCGCGCACCCGGCCGGTTTATCCTTCGGAGCGTTCGCGTCCAGCCGCTCCGCCAGTCTGTCAGTAAGCCAAATCAACATTCCGAAAACAAAAAAGCCGCCTGCCGGAAGCACAAAAATCGTTATCGGAGGGATAACCCCGCCCTCCGGAAACCCGAACAGAGTACCGTTGCCGAGCAGTTCGCGGATACCGCCCATCAGCGTCAGCGCGGCGGTAAAGCCGGCGCCCATTCCGAGCCCGTCCATCGCCGAAAGCCCGACGCTGTTCCTGCTGGCGAACGCCTCCGCCCTGCCCAGTATAATGCAGTTGACGGTGATAAGCGGCAGGTAAATCCCCAGCGCGTTGTCGATTGCGGGCAGATAGGCCTTGACCAGCATCTGGACGATGGTGGTAAATCCGGCTATCACCACAATAAAGGCCGGCAGGCGCACCTTGTCCGGAATAACCCGGCGCAGCAGCGATATCACGATGTTGGAGCACACCAGCACGAAGGTGGTCGCGGCCCCCATACCAAGCCCGTTGATTGCCGCGGTGGTAATCGCGAGGGTGGGGCAGGTGCCCAACACAAGCCGCAGAATGGGATTTTCCTTTAACAGCCCGTTCATGAATGTCTTTTTATAATCCGCGGCCGTCATCTTCAGCCCACCTCCCCTTTGACATGGGTGTTGAAATAATCCATCGCGGTGTTGACCCCGTCGGTAATGCCTTTGGCCGTTTTGGTGGCCTGCGACACCCCGTCAATGTTTTCGCCGAGCTTGAGCTTCAAATCCGAACTCCATCCGGCTATCCTGTCAAGCAGGCCGCCTTTCCTCACCATATCCACAAAACCCGCGGTCTCGTTGTCCTCGACCACAACCACCCCGGTAACCTTCCCTTCGGTTGAAATGCCGGTCATCACCACCAGCCCGGAGCTCTTGCCCGTCGAGGATACGGTAAAGACAAAGCCGACCGGCTGATTTCCCTTTTTCGCGGCATAATACGAAACCTCTTCGCCGTTTTCGGTAAACCGCTTTTCTTCAAAGGTATCGGCGTCTATAACCTGCTTTCTCAAATCCGACTGGGCCTGCCGATTGATTTTTTCAATCCTGTCTTTTGTAACCGCGTTTGTCAGCGCCAAAGCCGCGGTCATCGCACCGGCAATAACCGCGAGGGTGAGCGCCGACACCGCGACTTCCTTAAGATTTACCCCGCTGTTTTTTATCCTGTCCATCACCTTTTTAACCATTTTGGGAGCCTCCTTTCCTCTCCGAAAGGAAGGGGCCTTGTCGCCCTTTCAATCAGCGGCACCAGCACGTTCATTATCACGATTGCAAAGGATACCCCTTCGGGCAGGGAGCCGTAAACCCGGATTAACACGGTCAGCAGCCCGCAGCCGGCGGCAAACACCGCTTTTCCGGCAGGGTTTATCGGGGAGGTGGCGTAATCGGTCGCCATAAAGACCGCGCCGAGCATAAGCCCGCCAGATAAAATATGCACCAACGGGTTTTCCCCAAGCAGCCATGTCAGAATAAAGACGGTGCCCACAAAGACCGCCGGGATTAACGGCGAGATTACCCGCCTGACAACAAGATACAACCCGCCGAGCAGCAGGGCGATTATACAGGTTTCCCCAAGGCAGCCCGGCCTTATCCCGACCAAGAGCTGCTGGTAGCTGTAAGCCAGCTCCCCGCCCTGCTCAAGGCTTTCAAGCGGGGTCGCCGAGGTTAGCCCGTCCACCACAAGGCTGCCCTGAAGCGGGGCCGCCCACCTGTTCATATCTTCGGGGAAACTCGCCATCAGAACAATCCGACCTATCAGAGCGGGGTTTACAAAATTATGCCCTATCCCGCCGAACATCTGCTTTACGACCACAATCGCCACGACCCCTCCGATAGCCGCCTGCCACAGCGGGATTGTGGCCGGCAGGTTGAAGGCGAGCAGCACTCCGGTAACCACCGCAGAAAGGTCGCCCACCGTCTGCGGCTTTTTAAGCACAATCCGGCTGATGTATTCGGACGCCATGCAGGACGCCACGCACACGATTATCACCGCCGCCGCCCGCCAGCCGAACAGCAGCGCCGACGCCGCTGCCGCCGGTGAAAGCGCAATCAGCACGTCCAGCATGATTTCGCGGGTGTTAACCCCGCAGTGCAGGTGCGGGGACGACGAAACAACCAGTTTATTCTCCATCCTTTAGTCCCCCCTCGGTACGGGAATTTGCCGCTGCCGGTTTTTCCTTTTGCCCCGCGCCGGCTTTTGCGCGTTCTGCCGCCGCGGCTTTCCTAAATTCGCCCTTTGCCATCCGCATGCTCTGGACAAGCTGGCGGGACGCCGGGCAGACAAAGGAGCAGCAGCCGCATTCCATGCAGTTCATCACGCTCAGCTTTTCAAGGCGTTCGGTATCCCCTGTCCTGTACGCGGCCTCGATAGACGGGGGGAGAAGGTTCATCGGGCAGGCTCTGACGCACCTGCCGCAGCGGATACAGTCCGACTGCCGCGCCGCAAGAACATCATTATTAAGAAAAGCCAGTATCGCGTTATTCTGTTTTAATACCGGAAGCTGGTCGTCCATCAGCGCCAGCCCCATCATCGGCCCGCCCATCAGCAGTTTGCGGATTTCGCCCTTTGCCCCGCCGCAAAACTCGATGACGTCGCGTATCGGAGTGCCGATAACCACCCGCACGTTCTGGGGTTTCGCGACCGCCGAGCCGTCCACCGTAACCCGCCTTTCCACAAGCGGCATGCCGGTCTTAAGGTATTTTGAGATAAACGAAACCGAGGCGACGTTCAAAACAATGCACCCTATATTGGCGGGCAGTTTTCCCNNCCGCCTGTCAGTGCAGGAGTAGATTAACACCTTCTCCGCCCCCTGCGGGTACCGCACCGGCAGGGATTTTACCTCAATCTCCCGCCCAGCGGCCGAGTATTCCGCGGCAAGCTTAGACAATACGGCTTTCGCTCGCGGTTTATCCCTTTCAACTGCGATAATCGCGTGTTTTATATCAAGATATTTCATCACCGCCTGAATTCCCGACATTATATCCGCCGGATTTTCGATACACTCGCGGTAATCGGATGTTATGTACGGCTCGCACTCGGCGGCGTTTATTATCAGGGTATCGGCATCCTTAAGGTTGGGCGGGTTGAGCTTTATATGGGTCGGAAAACCCGCTCCGCCCAGACCGACAAGCCCCGAAGCCCTCACCGCTTTGATAAAATCGTCAAAGCTCTCGACTTTTTGGGGTTTTACTCCGGGGTGAATCCGCTGCTCCCCGTCCGGCTCTATCACCACCGCGGCGGTTTTGACCCCGCCGGGCAGTGTCAGTTCGGTTATCGAAACCACCCTGCCCGACACCCCGCTGTGGATTGGAGCGGATATCGGGCTTTGGCTGTCCCCAACCACCTGCCCGACCTCGACGGTATCCCCGGCTTTGACGACGGGCACGCAGGGCGCCCCGACATGCTGGGACATCGGGATTATTATCCGTTCAGGCAGCGGCATTACCGCTGTTTCGCGTTCCGCTGTGTTTTTTATATGAGGGGTGCGGACTCCGGTACCAAAACGTAAAATCCGCCTGACTGCATTCATCAAACCAGACCCTTTCAGATTAACCGTGTTAAAAACAAAAAATTATAAGGTTTTACAACGCACCTCGTTTAATAATATATTATTTTGTGGTAAAATACAAGTACAGAAAATTAGCAAATACGGCAAAACCGCTCCCGAAAGGATGAAAACAATGGATTTTAATTTCTTCATGCCGGTCAGAGTAATCAGCGGCGAGGGGTGTGTCAGAAAATACAGCGGCCTTTTGCGCGGCTTTGGCAGGCGCTGCCTGATTATGACCAGCCGCAGCGCGGCAAAAAAGAGCGGAGCGCTGGACGATGTCCTCGGCGCTTTAAAGCAGGCCAGAATAAACCATACCGTTTTCTCGGAAATATCCGCCAACCCGCTGCTGTCCCAGTGTCAGGCGGCGGCCTGCGCGGCGAAGCTGTGCCGCTCCGATTTCATAATCGGGGTGGGCGGCGGCTCGGTGATGGACGCGGCAAAAGCCGCGGCATGGCTTGCAACCAACAACTACAGAAACGGCGACGGGCTGATGAACGGGGAACTCAGGCGCGCCCCGCTGCCGCTGGTTTTAATCGGTACCACCGCCGGCACGGGCAGCGAGGTTACCCCGACCGCGGTGCTGACCATGGACAAAACCGGACATAAAAAGAGCATAACCCATTCAAACTGCTATGCTGACCTTGTCTTCGCCGACCCCGGCTACACCCATACCCTCCCGCGCGACCAGACAATCGCGGCCGCGCTGGACGCCTTTTCGCACGCGGTAGAGGGCTGGTTCGCGCCCGCCTGCGGGGATTTGCCGACCGCGTTCTGCGAAAAGGCGCTGCCTTTGATTATGGACGGGCTTACGTGGCTGGCTGAAAACGACGGACTGCCGGACAGCGAACTTCGCACCCGGCTGTTCTACGGCTCCCTTTGGGCGGGAATGGTGTTGAACGCGACCGGCACCGCCCACCCTCATCCTCTGGGCTACATTCTGACCGAGGAGTATTCAATCCCCCACGGAATGGCGTGCGCGGTCTTCCTTCCCGCGTTTCTGGAGCACGCCGGGCACAGCCAAAAAGAGCGGGCCGAACGGCTTTACTCCCTTTGCGGCGGAAAGCAAAGGGTTGACGCCGCGCTGAAAAAGCTGGTATCGCATAACGTAAAGATGACCGAACAGCAGATAGGAAACTATATACCCCGATGGAAGGGACTGAAAAACTTCAAACGAACCCCCGGAGGGTTTACCGAGCAGGACGCCGCCGACCTGTTCCGCTCCCTTTTTTTGAGCTAGCCGCGCGGCATATTTACGGCCGACCGGGGTATAATTCTATTGGCCGAAAGGTTAATCCGGCTTAACGCGGTCAAAATCGGGGGCGCACATAATGGAAATCACGCGACAGGCGCGGGAGCTGCTGCGCGGGCAGCGAACAGCGGCCGCGGCGGTGGAATTCGTTCATTTTGCGGCAGGGCTTTTGCTCCTGCTGCTTTATCTTGCCGTTTTGCGGCTTTTGGGTTTGAGCGCCGAAACGGTGGTGCGCCTGCCGGACATAGCCGCCGGCAAATGGGCATACCCTCTGCTCACCCTGCTTTTTTTGGCCGCCGACTGGCTCGCTATATCCCCGGTTCTGGCCGGCCGGGCTTTATTCTATTACAAAATCTCGCGCGGGGAACGCCCGGCTTTTACAACGGTGTTTAAATACTTCGGCAGCGGTTACTCCCGCGCGCTGCGCTGGCGGTTTTCCGGGACGCTGCGCCGGCTTTTGGACATTTCAGCCTGCCTGTCCCCCGCCGCGTTTGTGTCCGGAATGACCGGGGCAATCCGCCAAAGCAGCAGTTTAACCCCCAAAGATGACTATTATATTATGATGGGCAACGCCATA
Source organism: Clostridiales bacterium DTU033 (assembly GCA_001513365.1). GTDB lineage: Bacteria > Bacillota > Clostridia > Oscillospirales > Acutalibacteraceae > Avimonas. The sequence goes on along the minus strand of LFTH01000056.1, from coordinate 10,990 downwards.
TCGGCCTTTCTTCTGATAGCTGGTCTTTTCGTGCTTGCGATAATCTCGCTGCGTAGGCTGCCCGCCCTGTTTCTGCTTGTCTTGGAGAACGATGACGTTAATCATAAAAAGATTTTTAAAACCGCCGCTTTAAAAATGCGCGGCAATATCGCTGATATGTTTCATTTTTATCTTATCTGGCTGGGCCGGCTTGCGCCCTGTCTGTTATTATTTCCAAAGTTCTTCCTGCTCCCTGTTTTTTACACCGCGAAAACGCTTAAGGCAATAAGGATAATCAGTTCCGAACACCCAAAAAAACAGCCGGCCGCCCTGCAGAAGACCATGACCCTGCCGGATTTTTAAGGCTGGCCGCCGTGTGCCGCGGGCCGGAAAAACAATGCCGGCTATCGCGCCTCATACCAAAAACCGCCTTTCCAAAACGGGAAGGCGGTTTTTGAAAGCAAATTTTTAGCTGCCGCGCCCAAAAAAACTGCGGGTCATTTCCACAATCTTATCCTGCCGCTGTTTTGCAGTTGAATTATTATCATCACAATCACCGGGAAAAGCAGCATTCCGAATATCCCGGCGGCCCGCAGTCCGAGGAACATAAAAAACAGGGTTACCAGTGGGTTCAGCCCGATTTGATGGCTTATCAGCCGCGGCTCGATTATATTCCGGATAACCGTAACAGCCACATATGTAAGCCCCAGCCCGATAAACATTTTCGGATTGCCAATCAGCAGGTTCACCAAAGCCCACGGTATCAGCACGGTTCCGGTCCCAAGCACCGGGAGAACGTCCACGACTGCAATCAGGGCCCCAAGCAGGAAGGGGTAAGGAATTCGCAGTATCGAAAAGCTGACGCTCAGCTCCGCAAAGGTAATCAGCATCATCAGCAGGTAGGCGCGGATAATCTTGAAAATGGTGTCGGTGCAAAGGTTTTTTATAATCATAACGGTTTCGGCGTGCCGCTGCGGAATTTGCCGGAAAATGAAGGATTTTACCGCTTGATAGTCGATGGTCAGGAAAATGGATGCGATAACCCAGATTATAAAGCTCACAAGCAGCAGGGGAAGCCTTGTGGTGGCCGCCGCCGCCGAGCCGGCGATGTCCGCGAAAAAGCCGCTTAAAAACTCAATCAGGTTTGAGGATACGCTTTTTATCGCGCCCTGCAGGGCCGAGGCGGCGTCCTCTGAAATAATGTTGGATATGCTTAACACAAAATTGTTGGTTGTCCCCGATATGCTGTTAATATACTTTTCAATCATGCTGATGTTGTCTTTGTCCTTGACAAAATTGATAATGCTGAGCACAACCTGCCAGCCGATGACCGCAACCACGCCGGCCAGCAGCAGCACAAACAGCACCACAAGGATTACCGAAAACACCTTTTTGCTGATTCGGGTTTTCCTGACCAGCCAGCCAATCGGTTTCTGCAGTCCCGCCGCGACCACAAACGCCATCACGAACGGCAGCATCCACAAAAACAGGTATCTCGCCACAATCACAAAGATGGCTATCACAACACCGAAATACAGAAGGTTTATTAAAAAGCGCAGCCGTCTTTCGGTTATCTCTTTGTACGCCCTGTCCTTTTCGTCCATCCGGCTTTCCCCCTTCGCTATCTTAAAACTATTATATTAAATCATCGCGGCATTGGCAATCAGATATTTAAAATTCGTCAGCGCCGGGCCGTATTCCGGTTGACTAATCAGACGCGGCGACGGGTTTTTATCCCCGCCCGCTTCCATACAGCCCTACATTCCGTTTGTGTGATTACCCTCTCATATTTCGGCAAAAAACATTGTTTTTTCACAACCCTCCAATCGCCAATAATTTGTTTGTCAGGATAGACTAATAACTCAAACCGGTTTACGCAATACAGTGCAAAACGTAAAAAATCGCTTTCGCGAGATATTTAAAGCATTGCAAAGAAAACCGGAGAAAACTGGACTTATTTTAAATAATCGGCGGTTTTTGGACATTTGATTTGTTGAAGTATTCCGGCCGGGGTGGTATAGTGTATTTCACACAAATACACGGGTACGCGGGAGGTGGACGGGGTGCGGAAGGACGGCAATCAATCCCGTATGCTGCTTGTGGATTCCTCGGTGCTGCCGAAGGTGTTTTCACAGGTGCTGGAGGCAAAGGAACTGCTGGCTTCGGGCAAGGTCTCTACCGCGGCCGAGGCGGCGCGGGTCGCGGGGATTTCCCGCAGCGCCTTTTACAAATACAGGGACGCCGTGTACCCCTATGAATCGAGGGGTATAGGCAGGATTATCACTGTGTATCTGGAACTGCGCGACAAGCCCGGCGTTTTGTCGGGGGTGCTCTCGGAATTCGCAAATGCGGGCGCAAACATCCTGACCGTAAACCAGAACATTCCGCTAAAGGGCAGGGCGCTGGTCTCGATTTCCGCAAGGATTGACCGGCTGACCGTCCCCGCCGGGCAGCTTATCAGGAACCTGCACGCCGCGCAGGGGGTCGAGCAGGTAACCCGTGTGTCCGGCGAATGGGAATACCTTGGATAACCCCCAGAATTCTTGATTTCACATGCTACGGAAAGAAGGCGATACAATGGTACAGATTGCGGTTATGGGATACGGGGTGGTGGGCTCCGGCGTTGTCGAGGTGCTGCAAAAAAACAAGGACAAAATCGCAAAAAAAGCCGGGCAGCCCATTGAAATCCGCCGTATCCTCGATATCAGGAAGTTTCCCGGCAGCCCGCTGGCTGACCGGTTTACCGATAATTTTGAGGAAATCCTGAACGATACGGAAATCAAAATCGTGGTGGAGACAATCGGCGGGCTTGACCCCGCTTACGACTATGTCCGCCGCTGCCTGCTTTCGGGGAAAAGCGTGGTTACCTCGAACAAGGAGCTGGTCGCTGAAAAAGGGGGCGAGCTGCTCGCGATTGCAAGGGAAAAAGGGCTGAATTTCCTGTTTGAAGCCAGTGTCGGCGGGGGAATCCCTATAATCCGCCCGCTTGACCAGTGCCTCGCCGCAAATCAGGTGAGCGAGATTGCGGGAATTCTCAACGGCACCACCAATTTCGTGCTGACCAAGATGATAAGGGACGGCATGCCTTTTGAAAAGGCGCTGGCTTTGGCGCAGGAAATCGGCTATGCTGAACGCGACCCTTCGGACGACATAACCGGCCTTGACGCCTGCCGCAAAATCTGCATTCTGGCCTCGCTCGCGTTCGGCAGGCATGTCTATCCGGGGCAGGTGCACACAGAGGGAATACAAAACATCACTCTGGACGATGTAAGATACGCGTCCGCGTTCGGCGGGGTGATAAAGCTAATCGGCCGCGCCGCAAAACGCGGGGACGGGCGGCTGGACTGCATGGTCGCGCCGATGATTCTTCCGGCTTCAAGCCGGCTTGCCGAGGTCAACGACGTGTTCAACGGCATTATGGTCAGAGGGGACGCAATCGGGGAGGTTGTGTTCTACGGGCAGGGCGCCGGCAAGCTGCCGACCGCAAGCGCGGTGGTGGCCGACGTGATTGACGAGGTAAAACATATCAATTCCCCAAAACTCTTCGGCTGGGGGCCGGGCGAGGACGGGTATGTTTCCGACCATCTGCAAAACCCGGTTTCGGCAATGATAAGGCTGAAATGCGGCGATACCAAAGCCGTCCGGGATGAGATTGAGGCGGGTTTGGGCGGCTGCGAGAGGGTTAAGGTCTCAAACGCCCCGGCAGACGAGCTGGCGCTGGTAACCCCGAAAACCGAGGAATTCAGGATTAATCAGGCGCTTAAATCCGTCAGTGGCGCAAAGCTATTGAGCCTCATCAGGATTGCCGATTTGTAATCAAAAAAACTGTGAAAGAAGGCGGACAATGGTTCAGGTTACTGTTCCGGCTTCCAGCGCCAATCTGGGAGCGGGGTTTGACGCGCTGGGTATCGCCCTGACCCTTTACAACAGAGTCTTTATGGAAGAGGCGGACGGAACCGTCGAAAAACCGCTCTGCATCATTGAATCCCTCGACGGCGCGCAAATCCCGACCGACGAGACCAATATGGTGTATCAATCCGCAAAAACGCTGTTTGAGCGGTGCGGCCGTCCCTTCCGCGGACTGCATATAATGCAGGAGAGCAATATCCCGATGACAAGGGGACTCGGCAGCTCGTCCGCCTGTCTGGTCGCCGGCCTGGTCGGTGCCAACGCACTGCTCGGAAGCCCGCTTTCTCTGTCCGACATATCCGACCTCGCCGCCTTCCTCGAAGGCCACCCCGACAACACCGCCCCGGCGCTGTACGGCGGCCTTGTCGCCTCGGTGATGGACGGCGGGCGGGTGCACAGCGTGAGCGTGCCGGTATCGGAGCAAATCCGGTTCGCGGTTTTCATTCCGGATTTTGAGCTTAAAACCGAATACGCGCGCGCAATCCTGCCAAAACAGGTACAGCGCGAGGACGCGGTCTACAACCTGTCCAGAGCCGCGCTGATGACCGCCTCCCTGTTTTCGGGGCGGCTTGATAACCTCAGGGTGGCGGTACAGGACAGGCTGCACCAGCCGTACCGGTTCCCGCTAATCCCCGGCGCCGACAAAATCTTTTATCTGGCATACGAGCTTGGGGCGTACGCGGTCGCGATAAGCGGCGCGGGGCCGTCAATACTCGCGATAATAGACGCCGGCAACAGGGACTTCACAAAAAACGCGGAGCTTGAGCTTAAACGGTCAGAGCTCAAAGGTTGGCAGGTTACGGTGCTTTCCTGCGACCAGAACGGGGTCTCAGTTATTTTTAAATAAATAATCAATACTAACAGCATACTCAAATTTGAAAGGTCTGGTAACCAATGTTGATTGTGCAGAAATTCGGCGGCACCTCGGTCGCAAACCCCGACAGGGTATTCAACGTCGCGGGTATTATTACCGAAAAATTCAAAGAGGGCCACGATGTCATCGCGGTAGTGTCGGCGCAGGGCGACACCACCGACGAACTAATCGAAAAGGCAAGGGAAATCAACCGGGACGCAAGCCGCCGCGAAATGGACATGCTGCTTTCGGCGGGCGAGCAGATTTCGGCAGCGCTGCTGGCGATGGCGATTGAAAAGCTGGGGTATCCGGTCATCTCCCTGCTGGGATGGCAGGCGGGGTTCAACACCAACTCAGCATACGGCTCTGCCCGGATTAAGCGGATAAACACCGAAAGAATCAGAGCCGAGCTGGATAAAAGAAAAATCGTAATCGTCGCAGGTTTTCAGGGGATTAACCGCCACGGGGACATAACCACCCTCGGAAGGGGCGGTTCGGACACTAGCGCGGTGGGTATCGCGGCCGCGCTCGGCGCGGACCTTTGCCAGATATTCACCGACGTGGACGGCGTTTACACCGCCGACCCGCGCAAAGTGCCGACGGCGTTCAAGCTCGATGAAATCACCTACGACGAAATGCTGGAGCTTGCCACCCTCGGCGCGCAGGTTCTCAACAACCGTTCGGTCGAGCTTGCGAAAAAATACAATATCGAATTAGAGGTTCTGTCCAGTATTACAAAGGTGCCCGGCACCAGAGTCAAGGAGGCCGTTAAAGTGGAAAAAATGTTGGTCAAAGGCGTTGCAAAAGACACCAATGTCGCAAGAGTAATGATTGTCGGAGTCCCGGACAAGCCGGGGGTCGCGTTTCAGGTATTCTCCCGCGTCGCCAAAGCCCATATAAACGTGGACATCATCCTGCAGTCGGTAGGGCGGGACAACACAAAAGACATCACCTTTACGGTGGCGTCCGACAAGGGCGCGGAATCGGTGGCGGCGATTAAGGATTACGTCGAAAAAATCGGGGCAAAGAGCCTAACTTACGACACCAACGTGGCAAAAATCTCAATCGTGGGCGCCGGCATGGAAACCCATGAGGGAGTCGCGGCCCGCATGTTTGAAGCGCTGGCGGACGCGGGTATCAACATACAGATGATTTCAACCAGCGAAATCAAGATTTCGGTGCTGATTGACGCGGCGGACGCCGACCGCGCCGTCGCCGCAGTGCACTCCGCGTTCTTTGACGTTCAGAACATGCTGTAAAAGCCTGCGCCGCAAACCCGGCAGAAAAAGGGGCCGTTGCTCAACTTCCGTTTTGCAACAGCCCCTTTTTTATTGTTTACTCTATTCCTCTGTTTCCTTGCTTTTGGCGCGGCAGCAGTCGTCATCGGCTCCGCCGCAGCAGCTGTCTTCTTCAAAATCAAATTCAAGGTCCTCGCCGCAGACAGGGCATTTAATGCCGCCCTGCAGGAGCACGTCCTCGTCCACGCTGAATTCCCTGTCGCAGTTCGGGCAGACGATATCATAATAATCCTCGTCGTCGTCCTCGTCATAATCCTCGTCGTATCCGTAATAATCGGTTTCGAGAACGCCGAGGTCCTCGTCAATTGCGTCCACCTGCTCGCTGAGCTCTGCCGCATAGCCCTCAAGGCTGTCAAGGTCGTCCGAAATATCGCCGAGAACACCCACAACGGCTTTTAAAATCTTGCCCTCCTTGGTGTAGTCGTCAAGGCCCAGACCCTCCACCAGCCCTTTTAAATATGCCACTTTTTCTGATACTGACATCATAACGCCACTCCTTTTTAAGTAAGGCGGCGAAAACCCCGCCCCTTTTAATAAAATGCCCGCCGGCATAAGAAAAACCAGTAATAGTATGCCTTGCAAACCCGCCGTTACACACCGCGCAGGAAAATATCAAAATCAGGCACGCTCAAGATATTCCCCGGTGCGGGTGTCCACCCTCACCACGTCGCCTTCATTGATGAACAGCGGTAAACGGATTTCCGCGCCGGTTTCAAGGGTGCCGGGTTTTGTCGCGTTGGTGGCGGTATCCCCGCGGACGCCGGGCTCGGTGCGCACCACCTTAAGCTCGACAAAGGTCGGCGGCTCGACCCCAAAGACATTCCCCTTGTACGACATTACCTTGCAGACCATATTCTCCTTGACAAACTTGAAGTTGTCGGACAGCTTGCTTTTATCAATGGGAACCAGCTCGTAAGTTTCAAGGTCCATGAAATAATACAAATCCCCGTCGTTATAGGAGTATTCCATTTCCTTCCTCTCGACGTAAGCTGTCGGGAACTTCTCGGTCGGGCTGAACGTGCGCTCGATTACCGAGCCGGCAATCACATTCCGGATTTTAGCGCGCACGAACGCGGCGCCCTTTCCGGGCTTGACGTGCTGGAACTCGATGACCTGATACACGTCCCCGTCCAGCTCGAAGGTAAGACCATTGCGGAAATCTCCGGCAGAAACCATTCTGATAACCAATCCTTTCTCAACCGAATAAGCCTGTGTCTGTGCTTTGGTTTAATTCTATCCTATACAGGGTAGATTTTCAAGTAAATTTTTCCGTTTATACCTTTTACGAAACTTAGGATTATACTATAATCAGTTCCTTCACCGATTTGGTGAGGTTCTCGCAGCCTTCCCCGGTAATAACCACCATATCCTCAATCCTCACCCCGAACCTGCCGGGAATATATATCCCCGGCTCGACGGTAACAACCGAGCCTTTTCTGAGCTTTTCGTCCCCGGCGTTCGGAGACAATCTTGGGGCCTCGTGCACTTCAACCCCGACCCCGTGCCCGGTACCGTGCCCGAAACACTCCGCGTATCCCGCTTTAGCTATCACGTCCCGCGCGGCGGCGTCCCCTTCCCTGCAGCTTATCCCGTCTTTAATCAGGTCAAGCGCCGCCCGCTGCGCCTCAAGCACTATTTCATAAACCTCTCTCTGCCGGCTCGAACAGCAGCCCACCGCGACGGTGCGGGTCATGTCGGAATGCCAGCCTTCCACCGTCGCGCCGAAATCAAGGGTTACAAAATCCCCTTTTGACAGCTTTCTGTCGGACGGCGCCCCGTGCGGCAGCGCCGAGTTCTCCCCAGAAACCACGATGAAATCAAAAGCGGCCGCTTCCGCCCCCTGTCTTCGGATTTCAAATTCCAGCTCAAGCGCGATTTCGCGTTCGGTTCGCCCCTGTTTAATCCGCGGAAGGATATATTCAAACCCGTAGTCGGTGAGCGCCTGCGCCGCGCGGATTTTATCTAGCTCCTCTGGGGTTTTTACAAGCCTTAATCCAATCAGGATATCGTCAAGGGTTTTGGTGTCAAGCTCGACCCGTCCGAGCGCCGACTTCAGGGAATCAAGCCTTGAACAGGTAACCCATCCGCCCTCAACCGCGATGCTGCGCAGGTCATGCCTGTCCGCAAGCTCCCGCAGGGTTTCCCGCAGATTGTCGTAAACCGCGCATTCCATGCCGGTTACCACACGCCGCGCCGCCTCGATATACCTGAAATCAGTCAGAAAATACGACTGCCCGCGGGTAATCAGCACAGCCCCTTCGGAGGATTTAAACCCGGTCAGGTACCTGCGGTTGTGCGGGCTTAAAACCAGCGCCGCGTCAATCCCATTTGGCAGCGCCCCTGCCACCTGCTCCGCCTTTGTCATTATCCGTTCATCCCGACCAACGCCTCCAGAGCCAGCAGGTAACTTGCCGCCCCGAAGCCCGAAATCTGCCCGCGGCACACCGGCGCAATCACCGATTTATGGCGGAACTCCTCGCGCGCATATATGTTGGAGATATGCACTTCAACCACCGGAATGCCGATTGACGCGACAGCGTCCCGCAGCGCGTAGCTGGTGTGGGTGTACGCCCCCGCGTTCAAAATCACCCCGTCGGCTCCGCCGATACACTGATGGAGCCTGTCGATTAAACCGCCCTCGCTGTTGGACTGGAAAAACTCGACTTCAACCCCAAGCTCCTGCGCGCGGCTCTTAATCCTCCCGCAAAGCCGGTCGTAGCTTTCGCTGCCGTAGATTTCCGGCTCCCTGCTGCCGAGCAGGTTTAAATTCGGGCCGTTGATAACGACTATCTTCTTCATGGCAACCTCCTGATAAGGTTTTACTATAAACCCAGCCGCTGGTGGGTATCCAGCGCCCTGTATCCGTCAAAAAGCAGTTTGAGCACCCGCGCGTCGCTGTCCTGCGTGCCGCGCGACTCGCAAATCACAACCGGCGCCCAGCCGCGTTCGGCGATAAGCTGCATTAAAGGCTCAGGGTCGGGGCCGTACTGCTTGTCCTCAAACGTCAGGTGGCGCCTTTCGCCGGACTCGGTATACTCGATTTTGGAAAAATGGATGTGCATTCCGGACGCCCTCTCCTCGCCGAGCTCACAGGCGACAGCGTTCAAAACGGCGGCAAAAGCCTCCCTGTTGTTGACGTTTCCGCCGGTCCTTGAATTGAGGTGCCCGAAATCAATACAGGGCAAAAACCGGTCGTCCAGCTTGCACAGCTCGATAACCTCCTCAAGGTCCCCAAGCTGGTTTACCTTGCCCATGGTTTCGGGGCAGATGTGGATTTCAGAAAGCTGCTCGTCGTCAAGAAGTTGCTGGGCTTTAAGAAGGGTCTCGCCCGCAAGCCGGACAGCCTCGCGGCGGGTCAGCCCTCCGAGCCCGCCGGGGTGCACCACCACGCGGTCGCCGCCCATCCACGCCACGGCCGACGCGCTTTGAAGAATATACCTTAAACTGTTGTCCCGCTTTTGCGGGTCGCTTGAAGCAAGGGATATATAATATGGCGCGTGCACCGAAACCAGCACGCCGCGCTCCGCCGCCTTGTCGCCGAGCAGAACCGCGTCCTCTTTTTTTATCCTCACCCCGTGCCCGGCCTGATATTCGTAAGCGTTCAGCCCCATGTCCGCCACCCATTCGATGGCATCCACCATTGATTTGCGGCCGCTTTCAAAAAACTGGTCGCTGTTTCCGGCGGGGCCGAACCTTGCTGTTACCATTCCTTATCCATCCTTCTTAACGCCGGCGGCACGTAGTAAAACGGTCAGTCGCCGGATTTTCCTTTAAGTTGTTTTTTCCTGTGAGCCTTTATAATATACCGCTCCAGCCACCTTTTAAACATCATGAAGGGTTTGTCTTTCTCAAGCAGTATCGGCAAAACCTGAATACAGGGTATCCCGGCGAGATTGGCCCCAAGCACGTCGGTGAAAGACTGGTCCCCCACCACCGCGCACTGCTTAAGGGGGAGTCCCAGCCGTTTTGCGCCCCTTATAAACCCGAACGGCAGGGGCTTGCCCGCCCGCGAAATAAATTCAAGCTCAATCCGGCGGGCAAAAGGCGCCACCCTTCTTGCGGACGCGTTGGATACGATTGTAAGGCCTATTCCCAATCCTTTTATCATTTCAAGCCATTTGGACACCTTTTCTTCAAGGCGCTGACTGTCGTGGGTGGTCAGGGTGTTGTCCACGTCCAGTAGCAGGCCCTTCACTCCCAGCCTGTGAAGGTCGTCATGGGTTATTTCGGCAACACTGTTTTTAAGCAAATCAGGGTACAACAAGCACATCGGGAAACTCCTAACATCATCTTGATACGGCAAACCAGCCGCAGAACCTGCGGCGCAAAACTCTGGCCGGTATAATTATTATATGATACGCCGGCTGCGGTGATTAATTAAAAAGCGGGCAGCAATGCCCGCTTTTTCTGCCCAAACTTATTTGTACCTGCGTTTACGAGCAGCTTCCGACTTTTTCTTGCGCCTGACAGAGGGCTTAACATAATGCTCTCTTCTGCGAATCTCGGCAAGAACACCTGAGCGCGCGCACGATTTCTTAAAACGGCGAAGCGCGCTGTCCAGGCTTTCGTTTTCTCTTACCCGAACTTCTGACATCCTGAATTCCCTCCCTCCGCCAGACTTGGCAGGATAACCCCAAAAAACATCAGCATTAATTATACAGCAGCAGCATACTTTCGTCAAGATATTATATTCAGCGGCCCAAAGTGAAACCGCCGGGATTTGGTATTGACTTTTGACCCGCAAATGCTTATAATCAATTGTGCTGTTCAAAACAGTAAAACCGTGCGCTTGTAGCTCAGTGGATAGAGTGCCCGGCTACGAACCGGTAGGTCGCAGGTTCGAATCCTGCCAGGCGCGCCAAAACAAAAATCCTGCCGAGGTTATTCGGCAGGATTCAGACTGTCGATAAACAGGCATTTTCACGCGGGTGAAAATGCCTGTTTTCTTTGA
>LFTH01000113.1 GCA_001513365.1 Clostridiales bacterium DTU033 | reverse complement strand
AAACTGATCCTGGGCAAGTTCGCTGATGTCATCCCTGATTGCGATAATAAAAGGCCTGAAAACCTTATACGTATTGTTCTTAATATTTTCAACAGTAGGCTCAACTCCATCAACTTTAACTGCTTTGACGGTATCATTCAAAGAACCTAGTGAAATATATCCTATGGCGTTCTTATTGCCTGCTACTATAGTCATTACGATTGATGTACTATTTACAACAGTTGCTTCATCTGTTGTATTATCCACCCTGTTCCCATTTGCATCTTTTTCTTCAATTCCAAATAGTTCAATAAATGCTCCTCTGGTACCTGACCCATCTGCCCGGGAAACAACAACAATTTCGTCACTATCTCCAGCTGCACAGCCTGTGAAGAATATTGCCAGCATGGTTATGCCCAGCGCAAATCTAATCTTCCTTTTCATAATGTTCTTTCTCCTTTCCTCCGGCTTAACAATACAAATACTATGGTAAAATAGTAAAAAGCAAAGGCAGGTTAAGGTTAAATCCATGTAAAATCTCATGCGATACATCATTTCTTTTCCAAGATAAAAAAACAGCCAACTAAGAAGCATATCCTCAATTGGCAGCAATATTTTTATAATCTAATAGATTAATATCGACTTTAACCCACCCTCTATCCTGTTATCATATACAGTCGCTTTTTCGATTAGTTTTCGAACCAAATAATTAATAGAGTTATTAATATAACCCGGTTTGCGCATAAGAACATAAAAACCCGACAGTCAAATGACTGTCGGGTCAGCTTGTCGAAAAAGTCCAGCGAAAGCTGGGCTTTTTCGCATTAATATGGTAAAATAGAGGCAGGTGATGAAGGTGATAATAAAGCATGAAGACGGACGAAAAGAAGTAGCAGTAATAGATATAGAGG
>LFTH01000139.1 GCA_001513365.1 Clostridiales bacterium DTU033 | reverse complement strand
AAAAGCATTGTACCAGAAAGGCTGACGGGTCCTCAACTTTCATTTAACTTTACAATACGACAAAAATAATTAGGAGGGCGATTATATGGATATACGGCTTTTGCAGAAGGAAAGAATGCTGCTGGAGGACCAGAAGAACCACGAGCAAATCTGCATTGAAAAGTATAAAAACTACGCGAGTCAGGCGTCCGACCCACAGTTGAAACAGATTTTTACCGCAAACGGGCAGGGCGAGCAGGAGCATTTGAACTCCATCAACCAGCTGCTTGGCGGCAGGCTGCCGCAAACCGGTCAGCAGGGGCAGAATTCGGCGCAAAGCCAGCCGCAGTCGGCCGGACAGGTAAAGCAGGCTTCACCCGCGGCGGTCAAAAGCGATAAGGAGATGTGCACTGACATGCTGATGACCGAAAAATATGTCTCCGGCACTTACAACACCGCTGTTTTTGAATTTCAGGACACCCGCGTCCGGGACGTGCTGAACCATATTCAAAAAGAGGAGCAAAAGCACGGAGAGGCGATTTTCCAGTATATGCACAGCAAGGGGATGTACCAGCCCCAGTAACAAGCGCCGGGCACGAAGGCTGAGGGCTGTTTTGCGCTTAATTTCCGATAACTGACGTTTCGGCTTCGGGCAGCTGGGCGGTGTATAGCTTATAGTACAGCCCTCGTTTTTTAATCAGCTCGTCATGGGTGCCCGCCTCGGCTATTCCCTTGTCGGCGATATAGAAAATCCTGTCGCAGGACTTGATGGTGGACAGCCGGTGGGCGATAATGAAAGAAGTGCGGCCCCGCAGCATTGCCCGGATGCCGTCCTGCACCAGCCGTTCGGTCTTTGTGTCGATTGAGGAGGTCGCCTCGTCCAGAATCAGGATTTTCGGGTCGGCCAGCAGGGTGCGGGCAAACGAGATTAGCTGTTTTTGCCCCGCCGAAAGGCGGCTGCCGCGCTCTTTTACCTCGGTGTAATACCCGTTCTCCATCTCGACGATGAATTCATGCGCACGCACCGCTTTGGCCGCCTCGATAACCTCCTCGTCGGTAGCGTCAAGCCGCCCGTAGCGGATATTGTCCATTATGGTGCCGCTGAAAATAAAGCTGTCCTGCAGCATTATCCCCATCTGCGAGCGCAGCGAGTGCAGGGTTACCTTTGAGATGTCGTACTCCCCGTCAATCACGATTTCACCGCCGGTGAGGTTGTAAAACCTGCTGATAAGGTTGACTATGGTGGTCTTGCCTGCCCCGGTAGGACCGACGAGGGCGATGCTCTGGCCGGCGTTCACCGAAAAGCTCATATTTTCGAGCACGTTAATCCCCGGCTCATAGTCGAAAGTAACATTCTTAAACTCCACGTCCCCTTTAATCGTCGGCAGCTCCGCCGCGCCGGGGGCGTCGTCCACGACCACAGGCTCGTCCATGGTTTCAAAAATCCGCTCAAGATAGGCGACGTTATTGATAAACATGTTGTATATGTTCGCAAGGTTGATTATCGGCTGCCAGAAACGGCTTACGTACTGCCCCATCGCGATAATCACGCCGAACGACACAATCGCGCCGCCCAGCCAGTAAACGCCGGCGATATACATCAGCACAAAGACCAGAGCGGTTATGAGTTCGGCGCTGAGCCAGACGCAGTTGCTGATTTTTATCGCGGTAAGCCACGCTTTTTTGCAGGCGTCAATCAGCCGCCGCATTATCGAAATATTGACCTCCTGCCGGGCAAACAGCTGGGTTACCCGCACCCCGTCAATGCTTTCGGCAAGGTAGGCGTTGAAATTCGAGTTCTTGTTCGACTGCACCTGCCATGCCCTGCGCTGGCGGGGCTTTATTATCAGCAAAACCGCGATGAAAACCGGCAGCCCGGCAAGGATTATCCATGAAAGGGTAACGCTGGTGGTGAACATGAAAACAAGGATAACCGCGAGATTAATAAATTCAAGGATGCTGTTTATAATCCCGTTGGACAGCATGTCGGCGACCGAATTTACATAGTTTATAACCCGCACCAGTATCTTGCCGGCCGGCCTGCTGTCGTAATAGCTGAACGGCAGCTTCTGCAGGTGGGCGAACAAATCCCGCCTGATTTCATAGATGATACTCTGGCTGACATAGGCCATAATCCGCGAGCGGGCGGTGGTAAACAGTATCCCGATTGCGATAATCGCGGTATAGGCCAGCGCAAGCCAAAGCAGCAGGCTTATATCCCCTTTCGGGATTGCTATGTCAAATGTCCACTCCATGATTTTGGGCCCGAACAGGCCGGCCACGCTCGCGAATACGCTGAGAAGAAGGGCAAAAAGCATTTTCAGGCGGTGCCTGCGGATATATACGGCCGCACGCTTTAAATGTGCGAAACTGAACGGGGATTCCAGCACCTCGTCAACGTCAAACTTGTTGCGCGCCATCACCGCACCCCCGCTCTCAAGCCGGCAGCGGAATTAAAATCTGCCGGAATATCGTTCTGAAGCGCAAAGGTTTCCCAGTAATAGCCCCTTTGGCGGATTAATTCCTGATGGCTGCCCCTTTCGGCAATCCGCCCGTTTTGCAGCACTATAATCTGGTCGGCGTCCTTGACCGATGAGACCCTTTGGGAGATAATGATTTTTGTGCATTTGAAGGGGAGCGCGGCAAGCTGTTCCTGTATGTACTTCTCGGTTTCCATATCCAGCGCCGAGGTGGTGTCGTCCAGCACCAGTACCGCGGGCCGGACCGCAAGCGCCCTTGCGAGGGCTATCCGCTGTTTCTGTCCGCCCGACAAGCCGACCCCGCGCTCGCCCACAATGGTTTGGTACCCTTCCGGCATTCTGCCGATAAACCCGTCGGCGGCGGCGCGCCGGGCAAAATCCCTTACCTCGTCTTCGGTCAGGGACTGGTCGCCGAACGCGATGTTGCCGTCAATCGTGTCCGAGAACAAAAACACTTCCTGCGTGGCGGCGCCGATGGCGCTTCTTAACTGCTGCAGCTTCCACATTTTGACGTTACAGCCGTCCAGCAGCACCTCACCGCTGTTCACGTCGTACAGCCGCGCCAGCAGGTTGACGATGGTGGTCTTGCCCGAACCGGTCGGCCCGATAATGCCCAGCGTTTCCCCTTCCCTGACCTCAAAACTGACATCCTCAAGCACCTTTGTATTCCTGAATGAAAAGCTGACGTTTCTGAATTCGATATGTCCTTTCGGGTTCGGGTGGTCCACAGCGTCTTCCCTGTCCACAATCAGCGGCCGGGAATAAAAGATTTCAATCACTTTGTTTGCGGATGAAAAAAACCGCTGTATGTCGTTAATCAGCACTCCGAGATTTCGCATGGGATTTGACAGCGCCCACGACAGGGATGTGAATATCGCAAGCTCGCCGGGGGTGATTTGCTTTTGGATTATGAAAAACCCGCCCAAAAACACGGTCGCCAGGGTCATGAAGTTCGCAAGAGCTTCGATTGCCGGAAAAACCTTGAGCCACATTTTGTTTATTTCAAGGTTGGTGCTGCGGAAACTATTGTTTTTCTCGTCAAAACGCCCGCACTCGTAAGCCTCGCGTGCAAAAGCCTTGACAACCCTGTTTCCGGCGATGTTCTCCTGCGCGGCGGTGTTCATCTCGGACAGCCTTTCCCTCATCGCGATGAAATACGGGCGTATGGTTTTGGAGTAGCGGTGGGTGATATACAGCAAAAACGGGGTTACCGCCGCGACCGCGAGGGTGAGCTTCCAGCTTATCATCAAAAAGAAGACCAGAGTGGAGGAGAACATCAGCACCGAATCCAACACCGTGTACGACACGAACGACATGAAATGGCGGCACCATTCAAGGTCGCCAGTCAGCCGGGTCATCAAATCCCCGGTGCGGTAGGTGTCAAAAAACCTGATTTCCTGATACTGCAGGGTGGTAAACAGCCGATAGCGCAGGCCGGTGAAGGTCTTCTGTGTGGAGTTTTCCAGCATTATCACCATTACATACCGCAGCAAAAGGCGCAGAGCCTGCGCCGTCAAAATGCCGAGCAGTAGCGGTATCAGCGGCTTTGTGTTCTTTGCAACAATTACCTCGTCAATAAGAATTGAGGTCAAAAACGGGTTAATAAGAAGCGCTACGCTGGTTACGGCGGAAATAACCATCGCGATTACAAACATCGCCCGGCTTTTTTTGTCGGTGTTCTGCCATAACCACCTTATCCGAAACATAAAACTTCCCCTTCCCTCAAACAGGTGCAGGACCCAGATTCCATCGGGTACATTATACGTGTTGCGGTCAGAATTACCAGAGTTTTATCAAAAAAATATTACCAAACATCAGACGGATTTTTATTACTTTTGACTGCTGATTTCACAAACCTCCCGGCACAGCGCTTTCAACTGGTCAAAGGTCGAGATTTTCCCGGCTTTGGCTCTTAAACGAGAGGCGCCGGGCAGCCCCCGCACTGCCCACGCGGCGTGCTTTCTGGCTTCGAGCAGCGCCCGGCGCTCTCCCTTAAACCCGACTGCAAGCTCAACCTGCCGCAGCAGTATCTCCATCCGCTTTTCAACCGGCGGGTCGGGCAGCAGTTCACCTTTCTCAAGATATGCGTTAATCTGCGCAAAAATCCACGGCGCGCCAAGCGCTCCCCTGCCGACCATCACAAGGTCGCAGCCGGTCTGCCGATACATCTTCGCCGCATTTTCCGCCGAATTCACGTCCCCGTTGCCGATTACCGGGATTTTGACCGCCTGTTTCACCTGCCGGATTATGTCCCAGTCGGCGGGCGGAGAATACATCTGCTCCCGCGTCCTGCCGTGAACCGTGATTGCCGACGCTCCCCCGTCTTCGCACGCGAGCGCAACTTCCACCGCGTTCACCGACCGCGCCGAATACCCCTTGCGTATCTTTGCGGTAACCGGCACGTCCACAGCCGAGACCACCGCCGCCACAATCCGCCGGCAGAGCGCGGGGTCCCGCATCAGCGCGCTGCCGCAGTTGTTCCCCGCGACCTTCGGGACCGGGCAGCCCATGTTTATGTCAATCACGTCCGGATTGTATTTCATCGCCAGCTCGGCGGCGCGCGCCATGGTATCCGGGTCGTCCCCGAAAAGCTGCACCGCCGCCGGCCGCTCGTTGTCGTCGAGGATTAACAGTTCCTCGCTCTTCCTGTCCCCGTACACAATCCCCTTGCTGCTGACCATTTCGCCCACGACATAAGCGGCGCCGAACTCAACGCACATAAGTCTGAACGCCCGGTCCGCCACGCCCGCCATCGGGGCAAGCGCCGCGTACCCGTTGATTTTGACAGAGCCAATCTGCATATTCAATCATCCTAACTGCCGGGATTAACCCGCGCTTAAAAAGCAGGAATATTATAACCAAACCGGCCGCGAATTACAATCGATTGACAATTATCAGCACAGGTAATAAAATAATGGAATTGTAATATAGATACTGAAAAGGATAATAAAATGAAAAAAACCAGAGTCGTCCTCGCCTCGTCGGGCCTGCTCGCCGCCGCGCTCATATGGGGATTTGCCTTCGTGGTGGTGAAAGACTCGCTTGATACCGTCCCGCCAACCTATATGCTGGCGTTCAGGTTTGTCATCGCAAGCCTCGCACTGTCGGCCGTATTCATGAAAAGACTTAAGGGAATTAAACTAAAAGCAATAAAAAACGGGATTATACTCGGAGTATTTGTTTTCGCAGGCTATCTGCTCCAGACTGTAGGCTGCAAATACACGACCGCAGGGAAAAATGCCTTTCTGACTGCCGTCTATGTAATCGCCGTACCGTTCCTGCACTGGATTATAAACCGGCACAGGGCGAAGAGCACCCATGTCGCGGCGGGGGTTCTTGCAATCGCCGGAATAGGTCTGCTCTCCCTTCAAACCGGCTGGTCTGTGAATATCGGGGATTTGCTGACGTTGCTGTGCGGGATTGCGTTCGGTATCCACATTGTGTTTGTGGAGCGGTACGCAAAAGAGCACGACCCGGTGGTTTTGACCGTGCTTCAGCTTTGGACGGCGGCTTTGATTTCGTGCGCCGCCGCACCGCTGATAGACGGGGGATTTCCGGTCATGGCGCTCAACCCGAAAACCGCCGGCAGTATGCTGTATCTCGGCCTTCTGAGCACAATGGGGTGCTATTTGCTGCAGAATGTAGGACAGAAATACGTTCCCCCGAACGCCGCATCAATCCTGCTGTCCACCGAAGCGGTTTTCGGCGCGTTGTTTTCGGTTATTTTCCTTGTCGAGCGGCTGACCCCGCGTATGCTGGCGGGGTGCGTCCTGATTTTCGCCGCAATCCCGCTGTCAGGTGCCGATTATCAAAAGGCCGAGAGCGGGCTTAAGCCAAAACGCGGGCAATAGGCGTTAGTTATTAGTTTGTTTCACTGGATTTACCAATGTGATTGTATATGCAAAAAAACCATGTGCTGACAACAGGGGTTGTATTGAACCTCATGCAAGCCATTGACACCTTTATTATCTTGTGATATATTGGCGTTAGCGGTTGGAGTATTTAACTTAGCTGAACTAAATTTGTTTGGCTTTGGCACTCCAACCGCTGTTTTAATTCTAAGGAACACTTTGTATTCCCTGGCGGCCATTTGTTTTTTGCAATCTTTAACTCTTTTTAAAGAGCCCCGCAAAAAACTTGACGCCGACCAAATTCATACTGCGCTTGACATTTTTGCTCGAATATGTTACCTTTCAAATAGAACCGTACTTGGTTAAGCCTGCTGGCAATTGGAGCCGAATGGCCTTTAACCATGTATCGGTTATTTTTTGTCTGGATTAATATACAATAATTTTCTGTTATCAATAAAATACTTCACCTTTTAACACCTGCGGCGGTGTCGCGCGGCTCGACAATACATGCCCGCTGAAATAGAATTTAATTAAACATGGGAAGTCTGATTATGAAAAAGAGGGGTAACATGAGCGCGATAAAATATTCATATCAACAGTTAAAGACCTTCTGCTGCGACGCATTTGAGAGGTTAGGCTTTTCGCCCGAGGACGCGCAGAAAATCACCGACGTTCTGCTGCTGAGCGATTTGTACGGGATTGAGTCCCACGGGGTGCAGCGGCTGGTGCGGTACCATAAGGGGATAGCGAACGGGCTGATACGCGTCGGCGCAAAATCCGAAGTCGTTTACGAGACACCGGTTTCCGCGGTGATTGACGGGCATGACGGTATGGGACAGTTAATTTCGATTGACGCGATGAATCTGGCTATAAAGAAGGCCGAGGAAAGCGGGATTGCGATTGTCTCGGTCAGGAACTCCAACCACTTCGGGATTGCCGGATATTACGCGAAAATGGCGAGCGACCAGGGGCTTATCGGCCTTGCGATGACAAACAGCGAGGCGATTATGGTGCCCACATACTCGCGGCTGGCGATGCTCGGCTCCAACCCGATTGCGATGGCGGTGCCGGCCGAACCCTATACCTTCCTGTTCGACGCGTCCACCACCGTTGTAACAAGAGGGAAGCTCGAAGTTTACAACAAGCTCTCAAAGCCTCTGCCCGAAGGATGGGCGCTGGACGAGAACGGCAACGCCTGCACCGACGCCGAGCGGGTCCTAAAAAACATCGTCGGCAAGGCGGGCGGCGGTATCATGCCGCTCGGCGGCAATACCGAGCAGACGGGCGGACACAAGGGCTACGGCTACGGGATGATTTGCGAAATCTTCTGCTCCATATTCTCTGGCGGGCTTACGTCCAACCACACCCATGTCGGCGGCAAGGGCGGCACCTGCCATGGCTTTATGGCGATAAACCCCGATATTTTCGGGGACAGGAAAGCCATGGTGGACAGGTTTTCAAAGTTTCTGCAGGAACTGCGGGACGCGCCCAAAGCGGAAGGGCAGCCGCGGATTTACACCCACGGCGAAAAGGAGATGCTGGCGTACGCCGACCGCATAGAAAACGGTATTGAGGTCAATATCAACACGGTCGCCGAGATGAAGGAGCTTTGCGATTACCTGAAGATGGACAGCGTAAAATACCTCGGCGACATTGATTTCGGCGCGGTGAAGGAAAGCTCTTATTCTATATAACGGCTGTGTTTCCTGCCGTTTTGCCTTATTCAGATTTTTGGAATGTGTTTGACTGTGGATATTGTCAAGTATCAGAAAAGATGGTATGTTTTAATTGAGGTTTTTTGGTTTTACTGGTTTGAGGAACAAAAAAGAGGGGGAATAGCGGTGTTTCAACAGAATATGGTATTGAAAAGAGCGGGTAGCGCTGTAATGGCAGGCGCGATAATGCTGGCTGCATTTTCGGACTGCCGTTCAATCAAAAGCGATGATGAGTTTTGCAATCAACTGATTACCGTATTACCAAAACGGGATGATACCCCGTTGGTTAATCCCGGCAAAGGCTGGATTGTTTACTGCGACGGCACTTGGGATTTTTCCAAAGTGGAGGAAAAAACATGGGAATTTGCCACGTTGGGTTACTGCAGGTTTAGCTGGTCTGCTATAGAAGTCGCGGACGGCGTGTACGACTGGACGAAGATAGATTCCGCGCTTGACCAGTGCAGAAAAGCTGGAAAAACCTTTGCTTTTGGCATTATGACCAGCAACCCCACTTCTACCGTAGATTATCACACCCCAAAATTTATTCTGGACAGGGAAGATGTCAACTCGCTGACTCTATTAGTCCCAAACAGTGCATATCCCGACGATACGGTCCCCGGAGGGTACAAGCTGTTCACTAAGCACGAGGTAAACTACAAAGACCCCGGCGAGGGATTTTTTATCAAGCTGAAACAGTTTGTCAGGGCTTTGAGAGAACGGTACGGGAATGAGCCCGACATCGAATATATTGATATCCGTTCTTTCGGGTCGTGGGGGGAAAACACGCACGCCTGGCTGTTCGGCAGCGATGAAGAAGGGTATGACCAAGGTATATGCGACCAGTCCCGACATGACCAGGGAGTAGACCCCGATGTGATGAAAAAATGCTGGCAAATCTACATTGACGAGTTCAAGGGTACGGGGATACAGCTGATGACCGCGTGGGGTTACGGCTGCAACTACTGTACAAACTTTACCTTGAAGGAGCCGTTCTACTGGGCGGCCGAGCAGGGGGTCGGTGTGCGCCGCGACGGTTTTTCAGGAAAAAATGGCTGCGTTTCTGCAGAAGTATTGTGGAGCGTGAACAAGGCGCCCAGTGCGTTGGAAATGCCCGGCGGATATCAAGGAGTGCGCAAAAATTATAACTTTTCCGCAGAGGATTTGATTGAGTCGCCGGAATACAACCGGGCGTCCTACTACCCTATCGGGGCTTATGGAAATGACGGGAATAACATGGTTAAAGAACTGGGCGAGGCTATGAAGGCCATAACAAACCGGATTGGCTATTATTTTGTGCTGGGAGAGACTACGGTTTCGTCATCGCTAGGGATTGGGAAACCCGGAGTAATACGGATGGATTGGTACAACTACGGGGTTGCCAAGCTGTTTTTAAAATCCCGTGTTGAACTGGCGTTGCTGGATGAACAGAATAATGTGGTTGACCGCTGCACATTAGAGGGAGTGGACCCCAGCAGTTTTGTATCGGAACTTGATATTCTGACCGAGGATAAAGCCAATCGTATCAGTTCGACATTCACTTTTAATAAAGCAGAATCGGGAAAGGATTATAAGCTTGCAATCGGCGTGTTCACCGAGCGCGGCTATGAAAACCCCGATATTTCAATCGGCAATGAAAGGCTGCCGAACAATTGGGTTGTTCTGGTGGATATGACAAAAGAAAAAGAATACAAGAAAAAAGAATTATTGTCCGGTGGCGGTACCAAAGTTACAGCTTCCTCCTGGCAAAAAGGCTGTGTCGCCAAATCCGCATTGATGCAGGTTAACGGGTATTGGACCGCAAAAGCGGATGACAAACAGCCGTGGCTGCTGATTGATTTAGGCAAAACTGTGCCGGTGTCGGAGGTAAGACTGGCGTTTGGCAATCAGATTGCGAAAAAAATCCGGATAGATGTGTCCAAGTTTAAATTTATGGGCTTTATCACCGTTTTTGAAACCGAGAGTAATGAGAACAGTTGTCTGTCATGCGGATTTGAAACCACAACCGCGCGTTATATAAAAATCTCTTTTCTGGAGTGCATGCGACAAAAAATCAGTTGCGCCGCATTTGTGCCTGAAGTCGGGGAAAATCTAATCAGAAACGGTGATTTTTCGGATGGACTTGAGGACTGGCGCGCTCAATCGCAGGATGTTGTTGCGGACACCGATGTGGCAGGCGAAAAGGGAGGGTCAGTCTACCTTCCAAAAGTCGGCTCGGATATTAATCAGACCCTGACATCCACATTTGAATTGACCGGCCCAGGGACATATCGGCTGACTTTCTTAGCATATTCCGAATATTTCACCACCACCCTGCGCGCACTGCTTAAGACCAAGGGTTCAAAGGATAATCAGGAAGGCGTTGAATGGTGGGCTCCGACAAAGACATCCGAGCTTATTTTTGATATTAAACCGGGCGGATGGATAGAGTACGCTTGTGAGATTACCGCCGATTACGACGGATTTGTGGAGATGGCAGCTTTAGTCTTTAAATTGGATGTGGGGGATGGAGTCTGGATTGACTCGGTGAAACTCGAAAAAATCTCCGAAATCAGCGGGGAACGCTCCGAACGCGCAATCCCGAATGAAGGGCCGGTCGCCGTTTGGGACTGCGAGGTTTATTAATCGGAATTTGGCGTTTTGACATTATGCAAAGCAAAAAACCTGCGGCAGTGAAAGTCTGCCGCAGGTTTTTGACGCTGTTTAAATATGCAACGGTACCGCTCCGGAACGGTTCGGCCCGACGGTTGCGGTACAGCGCGTCTGCCTCAGTTTTCGGGTTCTTCGCTAGTTTCTTTTTCGGGTTCGGTATCCTGCTCTTCAGCTTTTTCTTCGGCCGTTTCAACGGCCGCGGCCCGCGCCTCGGTGATGTTGAGCACAACCGTTTCGAGCGGGGTCAGGATTTCGATATTGGGGTTGCCGGCGATGGGAAGGTCGCTGATTTTGAGGCTGTCTCCCACCTTCATGCCGTCAAGGTCGATTTCCACCGTGTCAATCAGGTGTTCCGGCAGCGCGCGGTAGGAAATCTCGTCCTGCGGCTGCAGCACCAGCCCCGAAATCTTTTCCCTGTTGAGCAGGACGATTCTCATGGTGCTTGTTACCGGTTCGTCGGCGAGCAGGGCCTGAAAGCTCAAGTGCTCGATTTCGCCGGTGGCAGGCTTTAAGGATATTTCCCTCAACAGGGTGGTGTACTCTTTGCCGTCAACCACAAGCTGCACCTTGCTGCCGACCGAGTTGGACTTTAACAGCCGGGTCGCTTCCCCGTGTGGGAACTGGATGTTCAGCGAACTGTCAAAGTTTTTTCCGTACAAGACTCCGGGGATAATCCCTTTTTTTCTAAGCTGCTTGGGCTTTAAGCCCGTATCACGATTTTCTGCTTTCAGAGTATACATCTTCATTACTCTCCTTTACTTGGTTTGTGAGGCTTTCTTTTGAGTATGAATACTGTCATACCGCAAGCATTACAGACTATTATATCACATTGAAATAATATTGCAAATTTTAACAATGGGCGGCGGCCGATAAACCCGCCGCTTTATGGCCGCGCGGTCGGACGGATGGATTATCAATCTGTCGGAAGTTTGCCGTACCGGCGAAGTTTTGGGAAACCCCACTGGCGCAGGACCTCATAGACGCCGATTGCCACCGCGTTTGAGAGGTTGAGGGAGCGGGCGGAATCGTTGTCCAGCATGGGGATACGGACGCAGGATTCGATGTTTTTAACAAGCAGTTCCTCCGGCAGGCCGGCCGTCTCTTTTCCGAAAAAAAGGTAGCACCCGTCGGGGTATGACACTTCAGTGTAGGTCTTTTTCGCTTTTGTGGTGAAAAAGAAAAAGGGTCGGTGCCCGCGGTTTTTTTCAAAAAAGTCGGAAAGACTATCGTAGTAAGTTATATCCAGCAGATGCCAGTAATCAAGCCCCGCGCGTTTGAGCTTCCTGTCGTCAATCCGAAAGCCCATCGGCCGGACGATATGTAGGCTTGAGCCGGTGGCGGCGCAGGTTCTGGCGATATTTCCGGTGTTCTGGGGTATTTCCGGCTCCACAAGCACGATGTTTAGTTTGGGCAACTGAAAACACCTTCCGATTTATTATAGTTTTAATTCCATTAATTACCCTGATTTAAACAACGGATACAACAAAGAATAATTGAGCAGGGACTGCCCGTCCTTAACAATTTACAGACATAGGGGGGATATGAATGGCGAGGACATTTAACAGTTTTATGAGGGGCGCGGGCATGGGCGCCATTATCGGGATTGCCGTCGGCGCCGCCGGCTCGATGTTTGTGCGCGCGAATAAGAAAGGCCTGAAAAAAAATGTCGGCAAGGCGCTGCGGAATGTCAGCAACCTTGTTGATGACGTATCCGCGATGTTTTAAAGATTTCATCAAACAACCCCCTTCCGGGTCAGCGGACGGGGGCTTTTTTGTGTGGGGAAGGGCCGAAAATATAAAAGGCTTTATTCATTGACAGCGCCGGTTGTAGTGGTAGTGGTGTCCCCGGTTGTGGTCGCGGCGGCTGTGGTGGTGCCGGCAGTGCCGGTGGTCGAGCCGCCGGTTGCGGATGTTGTGCCGCCGTGCGCGGTGCAGACGTCCGGCACGAATTCGGGTTTATATACCCCCACCGCCTTTTTCGGGCACCCGCTTGTGGCAATCTTGCCGGTGGCATAGCAGTATTCAAGCTCGACGGTATTCCCTTTTTTATCAAAAGTCTTTTTTGGGAGCCCGGCGTGGAGTGCGGTCATGGATTTTTTCCACAGGCTCTTTGCGTAGCTGGTCTGGTTTGACCTGAGCTCCTTGTTGTCGTCATACCCGAACCAGCAGGCGCCGACATAATACGGGGTGCCGCCCACGAAATAGACGTCCTTGTTGTCGTCGGTGGTACCGGTTTTGCCGAATGTTTCAAGGCTACCGATTTGCAGCCCGTAAGCGGTTGCGACCTTCGCGTTGATGACCCGCTGCAGCAGCCGGTTCATCACATAGGCGGTGTCTTCATTCAGCGCGAACTGGTTGGTGGGCTGGTTCTGAAGCAGCACTTCCGTAACGCCGTTTTTTTCCTGCTCCACGTAGTAGAAGGTGTAGGGCTTGTTGTAAAACCCGCCGTTGCCGAAAACCTGATAGGCGGCCGCCATTTCGATGCATTTTACCCCGTACGTCAGTCCGCCGAGGGTAAGCGGCGAGTAATCAATATCGGTGTGGATGCCGTCTTTTAAGCGGGCGGACTTGACCAGAGTAGAAAAATGCAGGTTGTTGGTCAGAAAGTCGAATGACCGCTGGGGGGTCAGCATCTCCATGAGCTGGGCCGGAACGGTGTTCAGGGAGCGCTGGATGGCTTCTTCGATGGGCATATCCCAGTATCGGGCTTTATTGTAGTTGTTGGGCCATTTGACGTTGTTTTTCAAGGTGATTTTTTTATCGGGCATGATGGTCGAATAAGTAACCAGCCCAAGGTCGATTGCGGGAGCGTATACCGCAATCGGCTTGATTGAGGAGCCCGGCTGGCGGGTGGAATCCACCGCGCGGTTTAAGACGCGGTTTGCCGTCTTTTCTCCCCTGCCGCCGACAGTGGCGACCACCCTGCCGGTGTAGTCGATTATCATAATCCCGGACTGCGGGTCCTGTTTGTCCCCTTTTATTTTGGTCGGAAAGTTCTTGTCGTTTTCAAAAATCTCCGAAACCTTCCGCTGCTGTTCGGGCACTTTCGCGGAGTATATCTTAAGGCCGCCGTAATAGAACATTCTCTCGGCGTATTCCTGTGAATAGCCGTAGGTTTCCATCAGGCCGTTGATTACGTCTTCGGTAATAAGGTCGTTATAGTAATCCTGAACGCCCACGGTTTTCATGCTGTTTTTGAAAATAAGCTCCTCGTTATAGGCCTGCTTATATTCCTCTGCGTTGATAAACCCGTTATTATACATTTCGTAAAGCACGATCCGCTGGCGGCGTATCGCGTTATCGGGGTTTTGGTAGGGGTTGTATTTTGACGGGTTTTGGGTTATCCCCGCAATCAGCGCGCATTCGGCGATGGTCAAATCACTGACCTCTTTGCCGAAAAAGTAGTTTGCGGCGGCGCCCACCCCCGACACCCCGCCGAGCGGGAGGATGTTGAGGTAGGCTTCGAGTATCTGGTCCTTTGAGGCGTGTTTTCTTTCCATTTTTACCGCGCGGAAGATTTCGCGCACCTTGCGGGAAATTAATTTGACGTTGTCGCTGGTGAGGTTTTTAATCAGCTGCTGTGTGATTGTCGAGCCGCCGAACTCGTTGTCATGGAAACGGAAAACCAGATTGGCGACCGCGTAAACGGTGCGTTTCCAGTCCACGCCGTAATGGTCGTAAAACCGCTTGTCTTCTATCGCGACAACCGCGTGCTGCATGTGCACCGGGATTTCGGACAAATCCTTCCATATACTGTTTGCGCCCTGCACCCGCTGTTCCTCAACCCATTCGCCCTTGCTGTTTTTGACGTATATGATACTGCTTTGGTTGAGGTTGATGTTCTCAAGGTCGGGCAGCCCTTCGGAGCCGTCGAAATTGGTAACCACATAAGCCACAACCACACAGCTGACTATGCTGGCGGTTATGGCGCCTATCAGGAAAACCGTTAAAAGGATTTTCATCCCGGTTTTCAGTATTTTAACCGCTATGCGGGCAGGCTTCTTTTTAAAAAAATTAAAAAAAGCGCTCTTTGCCGATTGTATTCTGCTCATTACAACACCCGCCTCCCTTATCGTTTTTGTGGGGATTATAAACCTTAAGTGTCATAATGCAAGAATATCTTATAGCAGAAAGGCCCAATTGTCAAATATCAAAATTGTAATAAAAGCCAAAACACGCGGACGGTTTCCGGCAGAATAATGAATAAAACTGATGAGAACTGGAAATAATATGTAGGAGAAAAAAGGGGAGGGGGCAGGGTATGGACAGGCGGACGGTCGGGGCCGCATTGGCGGCGGGCCTGCTGCTTTGCGCCGCTGTTCTGGCCGCTTTAATCAGGTCGAACAGGCGGATTGTCGAGTCCGTTCCTTCGCCGGGTCTGACCACGGCGGCGGCCACACAGGAGACGACGACCGATACAGCCGGGACCACCGCCGCACAGACTTATATCATAGGCGCGTGGGAAGATAAGCTGGCGGTGTTCATACCGCCGGATACCGCGCCCTACCAGCTTTTTGACATATATCTGGATACCCTGCCGATGGAGGAACAGCAAAAAATCAGGGAAGGCATAATTGTGAACGACGAACGCACCCTCGCCTCCCTGCTGGAGGATTACACAAGCTGAGGGCGCTGGGTGCAAATGAATAATTAACAATTGTGGTGTGGTTACAGTATAACGGTTTTTAATACCGCTCCTTAAAACGGCTGCTTGTCTTCCGCGGAGTTGGGCGGCTGAAGTTTAAATAGCCAGTACGCCGGTTTCGTCTTCGGTGATAATCAGGATTTGTTCTTCCATGCCGGTTTCAACATTTACATATACCAGAATTCTCTCTCCCTTTTCTCCGGTGCAGTAAAACTCGTGGCACAGCCTTTCGGACAGTCCCTCGGTCGGAATAACCGCGAGCGAATGGGATTTCACGGTAAGCCGTTTGCTCAGATTCCGGCGCGCGTCGCTTTCCGAAATTTTGATTTTTGGCAGGCTGCGCCGGTGATGGTTCATGATATACCCTTTGGCGTCGTATGAGACCAGACTGCCGTCGTCAAGCGCGATGCCGACTTTTATAAGGTCGGGATACAGCACCACCCCGTTCTGGGTGGCGGCGAAATTGACAGTCAGCACCCCGTTGTTAAACGCGTAGTACCGGTATTTAAAGCCGGCAAGCCCGAAATCGGCAAGGACTTTTTCGGCCTTTTTGATTGCCTGCTGGTAGGAGATTTCAGGCTCACCCACCGGGCGGGAATTCAGAAAGTAGTCCAGATAGCCGCCGGATTTTGTTACCGAAACCCTTGAGGTATCGGACGAAAAATCGTAGGTCGGCAGGTTGCCTTCGGTCTCTCCGCTTTTTTCTAAATTTTTGATGCCGGTTTTTTCTTTCGCAATCTGCAGCGCCTTGTCATGGGAGATTTTTCCCTTGTTTTGGGTGAGTCTGGGCTGCTGTTTTAAGATGTGGTCGGAGAACGGGCCGTCGTAAATCATGGTGGGGTAGTCGGCAAAGCTCTCCTCGATTTTTTTAAAGCCGCTGTCAACCCCGACGGTCTGCTGCTTTTTGCTTTTGCTAAGATACGATTTCCTGACTTCGCCGAGCTTCAGCCGCCCGCTTTCAAAGTCGCTTATCATCTCGGCAAGCCTGTCCGAGAGGGAGTCGGCGTAGTTCGCGAGCCTGTCCAGCGTTTCCAAATCCTTATCGGTTATCAGGTCGCCTTCAGAGACCCTGTTTGAAAGCGCGATACAGAAATTCCCCACCTGCGACAGGAATTTGCTGGTGCTGCTGATTTCGCTGACTTCAATCGGGAGCTGTTCAATGGCTGTTTTGGCGTATCCCGCGTCCTGCCACAGCTTTGTGGAGAGGCCCTGAAGCTGTTTTTCGGTCGCGGCGTACTGACCCTTGTCGAGGGTCGTGCTCAGTTTCGATACATATTCGTAAAGCTGGTTTAAGGCGCGTTGGTAGGTGTATTCCATTGTTGTCCGGTAGCTGTGCGCCAGAGCGTAAGCGCTGATTGAGCTGGCGGCGAGCGCAGCCACCAGGGCAACAGTAAAGCTGATTATCCGCACCAGAGAGCGGCGGCCGAGTTTGCGGTGTCCTCTCATCAAAACGCCTCTTTTCTTCAGGTTTTGTGTTTATTTTTTCCTGAATGAGCTTGTCTTATTAAGGTAATTTCGGGAAACGGCGGCCTTTACGCCGCGCATGAAGGTTTATCTTGCTTAACCCGCGGTTTTACATACAAAAAAGGAAACGCGGCACGCGTTTCCTTTTTTTGTATGGCGCTTTAGCGTGAGAAATCCCCCAGTT
>LFTH01000077.1 GCA_001513365.1 Clostridiales bacterium DTU033 | reverse complement strand
ACCCGGCGCTCGGGTTCTAGCCCAATCAACGAAAAGACAAGGCGCCCCATTCTGGGGCGCCTTGTCTTTTGGCGGAGAAGGAGGGACTCGAACCCTCGCGCCGGTTACCCGACCTACGCCCTTAGCAGGGGCGCCTCGTCACCAACTTGAGTACTTCTCCGGATTTAAAGTTTATTAAAGCGCGGGGCTGAAAGACTGCGGCACGCCGGCAATAATCCGGCTGGCGCCGCCGGCAAACCGCGGACAGGTCTGTGTGCGGGGGCACCCCGCAGCGTGGATGGCGGAGAGGAAGGGATTCGAACCCTTGGCTCTTTCGAGTCACTGGTTTTCAAGACCAGCTCCTTAAACCGCTCGGACACCTCTCCGTTTAAATGCCGCAAATCATAATAGCATTTTACATTAAAAAAGTCAACCTGATTTAAGCGATTGTCGGTGTCAAGTTGTAGCAGGTTTTTTAAGCGGTTTTCGCCGGGACGAATTCCGGATTTGCCCGTTTGACAAACCACCGGCGCCCTGCGGTGGCGGGCCAAAGGTAAACTTGCGGCGTTGCTGCAATCGCGCCCCTGCCGGCCTATTTCAAATCAATCTGGATGTGCCTGCCGTCGTTGGTACAGTGAGCGTCCCCGGTTAAAACCGAGAGCACCGAGCGGTAAAAAAGCACCGGGTCGTTTAAGAAATTCTCTTTGATTATCTGCGCCTGAAGGGTGTCCGCAACGCGCAGGGTAATTGACAGCAGCGGGGAATGCTGGTCATTGATTGTGCACGTTACGTTGCAGCCTTTATCGAGTTTCTCGATTGTAACCGTGTTTTCCCTTTCCCGCCGTATCCGCGTCAGCATTTGAATTGCGGATTTAACCGACCTCTCACGCAAGGTGAGCGGTATCATTCCCGACAGGGTGTCCGCAATCTGTCTGCCGGTTTCGGTCAGCGACAGGCTCCCGTCCTCGCTTTCAATTATATTGTCGTACCGGATAAGCTCGTCAATCGCGGCACCCGCCTCGAACAGGTTTGCCATTCCGTTGCCGTAGATTATATCGAGGACTGTCTGGCGGGGCATTGGCTCGCCCGCGCCCGCGAGCATATAACAAATCAGTATTTTGATTTCGTTGGTGTTATACAAGCCGCCCGGTTCCACTCCATGGGCAAAGGTGTCGCGTTTCATGCTGGATGTTCCCTCCTGCCGGTATTGAGCTTGCTATATAATTATACCATATAAAATCAATACGCAAATAAGTTTTTGCCGTTCTGTATTCAAATTTTTGTTTTATTGTGCTATAATACTACAAAATATGGTTATGTTAAAGAATAATCAGCATTCAGTCTGTTTTATCGGGGAATTATTTTATGAGTATAAACGAAAAAAGTCAGCACAGGCCTGTTGACGAGGAGAAACCGCAGGATTATATATACGGCAGAAATGCGGTGAGCGAGGCTCTGCGTTCCGGCCGGCCGATTGACAGGGTGTTGGTCATAAAAGGCGGCGGTTCGGGCAGTATCAGGGCTCTGATTTCACAGTGCAGGGATTGCGGCATACCGGTCAAAGAGGTTGACAGACGCCGGTTGGATACCCTTGTGGGCAAAAACCATCAGGGGATAGCGGCGGTAGCGGCGCGCAGGGAATACGCCGGGCTGGATGATTTGTTCAGCGCGGCCGCGGCCAAGGGGGAACCGCCTTTTTTTGTGGTCTGCGACGGGATTGAGGACCCTCATAATCTGGGCGCCATAATAAGGACGGCGGAGGCGGTCGGCGCCCACGGGATTATAATACCCAAACGTCGTTCGGCGGGTTTGACTTCCGCGGTTTACAAGGCGTCGGCGGGCGCCGCCGAGTATCTTCCGGTCGCAAGAGTCGCGAATATTGTCCAAACCCTTCGAGAACTCAAAAAAAGAGGGGTTTGGATTTACGGGCTGGATATGGACGGAGAGCCATGGTGTTCTGCCGATTTGCGCGGCCCGGCCGCGTTCGTAATCGGCTCCGAGGGGCAGGGCATGGGCCGGCTGGTCCGCGAGGAGTGCGATTATATACTGTCTCTTCCGATGTTCGGCAGGGTATCCTCGCTGAACGCCTCGGTGGCGTGCGGGGTGGTCCTTTACGAAGCCGCCCGGCAGAGAAAAATTCCGGGAGTTTGCGATTAGGCGTATTTCTATGCAAAAGGGGTGTGGTGTCGATGGATAAGAATGTCAACAACCATTCCGGTTTTGACATAGATGAGATATTGGAGGAAGCACGCAGGATTAAGCTGCAGCGTCTGAAACAGGACAATTTCTCGGATACCGGCAAAAAGGATACTGAGGGTGTGAAACTATCCGATTTGGCCAGCAAGGACGAGGAGTCTGAACAAACGCCGGCAGAAGACGGCGGGCAAAGCCAGAAGCCCTCGCCCGACCAGTTGGCCACAAGGACTTTTTCCCTGTCCGTTCAGAATGAAGAAATAAAAACAGGCGGAGAGGATAAGGAACAGGTAAAAATCTTTACCCCTGATTCATCGGACGGGCTCCCCGATATAAGCCCAGTGGGCGATGAGATGGAGCAGGCTTCGGATGACGGGCTTGAGCAAATCAGTCTGGACAGCCTGCTTGGAGAAATGCCCGAAGAAAAACCGGATGAACAGGAGCAGGAAGAAGACTGGGAAGAACGGTTCAGAAGGGAACGGCGCAAAAAAGCCGAGAATTTCAAGCTCCACGCCCCCGTCGGGCTGCGCCTGTCGGGCGAGGAGGAGAACAACGACCCCGGCGAGGAGCCGGATGATTTCGAGGAGGAGGAAATCGAGGATTTCTTCAGCTACGAGGACGCGGACGCGGTAAAAAGCGAACTGGTGTACCGCCGCCGCACCGGCTGGCTGCAGCTAGTGATAACCGGTTTGTTTGCGCTGCTGTTAATCGGCGCCACAATTGCATATAACGTAAAGCAAGAGGATATCAACCCGGTGCTTTTTATCAGCCTGAACATATTCCTGATTGCAATTACCACTTTGCTGAACCACCGCGCGGTTGGGGACGGTTTCGGCGCGCTGTTCAGGCTGAAAGCCAATCCGGACAGCATTACCTCGCTGCTGGTGCTGATTACTTTCCTGCATTCGATAATCCAGTTTTTCAACCCCGATTTGCTGACAGGCGGCAGGGCGAACATACTGATACCTTTCGCGGGCTTCTCCCTGTTCCTGAATGCGCTGGGGCACCAGATGATGCTGGTGCGAACGGCCAGAAACTTTCAGTTTGTGTCCTACGACAGCGAAAAATACGCGGCGCGTATCATCGAAAACCGCAGAACGGCCTGCGAAATCGGAAGGGCGGCGGTTGCGATAGGAGACCCGGTTGTATGCTATATGGAAAAGACGGGTTTTCTTTCGAACTTTTTAAAAAACTCTTTTGAAACAGATATCAGCCACGATTTAATGCGTGTCTACATACCCTGCGCAGCCGGCGCGGCTGCGGTTTTGGCTGTGGTTTATTCGATTATCAGCGGTTCATTCGCCGGCGCGGCCGATTTGTTTACCGCCGCATTGTGCGTATCCCTGCCGGTCGGGATTTTGACATCGGTGTATTTTCCGATGCTGCGCGCCGCAAAGCGGGCGCTCAGGCACGGAGCCATGATTGTCGGGTGGCGGGCAGCCGAGGAGTTTGGAGAGGTGCACGCCCTTGCTGTGGACGCGCTTGAGGTGTTCCCAAGCGAAAGCGTGCTGCTCCACGGCATAAAGACCTTTTCCGGCGCCCGCATTGACGAGGCAATCCTCGATGCCGCGGCGGTTTCGATTGCCACAGGCGGCCCACTGTCAAGCGTGTTCCGCCGGGTCATTCAAAACCGCACCGATATTCTGAAAGAGGTGGACACCCTCGTATATGAGCAGGATATGGGTGTTTCTGGCTGGGTCGGAGGCAGAAGGGTGCTTATCGGCAACCGCCGGCTGCTTGAAAACCACGGAGTTGACGTTCCTTCCCGCGATTATGAGTCGAGGTATACCAAAGACGGCCGGCAGGTGGTCTACCTTTCGACTGCCGGAGAGCTGTCGGCGATGTTTGTGTTAAGCTACGCCGCCGAGCCGGGGATTGCCAAAGCGCTGAAAAAAATGTGCGGGTCGGGAATTACCCTGCTTGTGAGGACATGCGACCCGAACGTTACAGAGGAGCTTATATGCCGGGTATATAATCTCGACCCGTATTATGTCGAGGTTATGAATGCTCCCGCCGGCAGGTGCTATGAAAAGCTGATTGCCGAAAAGCGGGACGAGAACGAAGCGGTATTGGCCTCAAACGGCCGCCTTGAAGGCACCGCGACCGGGATTACATACTGCAGAAGGTTGCTGAAATCGGTGCGGTTTTCGGCAATCTCGCAGATAATCGGCGGGGCGCTCGGTCTGGCGCTGGCTTTCGTGATTGCCCTTTATTCAGGCGCGGCGGTGCCGCCGCTGTTTCCGGTGGTATACGGCGCGGGCTGGACAGTTTTGTCGTGGCTGTTTTCTGCGGCTTACAGAGTGTGAAAACTGTCTAATTCTTACAAAATCACTCCGCAGAATTTCAGCAGGCGGAGTGATTTTTGTATATCTAGAATTTTGTGGTTGAAATGGCCGGCCCGGTAGTATATAATTATCAAAGTGGGTTTTAGTGCGTTAATATTTTTGTTGAATATTGCAGGCTTTGCCAGTCCACTAAATCGGCATACATAATGGAAGGAGAGTTCATGAGTTGAAACAATACAGCGCTAAAAACATCCGCAATATCGCTTTGGTCGGCCATTCAGGTACCGGAAAGACGTCGCTTGCCGAAGCCATTCTGTATCTGTCCGGCGGTACAGATAGATTGGGTCGGGTTGCCGACGGCAATACCGTTTGCGATTTTGACCCTGAGGAAATCAAGCGCAAAGCCTCTGTTTCAATGGCTGTTGCCCCCGCAGAGTGGAAGGATGTCAAAATCAATATTATCGATACCCCCGGTTTGTTTGATTTTTCCGGCGGGGTGAGCGAAGGAATTCGCGCCGCGGGAAGTGTTGTAATCACGGTTTCGGGAAAAAGCGGTCTTGCGGTCGGCGCGGAAAAGGGGTTTAAAGCGGCCACCAAAAAAGGGATTGCGAAAATCTTTTTTGTTAATGAAATGGATAATGAAAACGCCGATTTCAACAAGGTTTTTGAGGAGATGAAATCGGTTTTCGGGCCGATTGTGTGCCCATTGGTAGTGCCTTTTGTCCAAAACAGGAAAGTGCAGTGCTATGTCAACCTGCTTGAGAATAAAGCATACGCCTACAAAGACGGCAAGCCGGAAGAGGTCCCGGTTCCCGATATGGGTCAGCTCGAAGACCTGAAGACGGCGATGGTCGAGGCGGTTGCCGAAACCAGCGAAGAGCTGATGGAGAAATACTTCTCCGGCGAGGAGTTCACGCAGGACGAATTGATTACCGGGCTCGCTATGGGCGTCGGCCGCGGAGAAATCGCGCCGGTGTTCTGCGGCTCGGCTTATACGCTTGAAGGGGTAGACCAGCTGATGAACGGGCTGATTTGGCTGGCGCCTAGCGCCGAGTCCCTTGTCGGCGAGACCGCGACCGGCCAGGACGGTAATCAGGTCGAGCTGACTGTTGACGACAAAGCCCCTGAAGCGGCAATTGTCTTTAAAACCATTGTGGACCCGTTTGTCGGCAAACTGCTTTACTTTAAAGTGGTCAGCGGCACCATCAAATCTGATATGTCTCTGCTGAACATGCGCACCGGCCAGACCGAGAAAATCGGCAAGGTTTTCATGGTCAAAGGCAAAAAGCAAACCGAGGTGCCGTTCGTATCCGCCGGGGATATCGGCGCGGTGTCAAAACTCGCCAACACCAACACCGGGGACACCCTGTGCTCTCCCTCCCGTCCGGTAACGCTGCCCGGGGTGGATTTTGAGGGGCCCTGCCTTTCGATGGCTGTTTTCGCTAAGAACAAGGCGGACGAGGAAAAGATTTCGGCCGGGCTTGCCAAACTGATGGAAGAAGACCCGACTATCGATTTTTACTTAAACTACGAAACCAACGAAAGAATACTGTCCGGGATTGGCGAGCAGCATCTCGACGTTGTTATCTCAAAGCTCAAGAGCAAGTTCGGGATTGAGGTTACCCTTGAGCTCCCGAAAGTGCCATATCGAGAAACCATCCGCAAAAAGGTCAAGGTTCAGGGGAAACACAAAAAGCAGTCGGGCGGCCACGGCCAGTATGGAGACGTCTGGATTGAATTTGAGCCAGGCACAAAAGACGAGCTTGAATTCAGCGAGACCATATTCGGAGGCGCTGTTCCCAAAAACTACTTCCCCGCGGTCGAAAAAGGGCTGCTTGAGGCGGTACAGAAAGGGGTGCTCGCCGGTTATCCGATGGTGGAGGTAAAAGCGACTCTGGTTGACGGCTCCTACCATCCGGTCGACTCCTCCGAAATAGCCTTTAAGCTCGCCGCGCACGCCGCGTACAGGGCGGGTATACCCCAGGCCTCTCCGGTTTTGCTGGAGCCTGTCGGGTATTTAAAGACAACGGTGCCGAACGACAATACCGGCGATATTATGGGAGACATAAACAAACGCCGTGGCAGGGTGCTCGGAATGTCGCCCTCGGAAGAGAGCAACATGACATGCATTGAGGCCGAAGTTCCGATGGCCGAAATGGGGGATTATTCGATAATGCTCCGTTCGCTGACGCAGGGTCGGGGGTACTTCAAGCTCGAGTTTGCAAGGTACGAGGAAGCTCCTCCGCATATAGCTCAAAAGGTCATCGAAGAATCCAAAAAGAACGCGGAAGAATAATGAAAAGAGGAACCGGGGATTTCCGGTTCCTCTTTTCATGTATTGCCTTAATCGTTTTTTTGCGCCGCTTTTTTTGCCGGGGTGATTTTTGCGAGCGGGTTGGCGTCCGCCGCTTTTTTTAGCTGTTCGGTTGATAGGTGGGTGTATATCTCGGTGGTACTCAGGTTTTCGTGCCCCAGCACTTCTTTGAGCACCCTTATATCCACCCCGTTGCGGTACATCAGGGTGGCGGCGGTGTGTCTGAGCTTGTGGGTGGAATAGCCCTCCAACCCCTTTACCCGGTTTAAATAACCTTTCACGATATAGTGCACGCCCTGAAGGCTGATGCGTTTATTAAGATGGCTGTAAAACAGCGCGTTTCTGTCCTTCTTCCCCACCCCGTCAACCGGCCTTGTGGGCAGGTAGCGGTCAAGGGCTTCCCTGCACGCCTCGTTTAAATAGATAATTCGCTCTTTATTCCCCTTGCCGACTACCCTCAACGTCCCGTCGGAGCGTATGTCGGTTATGTTCAGCCCCACCAGCTCGGCGCGCCGCAGCCCGCAGTTAAGCAAAAGGGTGAGAATACAGTAGTCCCGCTCCGCGAATTTGCCGTCGGCGCTTTGCAAAAGCGCGACGCTCTGTTCGAGGGTCAAATATTTCGGCAGGGATTTTTTTGTCTTTGGGGTATCAAGGTTAAGAACGGGGTTGACGTCAAGCTGGCGGGTATAATTGGTCAGGTACTTAAAGAAAACCCTTAACGAGCAGGCTTTACGCGCCAGCGCCCTTGCGTTGTTGCCACGCCGGTTTTTTGCATAGCTCATGTATTCGTAGACGTCCTGAAGGGTGATTGTGCGAATGAAATCAATGTCTATGTCAAAGATGTGGATTTCCTCAATATCCAAATCGGGCGCGGCGGCGCCCTTGTGCATTTTCATAAACCTGAAGAAGGTACGCAGGTCGATGAAATATTCTTCGACAGTATTGACCGAACGCCCCTTTACGACTTCCATGTATCCGAGAAACTCCCGAAGTATTGGAAAGCATTGCTGAAGATACTCCTGTCTCAAAATACCACCTCCCCGTTTATTATAAGCCGTTTTGCCCGCAATTGCCAGAGCAAACCCGCCCACACTTGACAGAGTCGTGTGGTTTAGACTAGAATACAAAGCGGATATATAGTATAATTATACCATAGAATTGAGAATTGACCACAATCGATTGTTAGAATAAGTTATAAAGGATGATAGCAATGGCCGCAAGAAGCCAGAGGTACGGGAACGAAAGCATAACATCCCTTAAAGGCGCGGACAGGGTGCGCAAGCGTCCGTCGGTGATTTTCGGCTCCGACGGGCTTGAGGGCTGCCAGCACGCGGTTTTTGAAATCCTTTCAAACGCAATTGATGAGGCGCGCGAAGGATTCGGCAGCAGGATTATCGTAACCCGGTTTAAGGACGGCTCAATCGAGGTTCAGGATTTCGGCCGCGGGATACCGGTGGACTACAATCCAAATGAGGAGCGGTACAACTGGGAGCTGATTTTCTGCGAGCTGTACGCCGGCGGCAAGTATAATACAAATCAGGGCGGCAGCTATGAGTTCTCGCTCGGCTTAAACGGGCTTGGGGCCTGCGCGACCCAGTACGCGTCCGAGTATATGGACGTCGAGGTAAAGCGGGACGGGTACGTCTATACGCTGCATTTTGAGCGCGGCGAAAATATCGGCGGTCTGAAAAAAGAGCCGTACTCAAAGAGCGACACCGGCACGCGTATCCGGTGGAAACCCGATATTGAGGTTTTTACCGAGATTGACGTGCCGATTGAGTATTTCAAGGACACATTGAAGCGGCAGGCGATTGTGAATCCCAACCTGCTATTTATTCTGCGCAACCAGACCGAAAACGGGTTTGAAGAGGAAAGGCTGGTTTACGAAAAAGGGATTGAAGACTACGTCAGGGAAGTCGCCGGCGACGACGCGCTCACCGAAGTGCAGGTATGGAGCGGCGAGCGAAAAGGAAGGGATCGGGCGGACAAGCCTGAATACAAGGCTGTATTCAATGTTGCCTTCTGTTTTTCAAACAGGAAGGATATGCTTGAATACTATCACAATTCCAGCTGGCTGGAGCACGGCGGTTCCCCCGAAAGGGCGGTGCGCTCGGCCTTCGTGTCCAAAATTGACGGGTATCTCAAGCAAAACTGCAAATATTTAAAGAACGAGAGCAAAATCACGTTTCAGGATATTCAGGACTGCCTTGTTCTGGTCTCGTCCTCCTTTTCGACAATCACCTCGTACGCGAACCAGACCAAAAAAGCCATAAGCAACCGGTTTATTCAGGAGGCCATGACCGAGTTTCTCAAAGAAAACCTCGAAG
The DNA here is from genome assembly GCA_001513365.1 of Clostridiales bacterium DTU033. GTDB lineage: Bacteria > Bacillota > Clostridia > Oscillospirales > Acutalibacteraceae > Avimonas. Next base: position 4,719 of record LFTH01000077.1, on the reverse strand, counting down.
TCTATTTTATTGAAAACCCGGTAGAGGCGAATAAGATTGCCGAACAGGTGCTGATAAACAAGCGCAGCAGGGAAAAAGCCGAGAAGACCCGCCTCAACTTAAAGAAAACCCTTCAGTCGGGGACCGACCTTGCATCCCGCGTCCAGAGCTTTGTGGACTGCAGGAGCAAAAGTGTTGACGAGCGGGAGCTGTTCATAGTGGAGGGCAAGTCCGCGATGGGGGCGTGTATTCAGGCGCGCGACCCGGAATTTCAGGGGATTATACCATTGAGAGGCAAAATCTTAAACTGTCTGAAGGCGGATTACAATAAAATCTTTCAGAATGAAATCATCACCGATTTGATAAAGGTGCTGGGCTGCGGGGTTGAAGTCAAAACCAAGGCGAGCAAGGACCTTGCCACGTTTGATATCGACCAGCTTCGCTGGAACAAAATCATTGTCTGCACCGACGCGGACGTGGACGGTTTTCACATAAGAACTCTTATCCTCGCCATGCTCTACCGGCTGACGCCGACCCTGATTGAAAAGGGCAAGGTGTATATCGCCGAAACACCGCTGTATGAGATTACCTGTAAGGACAAAACCTATTTCGCTTACTGCGACAGGGAAAAAGCGGAGATTTTGGCGAAGCTGGACGGCGCCCGGTACACAATCCAGCGCTCGAAGGGGCTTGGCGAAAACGACCCGGAAATGATGTCGCTGACCACCATGAACCCGGCGACCCGGCGGCTTATTCAGGTCAGCCCGACCGACGCCGAGGAAACTTTGAGGATGTTTGAAATGCTGCTCGGAGATGATTTGCAGGGCCGCAAGGAGATTATATCCCAACGGGGCAGCGAGTATCTCGAAATGGCGGATGTCAGCTGAAGGTTTGCTAAACTAGCTTCAGAAGGGAAAGAAAAATCTTTATGGCAAAGAAAACAAAAACCAGCTTATATAAGGACAAGCTGCCTGAAAACGCCTATATCGCGGGGGCGGGCCTTGTGGAGCGCCAGCCAATCACCGAGACTTTGGAGACAAATTTCATGCCGTACGCGATAAGCGTCATCCTGTCGCGCGCAATTCCGGAGATTGACGGGTTCAAGCCCTCCCACCGCAGGCTGCTTTACACCATGTATAAAAAAGGGCTGCTGCACGGCCCGCGGACAAAATCGGCAAACATTGTCGGCGAAACCATGAAGCTCAACCCTCACGGGGACGCCGCAATCTATGAAACAATGGTATATCTGTCGCGCGGTTATTCGGCGCTCCTTCACCCGTACATCGACTCCAAAGGCAATTTCGGCCGCCAGTATTCAACCGATATGGAATACGCCGCCTCCCGCTATACCGAGGCGAAACTTGAGCCTATTGCGGCCGAGCTGTTTAAGGATATCGACAAGGACACCGTAGACTTTGTGGACAACTACGACTCCACCATGAAGGAGCCGACCCTGCTGCCCGTTACCTTCCCGTCAGTTTTAGTCAACAATAATCTCGGCATAGCGGTCGGCATGGCGAGCAACATCTGTTCTTTCAACCTGCGGGAAATCTGCGAGACCACAATCGCGCTGATGAGGGATGAAAACCACGATATAGCCTCCACTCTGCTGGCGCCCGATTTCCCCGGCGGCGGGTATATTGTCTATAACCGGAAGAATATCGAAAGCATTTACGAGTCCGGCAAGGGCGGTATAAAAATCCGTGCGGCGTGGAGCTATGACAAGAAGGCAAACTGCATTGACATCACCGAAATCCCGTACACCACCACTGTAGAGGCGATTATCTCCAAAATCGTGGATTTGGTCAAGAACGGGAAAGTCAAGGAGATATCGGACATCAGGAATGAAATCGGCCTTGAGGGGCTGCGGATTACCATTGATTTAAAGCGCGGAGTGGACCCTGAACGGCTGATGGCCAAGCTGTACGCGCTGACCCCGCTTGAAGACACCTTTTCCTGCAACTTCAACGTTTTAATCGCCGGGGTCCCGCAGGTATTGGGCGTGCGCGAAATCCTGACCGAATGGATAGCCTTCCGCACCGAATGTGTCAAACGGCGGGTGTTCTTTGATTTAACAAAGGCGCGGGAGAAACTTCACCTGCTCAAGGGGATTTCAAAGATACTGCTGGACATTGACAAGGCAATCAGAATTATCCGCGAAACCGACGAGGAAGACGAGGTTGTCCCCAACCTGATGATAGGGTTCGGCATTGACGAGGTCCAGGCCGAATATGTCGCGGAAATCAAGCTAAGGCACTTAAACCGTGAGTTTATCCTGAAGCGCACAAAGGAAATCGGGGAGCTTGAAAAGAATATAAATGATATGGAGGACATCCTCAAAACGCCCGAAAGGGTTAAATCCATTATCATTGACGAGCTTGCGGAAGTCGCGAAAAAATACGGCCAGCCGAGGAAAAGCCGGCTGCTGTATGAGTCCGAAATTGAGGATTATCAGGAGCTCGAAGAGGAGATACCCGATTATCCCTGCACCCTGTTCTTTACAAAGGAAGGGTATTTCAAGAAGATTACCCCCCAATCCCTGCGCATGAGCAGCGTTCAGAAGCTCAAGGAAGGGGATGTAATCACGCAGGTCGTTGAGACCACCAACGGCAAGGAACTGCTGTTCTTTACCGACAGGGGAACGGTGTATAAAGCCAGAGTCAGCGATTTTCCTGACACAAAGGCAAGCGTGATGGGCGAATATGTAGCGTCCAACCTTGGGTTTGACGAAGGCGAAAACGCTGTGTATATGGTCGTTACCACCGATTACAGCGGGTACATGGTCTTTGTGTTTGAAAACGGGAAAATCGCAAAGGTTGAGCTTTCGGCTTATTCGACCAAAACAAACCGCCGCAAGCTGATTAACGCGTATTCCACAAGCTCGCGGCTGGTTGCGGCTTTCCACATGCCCGAAGACGGGGAGATACTGCTGACCGCCAGTTCCGGCCGCATGCTACTTGTCCACACGGGCGCACTGTCAATCAAGACAACACGCACAACGATAGGGGTGCAGGCGGTTGCCCTGAGGTCGTCCCACCGGGTAATCAGAGCCGAGCTTTACAGGGAGGGTATGCTCGCCCGTCCCGAACGGTACCGGAAAAGAAGCCTGCCCGCGGCAGGCTCCATACCGTTGCCTGATGAGCTGGGCGAACAGCTGAAACTGGAATAATCCGCATAAAAAAAGGAAACCGCGTTGGAATTAACAATTCCAACGCGGCCCGGCAGCAGGACAGCAAACGCAATCGTTGCCTGCTGCCTTTTTTATATTGCCCTCAATTCTTTTAGGTATTCAGAATATTTGTGGAATTAGATATTGACAGCGGCATGGAAACAAAAGTATACTGTAACTATACTTTTCGGATTGTTTTTATTATATGTCAATCAATGGAGGGGTAAAGATGAACACTAAGAAATGCACAAATTGCGGCGTAGATATTTCAGTCGAAGCGGCTTTCTGCAATTTCTGCGGTGCCGCGCAGCAGAGCCAGCAGGCCCCGCCGCAGCCGGAGCAGGCGGCCCCCAATTATCAACAGGTGCCCCCGCAGCCGCCTTATGGTCAGGCGCCAAACCAGCCTCCGTATATGCCTCCGCAGCCGCCTTTCGGCCAGCCGCCGTATGAGCAAAAAAGCAAACTGGCAGCCGGTCTGCTAGGGATTTTTTTGGGTGGTCTTGGAATACACAACTTTTATCTGGGGTACCAAAGCAGGGGCTTAATCCAGCTGCTTGTAAGCCTTCTTACATGCGGGATTGGTGCGGTTCCGATGTCGATTTGGGGACTTATTGAAGGAATTCAGATACTCACCGGCAGCATATCGGTAGACGCAAACAACGTCCCGCTTAAGGATTAACAGCGCATATAAAATATGTTAAGCGCCCTCCCTTGTTTGAAGGGGCGGGCGCTTTTTGCGTGTGTTTTCAGGTGGATAACTGTTTTAGCACGGCGGCGCGCCTGCCGGCAGCGAATGCCAGAACTTATTATAAAATGCGATATAATGCCGCCTTTGGTGTATAGCAGGGGAATAATATACCAATACTTTGCATAGAAATAGTATGAAAGGCGGTTAATACCATGGATGGTGTGTTTCGCAGGGCTGTTCTCAAGCCGGTGGAGAGGGAAAACGACATTCTGGTTGCCATTCGGGACGTCTGTATGAAGATGGAAAACGTAAACGTAAGGTTTGAAATGGAAAAGGACAGCGATTTGATTGAGGCGTGCATTTATGAGATGGAATCCCTGCGGGCAAGGTACCGGTACCTGCTCCGCGTGGCCAAACAGCAGGGACTGAAGGCGGGCGGACATCCATTGATTGCCGAAAAAGGAGAAAAGGTTAAATGAGCTTGTGGCTTCAAATTCTGGTATATGCGGCCGGGGCGGGGATTGCCATCGCGGTTGTCGCGGCGTTACTGCGTACAAAAAGGCCTGTGCGGGCATTCTTAAGCTCTGGGGCGCAGGGGATTTGCGCGCTGGCAGCGGTGAATATTCTGGGAGCTTTTACCGGGGTGTCCTTGGGCCTTAACGCTCTGACCGGGTATTGCTGCGCGGTTTTGGGGATACCCGGAGTGATTTCGCTGTTGATTTTAAAGGTTATAATGAATTATTGAAAACAGAGATTTACAAGCGGCAGGCCGGCTTCGGTCTGCCGCTTTACTGTTTATAAAGACGGAAACAAGTTTTTTAAGCAAACTGTGTTCCAAAACGTGCCAGAATATGTTATAATCGCATATAGTTTTACTTATCTG
>LFTH01000066.1 GCA_001513365.1 Clostridiales bacterium DTU033 | reverse complement strand
CTATTTTACCATATTAATGCGAAAAAGCCCAGCTTTCGCTGGACTTTTTCGACAAGCTGCAAACCGCGCGTTAAACGCGCGGTTTTCAATTAAAGACACAAAAAACGCCGGAACAAAACGTCCGGCGTTTTAAGGTTTTGAGGTTTGACAGCAGAATTATCTCTTTGAGAACTGGGGAGCGCGGCGGGCGCCTTTGAGACCGTACTTTTTGCGCTCCTTCATTCTCGGGTCGCGGGTGAGCAGGCCTGCCTTTTTAAGCAGCGGGCGGAGCTCCTCGCTGTTGTATTGGAGCAAGGCGCGCGCAATGCCGTGGCGGATGGCGCCGGCCTGACCGGTTACTCCGCCTCCGGATACGCGGCATACCACGTCGAATTTATCCAGCGTGCCGGTGAGGTTCAGAGGCTGACGGACAATCAGTTTCAAAGTATCCAGACCGAAATAATCGTCGATGTCCCTATCGTTAATGGTGATAGAGCCGGTTCCGGCATACAGGCGTACGCGGGCCACCGATTCCTTTCTCCTGCCTGTTCCGTAGAAATAGGGTCTTTTATTGTAATCCATTTAAAGCAGCCTCCTTTCTTAAAGCTCAATCTTTTCGGGCTTTTGCGCGTCGTGCAGGTGTTCGGGCCCCGCATAAACACGCAGGCGGGTTCTGGCCGCGCGCCCTATTGTGTTGTTGGGCAGCATTCCGTTGACAGCAAGCTGCATGGCTTTTTCCGGACGGGTTGCCATCAAGGTTGAGTACTTGATGGCCTTCAGCCCTCCCATCCATCCCGAATGGCGGTACCGGACCTTCTGGTTCAGCTTGTTGCCGGTGAGCACCGCCTTGCCGCAGTTGATTATAATGACATGGTCGCCGCAGTCGACATGGGGAGTGTATTCCGGCTTGTGCTTGCCGCGCAGCAAAACCGCGGCTTTGGCGGCCACCCGCCCAAGAGGCTTGCCGGCGGCGTCTAGGATATACCATTTGCGGGAAACCTCGCCCGCCTTTGCCATATATGTGGACATCTTTATTCCTCCCGTATCCTTTGGATATAAGACAAAAATAAGTCTGAGCGTACCTTGCCGGACGCCCGGACGCAGGTATGATAATACCACACCGAAAAAGGCATGTCAATACTAAATTGGCCTAAAATTTAATTTACAGCCCGCTCGCGCCCGTTTTCTCTCTTATTTACGCCAAATTGCGCGTTTACTCGGTTTTGATTTCACTTTTTTGTGCGCCGTCAAACTCCCGCGCCCTCAAATCCTTGACACCGCATGCCGGCGGTATATAATTTTTGTATGACACCAGAACAAGGTTTTGCATAAAGATGAAGGGAAAATTATTATGGCGGACTCTTTGGACAGGCTACTCCCCTATTTTCGCGCCGCAGTGGACAGGTATAAAATGATTGAGCAAAACGACCATATAGCCGTCGGGCTTTCGGGCGGGAAGGACAGCGTGGTGCTGCTGGCGCTGTTGCACCGGCTGCAGCAGTTTTACCCGACGAAATTCAGTATAACCGCGATTACCGCCGACCCCTGTTTTGGCGGGCAGGAAACCGATTACCGGGCGGTAACCGCTTTTTGCGAGCGGCTTAATATTCCCCACATTATAAGGCGCACCCGGCTTGGCGGGATTGTCTTTGACGAGCTGAAAGCCAAAAACCCCTGCAGCCTGTGCGCCCGAATGCGCCGCGGTATCCTTGATAAAATGGCGCAGGAGGCGGGGTGCAATACGGTGACGCTTGGGCACCATAAGGACGACGCCGCTGAAACGCTTTTGATGAATATGTTTTTTGGCGGCAGGATAGGCTGTTTTTCGCCGGTAACCCGGCTTACGCGCAGGGAGCTTAAATTAATCCGGCCGATGATATTCATTGACAGTAAAAAAATCGCCTCTGCCGCGGCAAGCTGCGGACTGCCGGTTGTAAAGTCAGGTTGCCCGGTCGATGGACAGACCCAGCGGCAGCAGGCGAGAGAGTTGATTGAGAGCTTGTCGGGGCAGTACGGCCCGCTCGTTGACCGGCTGGTCGGGGCTTTGCAAAAAGGGGGAATAAGCGGCTGGTAACCGCACAGTTTATTTAACGAAATCCCCAAACCCTTCGCCCAGCACCTCGTCGGTCGAGACCACGATTATAAAGGCGTCCTTATCTATGTCGTAAACCAGCGTCCTGATTTGGTAAACCTCGGACGGGCGGACGGCGCATAAAATCATCTGTATCTTCTGGCCGGAATAGCCGCCCACGCCGCAAAGCTTTGTAACCCCGCGCTGCATTTTCTCCATAATTTCGCTTGAAATCCTTTCTTCGTGTTTTGATATAATCAGCAGCATTTTGCCCTTGTTTTTGCCGTAAATCATGGTGTCCATCACCGCGGCGGAGACATAAATCAGGATAATCGCGTACAGCGAGCCCTGGATGTTGCGGTAAACCACCGCGGCGGCCGCGACAACAACCGCGTCAACAATCAGGATAAGACGGCCGATTGGGATATGGGTATAACGCAGGCCGGCAAGCCGCGCGATAATCTCACTGCCGCCGGTGGTCCCGCCCCGCATGTAAATCAGCCCCAGCCCGGCCCCCGACATCACCCCTCCGAAAACCGAGGTCAGGATAATATCCCCGTAAAACGCGGGCACAAACAGCTCAAACAAATCAATCATCGCAGACACAAGTACTGTCGCGACCGCGGTGCGGATTGTAAAATCAATCCCCAGCCGCTTCCACCCCGCCAGCATCAGCGGGATGTTCATCACAAGCATCGCGGTGCCGATCGGTATCGGGGTGAGGTAGTTTACAAGCGTTGCGACGCCGGTCAGGCCTCCGGGGGATATATTGTTCGGGGATATGAAGATAACCACCGACAGCGCGTACAGCGCGCTGCCGATGACATAGAAAAACCCGTCGGACAGGATACGGCCGGTTTTAGCTTTTGACATGGATGTATCCCTTTCTTTAACCACTTGCTTGACACAGGTATGCACAGCTATATTGTTGCCATTAATATGCGCAAAATGACAAAAAAGCGTCAATGCCATCGGGCATGGCACTCTAATACCAAAATCATGCCCGAAAACGACGCCTAAAAAACAACTTGGAAGATATAAAAAAGCCTGATATAATATAATAAAGTATTTTTTGATTTAAGAGAAAAGAATTGGCGGAAACCACATTTCAAAGATTGGGTACATAAAGAGACAAAGGATGGGGAAAATGGGTGTATCAGCTAGGGTGCTTATAAATAATTATCGCGAGCTGCCCGTTGTAGATGAAGAAATAAAACGACATTTTGAAGCGCTTCCGCCGGATTATTGGGATTTTGTTTCTTACGGAAAAAGATATACTCATAACATCCACAGTTATCCGGCGATGATGATACCCCCAATTTCTGAAAACTTGCTAAAGATTATTAAGACATATCAACCGGGTATAAAAAACCTATTCGACCCTTTTGCGGGCTCTGGCACTGTTTTGCTAGAAGGCCTTTTAGCCGGCATGAATGTATGGGGATTAGATTTAAACCCGTTGGCTTGCTTGATTAGTAAAGCTAAGTGCACACCGATTAACCCAGATAAATTAATAAAGGGAAATGAAATCTTTTTAAAGAGAGTAACCGCTGATTTTAACAGCGGTAAAGCGAAAATTGACAAACCGGATTTTTATAATATCAATTATTGGTTCAAAGACTACGTTATTGAACATTTACAGATAATTAAACAAAGAATTAAGGAGCTAGAGGATAAAGATATTAAAATCCTTTATTGGGTAGCTTTTTCGGAGACGGTCAGGGCTTGTTCCAATACCCGGAACAATGAATTCAAACTATATAGGATACCAGAGGAAAAACTACCAGAATTTAATCCTTTGGTGCTCGATGTTTTTAAAGCTAATTTAAAGAAATGCGAACAAGGCATGATTGAATTCTATAAGAATTACCGCGGGAATGGCCGCGTTGAAATATTGGCAAGGGATACCCGCGACTTTAGCTTAAATACTGAAATGGATTTAATGATTACTTCCCCGCCTTATGGCGATTCCCGAACAACAGTAGCTTACGGCCAGTTTTCAAGATTATCTTTGCAGTGGTTAGATCTTGAAGAACATGGATATTATGCCAGCCGGAT
>LFTH01000047.1:3116-3571 GCA_001513365.1 Clostridiales bacterium DTU033 | reverse complement strand
GCCAGACCGCTTGCGAAAATGGTTACCGAAATCTGGAAACCGCTGATTAATGCGACAGCAACCGTTGCCGGGAACATGACGATAACCTGCTGGATTGCATACAACAGCAACTGGTAGATTTTCGGCTGTTCATCCGGCAGATAACCGAGCCTGTGATTGCTTGACACTAACAAACCCTCCTCTTCAGTGCAGCCCGAAAAACCGGACTGCAAATTTAAATTATATTTCTCGTTATTATGACATAAAATGATTAAGATGTAAAGCGGCTGCGATATTTTTGTTGAAGATTTTTTATTATTTATTCCGTATTCTGGAAACCCTCTTGATTGCAGTAAATAAAAAGGTATGATACAATCTTATAAAACTTTTTAGTTTTGAGGTGGTCATATGGCGGNNGAAACGGCTTGGCATCAGCCATCGGCGGATCGCCTGGGCAGGGACCAAGGATAAGAACG
>LFTH01000047.1:0-3072 GCA_001513365.1 Clostridiales bacterium DTU033 | reverse complement strand
AGATGTGTATAAGAGACAGGTTTTGAGGTGGTCATATGGCGGGTAAAAGCGAAATGCCTCTGCGCTATCTCAAAGGAGTCGGCGAACGGCGCGCAGAGCAGTTTGCCCGTCTTGAAATCGCGACGCTCGGCGATTTGATTGAGTTTTACCCGCGAGGCTATGAAGACTGGACCAGCATAGTATCAATTCAGGAGGCGCCGTTTGACCGTCCCTGCTGCATAAAAGCGGTGGCCCTCGGCGAGCCGGTCGCGCACCATGTCAGGAAAGGGCTGACCCTTTACAAGTTTTCTGTGAGCGACGGCTCCTCAATAATGAGGGTAACCATTTTCAACAACAAATACGCGGCCGCAAAAATCAAAGCGGGGAAGGAATACCTGTTTTTCGGGCAGGTGGGCGGGAACTTCACCTCCCGCGAGATGGCGTCTCCCTTAATCGAGCAACCCGAAAGCGGACAGCGGATAAGGCCGATTTACCGGCAAACCGAAGGGCTGAACACCCGCTATATCGAAATATGCGTGTCCCGCGCTCTGGAAGCTATCGATAAAGAGCTGGATTACGACCCGCTACCCGCCGAAATGCGGCAGAAATACGGGCTGTGCACCCGCAGGTTCGCAATTGAGAACATCCATTTTCCGCAAAACTCAAACGCAATCAGTATCGCGAGAAAACGCCTTGTTTTTGAGGAGCTGTTAATCCTTCAGCTCGGGCTGTTGAAAATCAAAAGCCGCTCGCGCAGCGCCAATACCGTTTTGATAGCCGAGGATTATACCGAGGATTTCATCTGCCTGCTCCCCTTCAGGCTGACCGAAGCACAATCCCGCGCATTAAGTGAGTGTATCGGCGACATGCGCGGCAAGCACCCGATGAACAGGCTGGTGCAGGGGGACGTTGGCAGCGGCAAGACCGCGGTCGCGGCGGGAGCGGCCTACACCGTAATAAAAAACGGGTATCAGGCAGCTTTAATGGCTCCGACCGAAATCCTCGCCGAACAGCACGCCGCCTCCCTGTCGGCTCTGCTTGGTAAGGGCGGGGCGCGGATAGGGCTATTGACAGCTTCTCTTACCGCGGCGCAGCGGCGAAAAATTCTTGCCGCGCTTTCTTCGGGCGAGATTGATTTGGCGGTCGGCACCCACGCGCTTTTGTCGGAGGGCGTGGAGTTTCACAGACTCGGACTGGTCATCACTGACGAACAGCACCGTTTCGGCGTGGCGCAAAGGGCAAAGCTGGCGGCAAAAGGCGCCAACCCGCATATACTGGTGATGTCGGCCACCCCGATACCCCGCTCGCTGGCGCTGATAATATACGGCGATTTGGATATCTCAATCCTCGACCAGCTCCCCCCCGGCAGGACACCGGTCGCGACCTATGCAATCGGCAGCGACAAAAGGGAGCGCGCGTTTAACTATATTAAAAAACACATAGCCGAAGGCAGGCAGGCATATATCGTATGCCCCCTTGTCGAAAACGGGGAGGAAAGCGATTTGGCTTCGGCGACCGAGTATATGAAAAAGCTTTCGGAAGGGCCATTTTCGGGTTATAAGCTGGGCCTGCTGCACGGACGGATGAAATCCTCCGAAAAAGAGAAAGTAATGAGCATGTTTGTAAAGAATGAAATATCGGTGCTGGTATCCACCACGGTTATTGAAGTGGGAGTGGACGTCCCAAACGCCGCAATAATGGTAATCGAGAACGCGGAGCGGTTCGGGCTGGCTCAGCTTCACCAGCTGCGCGGGCGGGTTGGCCGGGGGCGGCACAAATCAACCTGTATCCTGATTTCTGACGCGCAGAACGAGGAAGCGGTAACAAGGCTTAAAGTCCTGTGCTCCACCAATGACGGATTTAAAATCGCAGACGAGGACTTGAAGCTGCGCGGGCCCGGAGACTTTTTCGGAAACCGTCAGCACGGCCTGCCGGATTTAAAAATAGCCGATTTAAAAACCGATATGTCAATCCTGCGGACAGCGCAGGCCGCCGCAAGAAAAGTATTGGCGTCCGACCCCGACCTGAAACTCCCGCAGCACAGCGGCCTGTCAAAAAAAGTGGCCGACCTGTTTGAGAAAGTCGGGGAACAGGGGCTGAACTGAAAAAGGCGGCTACCCGCCGCCATGTCATTACAGTATTTATCTTAGCGGCATGCCAATGCCCAAAGCAAATCCGGTTACAGCCTCCCCCCGCAATAGGGGCAGAAGCTGTATTCATCGGGCACGTCAACCCTGCAGTTCGGGCAGTGCTTAAACGGCGGCCGGTAATCAACCCGCCTCAAATCCTCGGCGGCGATTTCGGCGCCCGGATTTTTCTCAAACCTTTTGCCGGCGGCAGGGGATAATTCGTAAAGGCTGCCGCAGCACGAAGCCTTTACATAATACCTGATATTCCACCTGAAAGTGGGTATAAAGAAAACATGCAGGTAGGTATAGGACTTGTGTACCCTGTATGAAGCCATACCGCCGCAGGAGGGGCATACGGCATTGCTGTATGCCCCTAAATATTTGTCTTTGTTTTCAACGCCGAATATCCCTATAAAGAACATCCAACCACTCCATTCCTTACTATGCGGGTTAATCCCGTCTTAAAATTTTCCGCGCGCAAAACCAGTATATAGCAGCCGGAAAATCTCCGCGGCCCTTGATGTAACTCAAAAACCGCGCTATAATAAACAGGGGAAAAGCGAATTGCTTTATAGATATTCCCCCAGCTGATAATCAATGATATCATTCCGGAGGGTTTATAATGGCTTGCAATTACAACACGATCAACTGTCCCTGTACATACGCCTCGTGCTCCCGCCACGGCAAATGCTGCGAATGCGTCGCGTACCACCGCAAGCGCGGGGAAGCGCCGGGATGTCTCTTCTCAAAATCCGGTGAAAGGACCTATGACAGGTCGATTGAAAACCTTTACAGGGATTATAAAAAGAGCTGCTGAAATCCTCGCGCTGACCTGATTAGGGTTTCACCGCAATGCGGTTTTAACCGTCAAACCCAATCCTGTGTTTCAGATTTTTCAGCACCTTGATTGACCGCCCGGCGTCTGGCATAAAATCCCCGGTACTCGCCTCAATGCCGACAGAGC
>LFTH01000122.1 GCA_001513365.1 Clostridiales bacterium DTU033 | reverse complement strand
AATCCCGCACTTCAGCGTGCGGGATTTTTTTGTGCGCACATTTTCACGGATAACAGTAAACGTCGGCAGGTTGTAAGAAAATTATCGCAAAGGGCAAGCGCAAAAAAATGTTTATCTCGTCGGTGTCCTGCGGTTGACCGCTATAAAAGCCCACGGCGTTTGTTTTCATAGAGCTTTAATACCGCGATTTGGGTTTTTGCGTCTTTTATCCTGTTGTCGAGCACCATCTCGACCGCCTGTTTAAGCGGGATGGTTTCGACTTCCAAAAATTCGCCCTCGTCCGGCGATGTTTTCCCGATTGTCAAATCATGCGCGAAGAACAGGTGGATTATTTCATTGCAAACTCCGGGCGTGGGATACAGCTGCCCCAGCGGTATGAACTGCCCGGCTGCCGCACCGGTTTCCTCCATAAGCTCCCGCCTGCCGCATTCAAGCGGGCTTTCACCCGGCGAGAGCTTTCCCGCGGGCAGTTCGAGCAAAACGGCGTCGTACGGATAGCGGTACTGGCGGACAAAAAGCAGTTCATCTTTATCGTTTAAAGCGGCGACACACACCCCGCCGGGGTGGTTGACCACTTCTCTTGCGGCCATCCTGCCGTCCGGCAGTTCCACTTCTGCGATATCCAGACTGATGATATTTCCGGTGAAGACGGTTTTTCTGGACAAGGTTTTTTCAATCATGTTCATATTTTTGCGGTCTCCTTAATAGTATTGGTATATGGAATTAAAAAACGGGAGGCGGAAAGATGAACAGGATTGTAACGCCGCAGGTGGCCGACAGCGGCGCAGTCAGAGGGCTGATTTCGGCTTTGCGCGGGCGGTTCGGCTTTTTGGCGGCCGTACCGATTGGGCAAAGCGTTTTAGGCAGGGAGATTATCGGGCTAATGCTGGGCACCGGCAGGGAAAAGGTGCTTTACTGTGCGGGTTTTCACGGGCAGGAGTGGATTACTTCCCTTGTTCTGCTGCGTCTGATTGAGGATTTATGCATGGCGCTGGAACGCGGCGCCAGAGTGTTGGACATACATATAGCGCAGGGGCTATCCGGCCGCACTCTGATATTTGTGCCTCAGGTCAACCCCGACGGGATTGACATTGCAATCCACGGCTCAGGCGCCGCGGGAAAATATGCGCAGATGGTGCGCGAGCTTGGCGGCAATAAACCAGGTCTGTGGCAGGCAAACGCGCGCGGGGTGGATATCAACCATAATTTTGACGCGGGATGGGAAACCCTGCGTCAGATGGAGAGGGAAAACGGGATTGATTCTCCGTCTCCCAGCCGGTGGTGCGGGCCAAAGCCGGAAAGCGAGCCGGAGACCGCCGCCCTTGTCAGGCTGTGCCGGAGAGTGGGGTTCCGCCTTGTGATTGCTCTGCATTCACAGGGGGAGGAAATATTCTGGAGGTACGGGGAGCGCACCCCGAAAAATGCCCGAGCGCTCGCCGAAGTGATGGCGGCCTCCTCAAAATACAAGGTGGCGGACCCGGAAGGGCTGGCCACCCACGGCGGGTTTAAGGACTGGTTTATTCAGCAGACAGGTAACCCCGGCTTTACAATAGAACTGGGAAAAGGCAAAAATCCGCTGCCGCTGGCGGATTTAGAAGATATTTATTCAAAAGCAAAAGAAATGTTGCTGCTGGCGGCGATGATGTAATACGCCGCGCGGCAGTAATATACTGTTTGTATAATTGCAGCAACAATATACTGAAATACCGCAAAAAGTTGCTTACGGGTGAGGCTCGCCTTTGCGGTAGGCTTCCATAATTCCTTTGAAGACCTGAGCGCTTGATGGCGGAGTCCACGTGATTGCGTTGGCGCCCGCGGATATGGTTTCGCGGATGGTGTCTTCGGTGGGGCCGCCGGTCGCGATTATTGCGAGCTGCGGGTATTCTTTTCTGATGTACCGTACAAGCTGCGGGGTGTTTGCGGCGGCCGAGACGTTTACGATTTTTGTGCCTGCCTCAACCCGTGCGCCGATATCCTCTTTTTCGGACACTACGGTAACCACAACCGGCACGTCTATGCGGCGGATTAACTCGCGCACGGTCTCGTTTTTTGTCGGGGCGTTGACAACCACCCCGATTGCGCCCTGAAATTCCGCGTGCAGCGCAAGGTCGAGTACCCGCAGGCCCTGCGTCAGCCCACCTCCGACGCCGGCGAATACCGGCATGTCGGCCGCCTGCATTATCGAGTGAGTAATCAGCGGCTGCGGGGTGAAGGGATAGACTGCGATTACCGCGTCTGCGTTGCAGTTTCGGATAATCGCGACATCGGTGGTATATACGAGCGAGCGTATGCGTTTGCCGAAGACCCTGATACCCGAACATTCCTGAATACATTCGGGGACGCGGAGCATAAAGCTGCGGAGGATGCCGTGGAATTCGGGGACAGTGGAATTGCTCATAACACCGTTCCTCCCATCCATATAAAATCACAGAAACATTTTACAGTAGAATTAAGCGGATTAAAAGGGAAAATTTGAAGAATTATCTGAATATTTTAAAAAAGTTTACCACAAATGACGATAATATGGTATATTATAAATGGGAAAAAACGTGAAATAATTAAACTGTGATATGCGGGGAGAAATCTGTTATGGGCAAATTTATTGAAATTAATCCGATTGAGCTTAAGGGCAATCCCTTTGACAAAATCGGTCGGGAATGGATGCTTGTTTCGGCGGGCGACAGCGGAAATTTCAACACCATGACCGCCAGTTGGGGCGGCATGGGGGTGCTCTGGAACGCCGATGTCTGCTTTGCGTTTGTGCGTCCGACGCGGTATACCTACGAGTTTATGGAGCGCGAGGATTATTTCTCCCTTTCGTTTTTCGGGCCGGATTACCGGCACGCGCTGCGGTTCTGCGGCACTCATTCGGGGCGGGACGTCGACAAGGCGGCTGCAGCGGGGCTGACCCCGGTTTTTGACGCGCCGGCGCCGTATTACGAGCAGTGCAGTATCGCGGTTATTTGCCGAAAGATTTATTATCAGGATATTGACCCTAAGAATTTCATCGATTCCACCATCAAAAGCCACTACCAGCAGAAGGATTACCATCGGATGTATGTCGGCGAGGTGGTCAAGGTTTTAAAAAGGATAGAGTAAAACAATAAAGGCTGCTGTTCGAATGTTGACAGCAGCTTTTTTATATGGGCGGGCATAGGGTGCGCGTCGGATGAAGGGCGGCTTTGCAGGCTGCGGCGTTTAAGAGCGCGCGCCGTTCTGCCCGTTTTTTTCTTCTGGCACAGCGGCGTAAAGCGCCTCGCGCAGCGCGTCAATCGGGGTTTGCCCGGTTTTTATTTTAACGGTCAGATACGGTTTTGCGCCGGCGCTGATTAACGCCCTGCCTTTTAAGGCGGAGGAAATGCGGGAGGCGGTCTGCATGTCGAGAGCGCGCATGTAAAGCAGCAGGCTGCTGTGCTGCTGTTTGATTTCGTATATCCCGATTTCTGCCGCCATGTTCCGCAGCAGGGCGATATCAATAAGTCCGCGCACCGGCTCCGGCGGCTGGCCAAAGCGGTCCACCAGTTCGTCATACACGTCCAGCGAATCCGCGTGGGAGCGGATGTCCGCGATTTTTCTGTAAATCTCAAGCCGCTGAGAGGTTGAATAGATGTAATTTTCGGGGATATGCGCGGTAATCTGCAAATCCACAAGGCATTCTGTTTCCCTTTGGGAAGGAGTGCCTTTTTCTTCGCTGACCGCTTCCGCAAGCAGTTTGAGGTACATCTCGTACCCGACCGCTTCCATGTTGCCGTGCTGCTGGGCGCCGAGTATGTTGCCGGCGCCTCTAATTTCCATGTCCCGCATGGCTATTTTAAAGCCCGCGCCGAATTCGGTGAATTCCCGCACCGCCTCAAGCCGTTTGGCGGCGGCCTCGGTCAGCACCTTGCCCCGCACGAATGTCAGATAGGCGTAGGCGCGGCGCGGGGAGCGCCCGACGCGGCCCCTGATTTGATGGAGCTGCGCCAGCCCGAATTTGTCGGCGTTTTCGACTATCAGGGTGTTGACGTTCGGGATGTCTATCCCCGATTCGATAATTGTGGTGCAGACCAGCACGTCGATTTGGTGGTCCAGCATCTGCCGCCAGATTTCGGAGAGCTGTTCCTCGGACATTTTGCCGTGGGCAATCCCTATGCGGGCTTCGGGTATGCGCGTCTGAATGTTGGCGGCTCGCCGCTCGATGGTCTCAATCCGGTTGTGGAGATAGTAAACCTGACCGTTCCGCCGAAGCTCCCGCCTGATTGCGTCGTCCACAATTCCGGTGTCGTATTCCAGCACATAGGTTTGGACCGGATAGCGGTCTTGCGGGGCCTCTTCAATCACCGACATATCGCGTATCCCGCTCAAAGCCATGTTCAGGGTGCGGGGGATTGGGGTGGCCGACAGGGTCAGCACGTCCACGGTTGGCCAGATTTCTTTAAGGCGCTCTTTCTGAGCCACCCCGAACCGCTGCTCCTCGTCCACAATCACCAGCCCGACATCCCGCATGACCACGTCTTTGGAAAGCAGGCGGTGGGTGCCGACGATGATGTCGATTTCGCCGCTCTTCAGTTTTTTGATTATTTCCCTCTGCTGTTTTGGGTTTCGAAAGCGCGACAGCATTTCCACCCGCACCGGGAACCCTTCAAACCTTTTGACTATTGTGTTGTAGTGCTGCAGCGCCAGAATGGTGGTTGGAACCAGAAACACGCACTGCTTGCTCTGGGAGACGCATTTGAAGGCGGCCCTTAACGCCACCTCGGTTTTCCCGAAACCCACGTCCCCGCACAGCAGTCTGTCCATCGGCGTGTCCTTTTCCATGTCGGATTTTATTTCTTCTGCGCACTTAAGCTGGTCCTCGGTTTCCTCGTACTCAAAGCGCCGTTCGAAATCGTACTGCCATTCGCTGTCGGAATCAAACGCGAACCCTTTTATGGACATCCGCTTTGCGTAAAGCTCAATCAACTGGCGGGCGATGTCCTTGACCGATGCCTTGACCCGCGCTTTGGTGCGCTGCCATTCCTGCCCGCCGAGGCGGTGGATTTTAACCCGTGCCTCCTCTTTGGGGCCGATGTATTTTGAAACCAAATCAAGCTGGGTTACCGGCACATAGAGTATATCGCCCCTGGCGTACTGGATTTTGATGTAATCCTTTACCACGCCCTGTACTTCGAGCGGGTGGATGCCCTGATAAATTCCAATCCCGTGGGCGGAGTGGACGACATAATCCCCTGCCGTAAGCTCTGATACGCTGTGGATTACGGCGGCTTTGTCGCGTTTTTTTGGCCGGTGTTTTTTTGGCTTGCCGGACATTCTGCCGTGGGTTATCACCGTCAGGGCGGCGTCGGGGTATTCCATACCGGCGGACAGCCCTCCGCACATCACCAAAACCCGGTTTTTAACCGGTCTGTCGGGTGAGGGGGCATACAGCGCCGGTATGCCGAGGTCCGCAAGGTCGTCGGCAAGGGCGTTGGCGTTTTTTTCCTCGCTGCCCGCGAGCACGATACAGGCCATTCCGCGGTCAAGGGCGTTTTTTAAATCCTCCGCAAGCAGGTCAATGTTCCCCGGCCAGACGGGCAGTTGCCTTGCGGTTACATTGTAAACCGAATTCAGAGGGGTATCCCCAATCGAGCGGGCAAACGCTTCGAGGAACACGCAGCCCCTCTCTTTAAGGTGTGAAAACACCTCCACGCTGTCTGATACGTATTCAGTCAGTCCTCGGCAGAGCTGCCCTTCGGAGAGCAGCGCCTTTATATCCTCGCTGATTTGCCATTCAAAGGTGCGGAGCCGCTCGCGGACGCTGTTGAGCTCCGAAACAAACAGCAAAGCCCCGTTTTTTTGGGCGTAGTCGAACAGGGTGGCGGGCTTTTCATAAATCAGCGGGATGTATTTATCGTATGAGCCAAGCCTGCCGCCGCCGCGGAGCCGCTCGCAGTCGGACAGCAGGTTCTGACGGGCGGCAGCGGCGTATTTGCCGCGCAGGCCGGACGCGAGCTGTTCGATTTTTTCCGCAAGCTCCGCGGGGTTGCCGGGCATGATTTCGGCGGCGGGGGAAACCGGGATTTCGCCGATTTGCTCGGTGCGCCGCTGGGAGATTATGTCGTAGTATGAAATGGTGTCCACCGTGTCCCCCCAGAGCTCAAGCCGAACGGGAGCGGGGCTGTCGGCGGGGAAAATGTCGTAAATCCCGCCGCGCACCGCGAACTGTCCGGCGCCTTCAACCTGCTCGCACCGCTCATATCCCGCGGCCGCGAGGGCGGCGGCAAGGTCTTTAACCGGCAGGGCGGCGCCGGCCTTAATGGTGAATGTGCGCGAGTGCAGCGCCGACGGGGGGAGGGTGTGCTGTACCGCGGCGTCAATGCCCGCGACTACGATTTGAAAATCCCCGGCCGCCATTCTGGCGAGTACTCCCAGCCGTTGCTGTTCAAACTCCCGCGACGCCGATTCAAAGCTGCGCAGCGTTAAGTCGCGGGCGGGCAAAAGCAGGGATTTGACGCCAAAGGACGACAAATCGTCGCACAGCCGCGCGGCTTCGGCTTCGTCGGCGGTAAGGATTACGGCTTTGAGCTTTAGCGCGGCGCACAGCGAGGCTGTGAAATGCGCCTTGTGTATATGGCTGAGACCCGTTACCAAAGCCGGCAGCCTGCCCGATTTTATATCCGAGCACAGCGAATTAAAGACGGGCAGTCCGGCCAATCCTTTTATCAGAATATTCATGTCAAAAAATCCTCAATACCGGTTTATTTTGAGTACACGTTCATCGCCCTGTCTATCTCGCCTTCGGCAATCATGCAGGCAGCGGCGACGGCATTGTTAACCGCGTCCATTAATTTATCGGCCTCGTCCGCGCTGAATCTGGTCAGCACCCAGTCGGACAAATCGTAATCTGGATGTGGTTTTTCCCCGATACCTATCCGGATACGCGGGAAATCCTCGCTCCCTGTTTGGGTTATGATACTTCTCATTCCCCTGTGCCCGCCGTCGCTGCCTTTGCGGCGTATGCGGATATTCCCGACCGGCAGGGTGGTGTCGTCGAATATTACTATAACCTGTTCGGGCCGCAGTTTATAAAACCGCATTACCTCGGCGACCGCCTCCCCGCTCAGGTTCATGTATGTCTGCGGCATCATCAGCAGTACCCGGCGCCCGCCGATACTGCATTCCCCGCAGAACGACTTAAACCTGACCCGGCTGACCTTAACCTTGAGTTTTTCGGACAAGACCTCAATCGCCATAAAGCCTGCGTTGTGGCGTGTCCCCTCGTATTTTTTCCCCGGATTGCCGAGGCCCGCAATCACAAAATCAATCGGCCCCGTTCGGTTCAGCTTTTTTAAAAACAGCATGAGATCACATGTCCTTTCCCGCTTGTTTTTGCAGCAAAACAGGGCGGGATGTAAAAGTACCCCGCCTGTTATTAATAAAGTATAAAACAAACCGCATATAAATTGCAAGCAGGAAAAGCCGGTATCGGGGACTTGATTTGATTTTACAGCCGATAAGGAAAAAAATATGTCAAATGATATGGAAATTTTTTTTTCTTTTTGTTATAATACAATAGCTTGTGCATATAACATGTTTACTTATGCAGAATATAGGAGGTAGGTTTAATGAAACACAAGTACGTATATATGTTTTACGAAGGAAACGGCAGCATGCGCGAGCTTCTCGGCGGCAAGGGCGCCAACCTTGCCGAAATGACCAATCTTGGAATGCCGGTACCATACGGCTTTACGGTTACAACCGAGGCTTGCACCAAATATTATCAGGACGGCGGCACCATAAGTGATGAAATAGGTGCGCAGATTTTTGAGTCGCTTTCCAAACTGGAGGAGATGTCCGGCAAGAAGTTCGGGGACAGCGAAAACCCGCTGCTTGTTTCGGTGCGCTCCGGCGCCCGTGTCTCGATGCCCGGCATGATGGATACCATACTTAATCTGGGTATAAATGACGTTGTGGTGGAAGGACTTGCGAGGAAAACGAACAACCCGCGCTTTGCGTACGACTCTTACCGCAGGTTTATCCAGATGTTCTCGGACGTCGTTATGGAGCTGCCCAAGAAGGAATTTGAAACAATCATCGACGAGATGAAGGAAGCCCGCGGCATAAAGCAGGATACCGAATTCACCGCGGACGACATGAAGGAAATGGTAGCGAGGTTTAAGGCGTTTTATAAAGAGCAGAAAGGGGAGGATTTCCCAAGCGACCCCAAACAGCAGCTTATGGAAGCTGTCAAGGCTGTTTTCCGTTCGTGGGAGAACCCGCGCGCAATCTACTACCGCCGTATGAACGATATCCCGTCCGACTGGGGTACCGCGGTCAACGTGCAGATGATGGTGTTCGGAAACACCGGCGAAAAATCGGGCACCGGCGTCGCGTTTTCGCGCGACCCCGCCACCGGCGAAAACAAACTGTACGGCGAGTTTTTAATCAACGCGCAGGGCGAAGACGTGGTCGCGGGTATCCGCACCCCGTATCACATTCAAAAGCTCAAAGAAATCATGCCCGACGTTTACGACCAGTTCATAGAGGTTGCGGAGCGGCTTGAAAAGCATTACCGCGACATGCAGGATATGGAGTTTACAATCGAGGACGGCAAGCTGTTCATGCTCCAGACCCGCAGCGGCAAACGCACAGCCGCCGCGGCTTTGAAGATTGCGGTTGACCTTGTGGACGAGGGCATGATTACCGAGGAAGAGGCAGTAATGAGGGTCGAGCCGAAGCAGCTTGACGCGTTGCTCCACCCGCAGTTTGACTTAAACGCGCTCAGAAAGGCGCAGCCTCTCGGAAAGGGCCTGCCCGCCTCGCCCGGCGCGGCCTGCGGGCGGGTGGTGTTCACCGCTGCTGACGCCAAGGAATGGGCGGACAGGGGCGAGAAGGTTATTCTTGTCCGGCTTGAGACGTCCCCTGAGGACATCGAGGGTATGGACGCGTCCGAGGGTATCCTCACCGTCCGCGGCGGGATGACTTCGCACGCCGCTGTCGTCGCCCGCGGCATGGGCACCTGCTGTGTATGCGGTTGCGGGGATATAAGGATTAACGAGGAAAAGAAGGAGTTTACCCTCGGCGGCAAGACCATTAAAGAGGGCGACTATATATCGATTGACGGTTCCACCGGCAACGTCTACGGCGAGGCCATACCGACCGTTGAAGCGTCAATTTCCGGAAACTTCGGCCGGTTCATGGCGTGGGCGGACGCGGCGCGCACCCTGAAAGTGCGCACTAACGCGGACAATCCGCGCGACGCGGCTTCGGCGGTCAGGTTCGGCGCCGAGGGTATCGGGCTGTGCCGTACCGAGCACATGTTCTTTGAAGGGGACCGGATTAAGGCAGTGCGCGAGATGATTGTCGCAAAGGACGCCGAGTCCCGCAAAAAGGCGCTTGAAAAAATCCTGCCCTACCAGCAGAGCGACTTTGAGGCGATGTACGAGGTGCTTGAGGACCGCCCGATTACCATCAGGTTCCTCGACCCGCCGCTGCACGAGTTCCTGCCCACCAAGGATACTGAAATCGCCGAGATGGCGGAGGATTTGGGGATGACAATCGCCGAGCTGAATGATATCATCGCTTCGCTGCACGAGTTCAACCCGATGATGGGCCACCGCGGCTGCCGGCTGAGCATTTCATATCCCGAAATCGCCGAAATGCAGACAAAAGCGGTGATTAACGCGGCTATCAACGTCAAAAAGAAGCACCCCGAATACAACATTTTGCCTGAAATCATGATACCGCTGGTAGGCGAAGCCCAAGAGCTCAAATATGTCAAGGACGTGGTAACCTCGACCGCCGACAGGCTGATTAAAGAGTCCGGCATAGAGCTTGAGTACAAAGTCGGGACAATGATTGAAATCCCGCGCGCCGCGATAACCGCCGACCAGATTGCGAAAGAGGCCGACTTCTTCTCGTTCGGCACAAACGACCTGACTCAGATGACCTTCGGGTTCAGCCGCGACGATGCGGGCAAGTTCCTTGAGGATTATTACGAGAAAGGTATATATGAATTTGACCCGTTCGCGCGGCTTGACCAGACCGGCGTTGGCGTGCTGGTCGAGATGGCGGTTGAAAAGGGCAGGGCTGCCCGACCAGACCTTAAGCTCGGTATCTGCGGAGAGCACGGCGGGGACCCGTCTTCAATTGAGTTCTGCCACAATGTTGGACTGGATTATGTTTCCTGCTCGCCGTTCCGCGTGCCGATTGCCCGCCTTGCCGCGGCGCAGGCCGCAATCAGGGCCAGAAAAAAGTAAATCCTGTGCGGCATGAGCCGAAAGGCACGGAGCAGTTAGAATTCCGCAACACATAGAGCGGATAAGCGTAAAAAAGGGCGCTGCACCAAAGGTGCAGGCCCTTTTTTGTTGCGCTGTTTACCGTATCCCGTCGCGTATTTTTAGAGCCAGTTCCGGTTTGTTGGTTATTATGGCGTTCACTTTTTGCCCAATCAGTTTTTCAATCTCGGCGGGGTGGTCTATTGTCCACGGGTTGACCATGATACCATACTTGCGGCACTGGCTGACCATGTCCTGTTCAAATATTCTGCTGTACCACGGGTGGAGCGCGTCCGCATTGAATTCTTTTGCCAAAAGCCACGGCTTTTCTATGTAATCGGAGTAAAGCAGCCCGATTTTGGCTGCGGGGTTTTTCCTTTTTAATTCCGACAGCCAACGGTGGTTGAAACTCGAATATATGATGCTGTCCGCCATGCCGGTTTTTTCCGCGGTTTTAAGGCATACCGCGTTTAATTCCTCCCATTTCCCGCTGTCGTAGTACTTTATCTCGGTATTGACAAAAATCCCGCTGCGCTTTGCGAAGATGTAGAACTCCTCCAGCGTTACAATTTGCACTTTCCCGTATTCGGGATGGGTGCGGTTAAAATTCAGCTTGCGCAGTTCCTCAACAGTATAATCCCTGACCCTGCCGGTACCGTCCGATACGTTGTCCAGCATTTCGTCGTGGCACAGGACCGGCACGCCGTCCCCTGACAGGTGGGCGTCAATCTCAATTCCCTCGGCTTTCATTTTCACCGCAAGCTCAAATGCCGGCATTGTGTTATCGGGGGCGCAGGCGCTGGCGCCGCGGTGCGCCCAGATTTTTGTCTGCATAAAATCACGTCCTTTATTCTCTGTCCTTTCGAGCAAACGCCCTGCCGCGCTGTGATGGCATTTGCCGCGAAGAGTCGGAGCCAAAAATAATCGGTCGGCGCGGTTTTTCGCGGGCGGCTTTGGCGGCCACTGCGTCAGAAAAATCGCATAAATCCGCCCAATCAAGCATAGGTATTAGCGAAGAACTTCAAGAGGTGATAGCGTGAAGGGAGCAGTTGAGGAGCGGGCAATTGAACTGGGCGAATACATCATCGAAAACAACGCGACAGTGCGTGCCGCCGCTGGGAAGTTTCATATATCCAAATCCACGGTTCACAAGGATGTCGCCGACCGCCTGCGGACGGTCAACCCTCAGCTGTATGCGAGGGTCCGCCGCGTGCTGGAGCACAACAAGGCGCAGCGGCATATACGCGGCGGCATTGCCACCAAAAACAAGTACCTCAAAAAGCCAAAATAAAGGTATGTAAAATCATTCATGCCCGCACAGTCTAAAAGCTGTGCGGGCTTTTTGCGGTTGTTTTCCACAACCTCCGCGGCTTACCCGCCGGATGACGGGATGAGCGTGGCGGTATGGTAATGCCCGATGTAGGTATCCTTTTTTTGAATGGGCTTGAGTATTTCGATTATTTCCTTATCATCGCTCAACACCAGCAGGTAGTCATACCGGGACGCCTTATCGTAAAACGCCTCTTCGGATTCAATGGATTGGATGATCTCAAAGTTTTTGGTAAACAGCTTGTAGCGGCTTAAGTGTATCATGTAATTGCGGTCTTCCTTTTTTGATACATATATAAGGTGTTTTTTTGACGACAAATCCTCAACGCCGGTTAAAACCTTGTCGTATCTGACGGGCAGCGAATTCTTAAGCGCCGAATTCGGTGTTATAACCCTTTTTAACAGGCTGTATTGATTAACCCCGAATACGCAGGCGGCTATAATAGATACACCGATTATGATGTTGTAGAGCCTGTTTTTGTTGACGGAAATATCGTCAAACGTATTTGAAACAATGCAGATGATACCTAAACCTATAATATAACATATGATAGAGTCATTGTACCTGTCGTACCCTGCCAGATAAAGCGCTTCCTTCACAGGCATTCCCAAAAGATAGGTGAACAGCAGGCAGATTTGGAAAACAAGATACACAATGTTGCCCGCCAGTATGGTCAACAGCACGCCAGACACTTTTTTCCTGTATATCAGGTTTAGTATCAGCGCTAATACCAAAATCAGGTTGAACGCAATCAACAATTGGTTGCCCCGGTTCTCAAGGCTAAAGATTTTCTGGTGAAACAACCGGGTTATCTCCTGTCTTTCTTCATCTGTTTTATCAAAAAAGACCTTTTTGAAAAACTCCACGCTCAAGGCGTGCCTTGAAGTGTATTTGGTGCCGGCGGGGAAAACCATTTCGACATGCTGTTCCCATAAATACCGGCAGGCTATCGGGAAGATTACCGCAATAAGGATTACAGCAACTACTTTTATATATAACCCTGTCTTTTTTTGAGCTTTTTATCTGCCTGTAGCAGTCCGCGGCCGCCAGAGCAAGCAATAGCATGATGTTGAACACTGCGAAAAGAATGCCGCTGTCCTTGATTAGAACGGTAACGGTTATAAGGGGCAGGGAGAGCGCCGCCGCCTTCAGAATGTCCTTCCTGTAATACACCATCACCGCGGCGTTCGCGACTGCCAGCAGCGGCAGAAGGGTGTCGACCAGCAGGGACTGCAGGGATAACGGCAAAGTGAGCATAAAAAACGAGGACACGGCCAGAACCAGATAGGAGACAACCCGTTTTTTGTTTTTTATGAAGGCGAACAGCGTCAAAGCGCAGCTTAACAGCAGAATGTTCTGCGCTATCAGCATTTTCCCTTCGGATTTGCCGATTATTTTTGTGATGTAATAAATAAAAACGGCGCTGCCGGGCGGATATGTCTTATAGGATATTACAGTATCCGAAAAGTTGGGCAGGCGGTTTTTCAGCCACATATGCTTTACGATTAAACCCCAGTGCGAGAAATTGTCGTAGTGATACAGACGCGCCCCCCTGTACAGGAAGAACACCGCGGCACAGCCGACAAGGAAAACTATTATACCGGGGGTAAAAATACCCTTAAAATCAAGCAGGCGTATATTCTTAGTCGCGATTAAATAGGCAAAAAGAAAAAGGCCTGCGGCCAGTACAAGCAGGGTGGCTGAATACATGACGTTCAGCAGACCGGCCGCATACATTATCACTGTGATTGCGCTGAACACGGTTACCGGTATCAACTCGGCTTTTATATTAAAACGCTTGTATAAAAACAGGCCGTATCCGAACATGGACAAAACAAGCAGCAGGTACCGCGACGCCGCGAACAGGGCGTTTGCAAAGCTGTCAATCATTTTTGAATACCCACTCCCTTTGGATGATGTAGTTTACGAAGAACAGAATGGTATCTATTACTATTTTCCCGACGGTTTCGTTCATCCCGGTGTATATAAAAATATAGTTGACACATACCGCCGATACTATCATCTGGACGGTGCACAGTATATAGTATTTCACGATTTGCAGTCTGCCGGACGAGGCGTTTTTGAAGACCCGCGTCTTGTTCAGTATGAAGTTAAGCAGCGA
>LFTH01000010.1 GCA_001513365.1 Clostridiales bacterium DTU033 | reverse complement strand
AAGCCTTGCCGGAAAAACCAAGACGGTGGCACAGTATGTTTCGGTATTGTTCATGATTGCGGTATTGGAGGTTTCGTCCTGGCGGGCAACGCTGCTCTCCGGCGTTTCAGTCCCTTCGGAGTTTTTCAGTTGGATGCTTCTTGCCGGACAGGTTTTCATCTGGTTCTCGGTGGTTTTGACTGTGTATTCCGGTATTGAATATGTCTGGGGGCTCAGGCATTATTTTACCGACAGCAAATAAAACTGAAATATGAACAAACTGAATAATTTCGACAGGCTGTGATAAAGGAGAAGTAGCAGGTTGTTTTCCGCACCAGAGAGAAAGCGCCGCGGCTGAAAGCGCTTTTTGCGGGAATCCTGCGAAATGCGCCTTTTAGCTCACGGAGGGAAATAACAGTATCTTCGTGCGGTTCGCCGCCGTTATCGGGCCGGGGTATCCGAAAGGCTGCCCCGAAGAGTGAAACTTAGGAGTGGAACCGTGCCTTGCACCTCCGTTGCTGTACGCAGCGGAGGTGTTTTGATAAATTAGCTTAATGCAACCAACCGCTGGCATAGTCAACCTGTTTTTAGAAAGAAGATGGTGATATGTTCGACAGGATTAGAGAGGATATTGCTACAATAAAAGAAAGGGACCCGGCCGCGCGCAGCACCCTTGAGGTTTTGCTGTTATACGACGGCTTCAGGGCGGTACGTTATTACCGCATTGCGAACTGGTTTTTCAGGCGCAAAATGTTCTTTATCGCCCGCTGGCTTTCACAGCGGTGCGTGCGCAAAACAAATATTGAAATCCACCCCGGCGCGACGATTGGCCGCCGGCTGTTTATTGACCACGGTACCGGCGTGGTGATAGGCGAGACTTCGGTTATCGGGGACGACTGCACTATTTACCAGGGGGTAACCCTAGGAGGAACGGGGAAGGATAAGGGCAAAAGACACCCGACTTTGGGAAATAACGTGATGGTTGGAGCCGGGGCGAAGATACTCGGCCCAATCAAAATCGGGAACAACGTCAGGATTGCGGCGGGAGCCGTGGTTTTGAACGACATTCCGGACGGGTGCACCGCTGTCGGGGTCCCGGCGCGCGTGGTCAGGAGGAATGGCGCGAGGATATGCGAACTCGACCAAATCAACATTCCCGACCCGGTCGCTCAGGAAATCTGCAAGCTGCAGATAAGGCTGAATAAGCTTGAGGAGTT
>LFTH01000125.1 GCA_001513365.1 Clostridiales bacterium DTU033 | reverse complement strand
CAAAGAAAACAGGCATTTTCACCCGCGTGAAAATGCCTGTTTATCGACAGTCTGAGGCGGCTGAAAAGCCGCCTTTTTAAATGTCATATATCAGCGTGAGACAGATAACACGGTATATGGCTGATGTAGCGCATAGTTTTTAGCGTCGGCGGGCGGTCAGCCTTCCGGATTGCCGCTCGCCGCGGCTTTCAGGTAGGCGTTGATGAACCCGTCAATGTCGCCGTCCATCACGGCGTTGATATTGCCGGCCTCAAAACCGGTGCGGTGGTCCTTGACCAGAGTGTACGGCATGAATACATAGGAGCGAATCTGGTTCCCCCACGCGATTTGGGATTGGTTGCCCTTGATATCCTCTATTTTTTCGTAATGCTCCCGCTCCTTGATTTCAAGCAGCTTGGATTTCAGCATTTTCATCGCGGTCTCGCGGTTTTGGTGCTGGCTGCGCTCGTTCTGGCAGGAGACCACTATTCCGGTGGGTATGTGGGTGATACGGACCGCCGATTCGGTCTTGTTGACATGCTGGCCGCCTGCCCCGCCCGACCGGAAGGTGTCAACCTTCAAATCCTCAGGGCGGATTTCCACTTTAATCGAGTCGTCGATTTCGGGGACCACCTCAACGGCCGCGAACGAGGTATGCCGCCTGCCTGAGGCGTCAAAAGGGGAAACCCTCACAAGGCGGTGGACTCCGGCCTCGGATTTGAGATAACCGTATGCGTTAAGGCCGGTTATCAGGATTGAGGCGCTTTTTATTCCTGCCTCGTCCCCGTCGAGGTAGTCCAGCACTTTATAGCTGAACCCGCGGCGCTCCGCCCAGCGGGTGTACATCCTGTAAAGCATCTCTGCCCAGTCCTGCGCTTCGGTGCCGCCCGCGCCGGCGTGAAAAGTCAGTATCGCGTTTTTGCTGTCAAACTCGCCTCTGAGCAGGGTGGAAAGGCGCTGGTTCTCCAAATCCTTTTTGATTTGCTCGACGGCCTCGGCGCATTCGCCAAACAGGGATTCGTCCTCTTCCTCGTCCGCAAGCTCAATCAGGGTCAGCGCGTCGTTGTAGGCCCTGACCAGCCGCTCATATTTTGATATGGTCTCCTTAAAGCCGGAGATTTTCTGAAGAACCGACTGCGCCGCCTCCATGTCGTCCCAAAAATCCGCGGCCGCAGCCTTTGTTTCAAGCTCGGACAGCTCGCGCCGGCAGCGCTCAAGGTTAAGCGCGGCCGCAAGGTCGTCTGTGTCGGGCTTGAGCGCCTCAAGCGCGAGTTTCAGTTCTTCGTATTGGAGCATGTATTTCATCCTTTATAGAGATTTGGATATGTATTACCAAAGGTAATTATATTTGATTTTTAATTTGATGTAAAGATAAAGATACGCGGGATTGGGTCTGCGCGTCCCCGGCCGCCAAAAAATGGCGGAGTCTGTACTTGACTATGTAATTATAAGTTGTTATAATTACCACATTGTATTATTATATACAATACAGTAAAGCGTGCTTAAGCACGCGTCTTATCCTTGCTCCGGGCCATGTTCCGGGGCCATTAGTCCATGAGGAGGTGCAAAAATGGCAGTAGAAAAGAAGAATTCCTACGAAGCAGTGCTGGTGTATTCCACCACCCTTGGCGAGGACGGCATCGCGGAAATCGAGGGAAAATTCAAGGCCCTGATTGAAGAGCATGCCGAATCCGTCGAAACGGACGAGTGGGGCAAGCGCAGGCTGGCTTATCCGATTAATGACGAGAACGAAGGCTTCTACGTGCTTTACCGGTTCGTCTGCTCACCTGATTTCCCCGCCGAGCTCGACCGCGTCTGCAAAATCACCGAGGGCGTGCTGCGTTCGCTGATTGTCCGTATTGATGATTAAAAGGAGGTACTGTAATGCTTAATGTGGTTTGCCTTATGGGAAGGCTGGGCTCAGACCCGGAGCTTAAGTACACTCCCTCGCAGGTCCCGGTAACCAATTTCAGCATAGCGGTTCAGCGCACCTACATGCCGAAAAACAGTACCGAAAGGCCGACCGACTGGATTGACATCGTCGCGTGGCGCAGTACTGCCGAATTTATCACCAGGTATTTCCGCAAGGGCTCGATGATTATCGTGCAGGGCTCAATCCAGACCCGCAACTACGTCGACAGGGACGGCAACAGGCGCACCGCTTTTGAAGTGGTTGCCGACAACGTCTTCTTTGGCGATTCTCGGCGCAGTTCCACCGATAACGCCGGGCCCCGGTTTGATTCGCAGTTGCCGCCGGTTGCCGAAGAGGAGGCACAGCCCGCTTTTTCAAATGCCGATGATACCGATTTTGAGGAGATTGTCGGCGATGACGATTTGCCGTTTTGATTTGCAGCGGAATTCTGTCTAAAGGAGGTTAATGGCTTGTCCGAAAAAGCTGAGAAAGTCGAAAGACAGGAGCGCCCTGTCCGCAGCGGCCGCAAGGGCCGCCGCAAGGTGTGCAGCTTCTGTGTAGATAAAATCGACAAGGTGGATTATAAGGACGTGGCGCGCCTTCGCAAGTGCATGTCCGAAAGGGCTAAAATCCTGCCCCGGCGCGTAACAGGCACCTGCGCGAGACACCAGCGCCAGCTGACGGTTGCGATTAAGCGCGCTCGCCATCTCGCGCTGCTCCCGTTTGAGAGCGAATAAACGACCGATTGATTAAGGCGGCTTTTCAGCCGCCTCAGCTTGTCGAAAAAGTCCAGCGAAAGCTGGGCTTTTTCGC
>LFTH01000131.1 GCA_001513365.1 Clostridiales bacterium DTU033 | reverse complement strand
ATTTCAAAGAAAACAGGCATTTTCACCCGCGTGAAAATGCCTGTTTATCGACAGTCTGGGGCTGACGCACAACCTGCGGTTGAGCGTCAGCCTTTTGAATTGTCATCAGCTTATCTTAAATACGACACCGGGTTGACCGACTTGCCGTTAATCCTGATTTCAAAATGCAGGTGGGCGCCGTAGCTTTGGCCGGTATTGCCTACCCTTCCGATAAACTGGCCCTTGCTGACTTTCTGGCCGGCCCGCACGTTGACCGCGCTTAAGTGAGCGTAAACGGTGCGGTACCCGCCGCCGTGGTCAATAATGATGTACTTGCCGTATCCGCTGCCCCAGCCCGCAGTGTTGATTTCAGCGACCACTCCTCCGTCGGCGGCGACAACCGGTTTGCCGTAAACGCCGTTGCCGGAGATGTCAATTCCTGCGTGGAACTGGCGCCAGCGCCACCCGTACGGGGATGAGATTGACCTGCAGGAAGGTAGCGGCCATGTAAACCTGCCGGTCGAAATGCCGTCTCCTGCCGCGGTTATTCTGTTATCAATGCTCTTTGAGCCTACAATTACCACTTTGTCAACCGGCTTTTTGAGAACCTTCTTTTCGAGGATTTTCCTTGACTGTTCGATACCGTCGATATAGGTTATCTCGGCCTTGACACGCTGTTCGCCGTTAACGCCATTGGTCTTGACCGCGGTATAGCCTTTGTAGTGCCTGTCGTCCTTGACTTGAACGGTTTTGTAAGGTATAGCCTCCTTGTATTCGGTGGTGCGCACCACCTGTACCCGCAGGTAAGGCTGGGCTTTCTGAATAAGAACCTTTACATCGGGGAAAATCTTCTTGTCAAAATCGGGGTTGAGCGCCCTGAGCTGCTCAAGGGACATGTCGGTTTTGGCGGCGATGAGCAGCGGCGAATCCCCTTTGACAATGGTGTAGTATTTATCCACAACCGTCTGCTCGGTGAGTTTTGCGCGGGTTTCCTCGATTGAAACAATCGAGGAAATGGGATAAAGCCCGTCCACAATCTCAACGTTCTGGACGAATTCGGCGCGCTCATTGGGGCCGCCCTTGCAGTAGCTTTTGAGTATTGAGTCGAGAAGGGCGTCGAGTTCCTGCCTTGACTGGACGGCGCATTCAAATTTGTTGTCGATATAAAGGCCGGACGCCTGGCAGATTGAATCGTTTGAATTCTCCAGTATCTTATCGCAGACGGCGTTCTCATCTATTATTTCGGATTTGGAAACCACCGCGATTGTAAGTTTGGGCACCCGTTTGACCTCAAACGAATTGTCGGTATTGATGACCCTGTCGTTGACCATGTTGGCGGCAGTGTCATATACCGATTCGTCGGTGATATATCCCAGCTTTTTACCGTCATACTCGACGGCGAGCGCAAATGTCATACCGCCCCACAAATTAATGGTCATCACTAAAACCATCACAGCCGCGGCAGGCGCCGCAAGGTTGCATATGGTCGACAACGAGCGCCTGTGGCGCTTGACAGCCCTGCGCGGGATAACCGCGAAAACCGTTTTAAGGAAGCTGGCAAATCCCTGCTTAAACGAGCTTTTCACCAGCCTGCCGGCAATCGGGAAGCCCTGCAAAAAGCGCCGGGTTTCCGCAGCCACGCTGTCCGCGAAGCCACGCAGGCGCCTTAAAATAATATAATCCGCCGCCCTGCACAAAAACCTGACTGCAGGTTTGAGACCGCGGATTATCTTTTTTGCGAATATGCGGAAATACCGTATGGTATAAGCGCCAATCAGGTAGCAAAAGTTGTAGCAGAAACGATACGCAAGGACAATACCGGCCCATACGTTGTTCTTCATCACATTATTGAGGAATGAAAAATAGCGCTCCAGCTTTTTTGATTTATGGTCGCCGGAATCACGCATGAATAATCACTTCCAGTTGCAGCTTTGCCGGCGGATTGAGGGCAACCCGGCCGGCCAAACCAAAAATGGTTACAAACTTGTAACAACCTGTTTCCTATTATACTCAATGGTAACAAAATTGCAACCCTTTTAGGGAAAATTCATTACTAATTGTTATAAAATCATCGGGCAATTCAAGGCTTTGTCAGCACTATAAACAAAAAAACCGGTGTTTTTGGCTTCCAATCTGCTGGAAATTATGCGGGATTGAGTGCGGCCGGGGCGGATTTGGCTTAAGGGTAGCTTAACATGTTCTCGTCCCAGCCTTTTACGGTTTTAAGAAAGGCAAAAGCGGCTTTTTTGGCGCCTTCAAGGTCGTGTTCAAGGTAGTTGCCGCACTCTTTTTCGGCGGCTCCGGGGATTGGCCCGGAGTATTGCGCGATAAAATCCAGCGCCTTTTTTGTCAGCCAAATCGCGTCTTTATGGGATATTCCTCTGGTGAGAAAATAAAAACCGGTGCGGCAGCCCATCGGACCGAAATAGATTATCCCCCCGCTGAAAGGGCTGTTGCGGACATAGCTCGCGAACAGGTGCTCGATGGTATGGATTACCGCGTTGCTCAAAAACGGCGGGGTGTTGGGTTTTACAAACCGTATGTCGTAGGTGATGACGTCTCCGTCAACCCGCGAAAGGTAAATGCCCGGCTTAAGCGCCGAGTGGTCCACTTTAAAACTCGCTATTTTCTCCATAAAAACCACGCTTTCCTGCAGTTTAAAAATAGCGGGGCCGCGGCTATGCATAGCTGTATACCCCGGGGAGGTCGCTTGCGAAACCGCGGTCCTGCGTTATCTCCAGCATTGATTTCCCGTCGGGCAGGGCCTCAATAAAGTCCGTAATCATATCGAACGCCTCCGCAACCGCGAGATTATAGATGTCAAAAAAGCTGTAACTGCTGGTTATTTTTTTGTCGTACGGGTTTTCCCATTCGGCGCGCGCAAGGTTGGCATAATCCCAGCCGTCCGTATCCAGCGGCCGGAGCAGAGAAGTGGCAAACGGCCCAAGACCCGCCAGCTTTTCTATCGGGCGGAACACCAGCTTCTGACGCAGCATGGCTTTGTCATCCATAAAAAACAAAGCCTGCCTCATATCGCCGGGCGCGCGTGCTAAAAGCTCGGCCGGAATACTGAGCCCGTAAAGCCGGGACAGCAGCTGGTTATATATCTGCCCCACCGTTTCGTAGCATGAATTGCGGTTTTTGGGCAGCACCGAGGTCAGGCTGAATTTGCTGATAAGCCTGCCGGTCTCGCGGCGCAGGACAATGGTGTCCAGCGCGCTTTCAATCCTGAAATGGTACTGCACAGGCTTTTTGCCATATTTCGGGTCGTGCTCCGCCAGCTTTTCCTGCGCCCAGTAAATATAGGGGTGGGCCGCGCGGTCAATCGCGTAGTGGCAGAAAAACCCCATGATATAACTCAG
>LFTH01000027.1 GCA_001513365.1 Clostridiales bacterium DTU033 | reverse complement strand
GGCAACAACTGCCGAATGCCGTCCCTGATAACGGAGGGAAAACGTTCGCACTTACTCCGGGCAAAAACCCGTTTCGGCTGAAAGCTCAGGAGGTGATATTCCCATACCTGCCATAACCGCCTCGCACCAACCGGCGGCTCTCTGAATATCCCAGACATGGTACTTGTCCCCGTCGTCGCCTTTGAGCTGTATTTGCGAGTATTCTACACTATGCAATCAAAGTTTGTCAAGTGCCAAAATCAATTTTTATAAAATTATGTTACCACGCTTCCGAAATCATTTTTTTTATGCAGGCGATTTCAGCGCAGACGCAGAAAAGCTCCATCGAAACCTGCAGTTCGCTAATCGGAGGGAAAGTCGGCGCAATCCGAATATTCCTGTCGCGCGGGTCGTTGCCATAAGGGTAAGTCGCACCTGCCGGTGTCATCTCAACCCCGGCTTCTTTAAGCAGTCTGACTGTTTCCTTAGCACAGCCGTCAAGCAGGTTAACGCTAATAAAATATCCTCCGCGCGGCCTGTTCCACTCGGCAATACCCTTGCCGGCAAGGTTTTTCTCAAGGGTATCGAGCACCGCCTTGAATTTCGGCCTGATGATTGCCGCGTGCAGCTTCATGTGTTTGCACATATTCTGGTAGCTGCCAAAAAATCTGACGTGGCGCAGCATGTTAATCTTATCGTAGCCAATCGTCTGAACCGAAAGCCGGCGCCGGACATCCGCAATCACGTCCGGGCTTGCCGCCATCGCAGCGACCCCCGCGCCGGGAAAACTGATTTTCGAGGTCGATGCGAACATTACCACACGGTTTTCAGTGCCGTTGGCTTCTGACTCGCGGTACAGGTTGAGCAGCGTGTCTCCCGGCTCTTCTAAATGGTGCAGATAATACGCCATATCCCACATTATGCAAAAATCAGGCGCCGCGGCTTTGAGGGCCGCAAGTCTTCTGACCGTCTTCGCAGAATAGGTTATCCCGTCCGGGTTTGAATATATCGGAACGCACCATATCCCTTTGACAAGCGGGTCTGCCGCGTATTTTTCAACCTGCTCCATGTCCGGCCCTTCCGCCGTCATATTAACCGTTATCATTTCGATACCGAAGTATTCGGTGATTTTAAAATGCCTGTCATATCCCGGAGACGGGCAGAGGAATTTTACCCCTTTTTGCCTCGACCACGGCGGGTTGCCTAATATCCCTTTTGAATAAGCCATCGAAATGAAGTCAAACATCAGGTTAAGGCTTGAATTGCCGCCCACAATCACCTGCGACTCATCAACCTCAAAAAAACCTGAAAAAATCTCCTTCATCTCCGGTATCCCGTCGAACAAGCCGTAATTTCGGGTGTCAAACCCGTCTTTTGTGCGGTACCCTTCCCTTAAATTGACGCAGTCAAGCAGTCCCATGGTCAAATCGAGCTGCTCCGGCTCGGGCTTGCCGCGCGACATATCCAGTTTAAGTCCTCGCTGTTTGTATCCCTGATATACCTTTTCAAGTTCAGCTAAACGCGAAGACAGTTTTTCTTTTGTTTCATACTGCAGTGCCGACATGATATGCTGCTCCCCTCATACTGCATTGCTTTTTGAAATTCATAAGCTATTCTATTATATTAAATCGGTTTTTGCAAGTTATTTTTTATCTTCCTGCAATAATTGATGAATTTTAACTGCAATATCAATTAAGACATTTCCAAAAAGCCCTGCAGACGGTCGATAACCAAAGATTTAACAATAACAATCGCAAAGCTAATCAAGACATGCACATCTGTTTGCTTGACAGCATAGAATGGATTATCCGCATCCATACCAATCTGAAAGGGGATGTCCATCTTGCTGTTTGAGCTTATAAAGGCTGTATCCAGCTTTTTTTACATGCTGCTGTACGTCGAAAACACCGGCTCATTCCCAAAACCGTTGCCCCCTGAAGAAGAACGCCGTTGCCTTGAACGCTTTCATCTGCACGGGGACATAAACGCGCGAAACAAGTTGATAGAGCATAACCTCCGACTGGTTGCACATATTATCAAGAAATACTACAGCACCATACGCGAACAGGACGACCTTATTTCAATCGGCACTATCGGATTAATCAAGGCTGTAAACACCTTCGATTATTTAAAAGGCGCTAGGCTTGCAACATACGCGTCAAGGTGTATAGAAAACGAAATCCTGATGCACTTCCGCGCAAGCAAGAAAAAAGCACAAGATGTTAGCTTCTCTGAGCCGATTGACACTGACAAGGATGGGCACCCCCTGACCTTGAGCGACGTAATATC
>LFTH01000055.1 GCA_001513365.1 Clostridiales bacterium DTU033 | reverse complement strand
AAGCCGGCTGGGGCTCAGCCGGCTTTTTTATATGGTATCGTCGTCATCGTCATCATGGTAACCCTCGCGGTGGAGTCTTCTTAACTTCTTCATCTCCTCCTGCGAATACTGGCGCGGGAAAGTAGCGGGCTCTCCGTCGTCCTCATCGTCATCGGGAAGGGTATCCTCAAACACGCGTTCCTCGTCGTCCTCGTCCTCCTCCACGATGTTCAGGGCATACAGCGCCTCCCTGTCCTCGTCGGGGTGCTCCTGGTAATACGGGTCAATCATCAGTTTCTTAATCAGCGGGAATACCGTGAACTGGATTAAAACCAGCCTGAACGCCGGGAAAATCGTGATAAACACAATCAGGTTGACTATAATCCCGACCTCCGGGTTCAGGAAAAACAGCAGTATCCCCAGCGCATAAAAAAGTCCGAAGATTACAAACAGAAAGAAGTTCCGGCCAAGCCCCGCAAACGCAAAAATCAGGCTGTTTTTATATATCTGCTTTATATTCAGCTTGAAGGTGATGAGCTGAAAGTAGATATAATACTTCATAAACGAGAATATAAGCCAGACTGCCAATATCAAAGCCAGCAATATAATCGCGAATGTGCCGGTGCTTGAGTAAAAGAAATATATGTCAAAAAGCAGTATCACCTGCACCAGAAGGTTGATTATACCTACAACCAGCCCCTGTTTCCAGTTTTTCCTGACTGTATCCACAAAATCGCTTGCGATGAAAGCGTGCTTTTCCCTCGCGAAATTCCTTGTAATATAACTCAGCCCTGAAAACGCGAGCCCTATCGTTACGACCGGCAGCGCGAACAGTAAAAATAAAAAATTTGCAATTATCAGCTTCCAGAACTTCCTGCCGAGTATTTCGAAAAATACTATGAACGGCTTCTTTTTGGGCGCGTTTTTGGGAACTCCGGGGCCGGGTTTGCTGTAATCAAACAAGCCGAAAAAACCTGCCATATTTTACACTCCTTGAACTCAACACCCTTTGTATACGAATATATTAGCATATAATGCGGACAATATGTAGCATTATTTCAACAAAATCGGGCCGAACATCAGGCGCAGGCAGACGTCGGCAACCCCTGACGCGAACGCAACGGCGGTGTAAGCCAAAAACCTCAAACAGTATATTTTAAAATCCNNAGTTTAAAATCCTGCCATAAACCGCCCATCATCCCGCCTGGCAGAAGCTGACGGCTGATTAAAACCGACAGCCGCAGCGATTCCATCGCCCCGAACAGCAGCGCGGCGGCCGCAATCAGATAATGCGGGACCACAAGCAGGGCTAAAATCAAAAAACCCTTTATCCCCAGCGAGCCGTAATACCCCTCGGTAAGGCCGAGCCCCATCCCGAAAAACAGCGGCACCGCTGCCGCAAGCGGCGCACCGCACGCCGACAATCCGCACAAAAACAGCAGGGCAAGCAGTAAAAACGAGGGAAAACACGAAGAAAACAACGCCGACACGCAGCCTTTAAACCCGCGGACAGCCCCCTTGATGCTCAATATGATGCCAAGCTCCTCCGCGACAGCCTGACCGGAGAACGCGTATACCACCACTCCCAACGCGGCGCCGGCCAAAAACACAAACGAAAACAAAATAAAAAAGCGGTTTTCAGCCAAAAATGCCGCCCACGACGCCGCTGTTTTGGCTGCAGATGAAAAACGGCGGTGGTTTGTCCCTTTTTTGCCCATACAGCACCTCCGCATGAGGGTAGAACAGGGCATACCCTCCCTGTGCTACCAAAATATGCGAAAGCGCCGCGGATTAGAACGGCTTAACCCGCTAAGACAAAGCCGCCTTAATCATTATCGCGCATTCAAGCCGCTTTTTTTCAATACTGCACGACAGGGAATGGGGTTTTAGTATATCTCCCTCATACTGAAAATTGTTGGCGCTGCAGCCGCCGGAGCAGTAGAATTTCGCCCAGCATTTGCGGCATTCGGCTTTATCGTAAACGGTGGATTTCGCAAACCGCTGTTTTATGCCCCTGTCATATCCGCCTGTGAGCACGTTCCCCATCTTCCATTCCTCCCTGCCCACAAACTGATGGCAGGGGTAAAGATTGCCGTCGGGGTCTACCGCCGCGTATTCGTTGCCGCAGCCGCAGCCGCGGAGCCTTTTAATCACGCACGGCCCCTGCTCCAAATCAATCATGAAATGAAAGAAGTTAAACCCTCTGCCCTTCCTTTTGAGTTCAATCACGGTCCTTGCCAGCCTGTCGTACTCGTCAAAAATCCTCGGCAAGTCCTCCTCTGTAATCGAAAAGGGAAGGCCGGGGTCGCTGATTACCGGCTCGACCGAAATCTGGTCAAAACCAAGCTCATACATATGCATCACATCCTCGGCAAAATCGAGGTTGTTTTTTGTGTAAGTGCCCCTGACATAATAATCCCCGTCCCCGCGTATCCGGGCAAAATGCTGGTATTTCGGGACTATCCTGTCATAGCTTCCGCCGCCACCCAAATCCGGACGCACTCTGTCGTTGACCTCTCTGCGCCCGTCCAGCGACAGCACAACGTTGTGCATTTCCCTGTTCAAAAAATCCGCAATCTCGTCGTTTAACAGTACCCCGTTGGTAGTCGTGGTAAAGCGGAAAACCTTGTCGTGTTTTCTTTCAAGGCCGCGCCCGTATTCCACTGTTTTTTTGATTGCCTCGAAGTTCAAAAGCGGCTCCCCGCCGAAAAAATCTATCTCAAGATTGCGCCGGCTGCCGGAGTTTTCGATAAGAAAATCGACCGCCGCGAGCGCCACTTCCTCGCTCATCAGCTTCTTCTCGCTGCCGTACCCGCCCTGCCCGGCAAAGCAGTACCCGCACCTCAGATTGCAGTCGTGTGATACATGCAGGCAGATTGCCTTAAAAGGCGAAATAATCGTTTTTTCGGCAATCCCCTCGTAATCGTCGGTGCTGTAAAGCAGACCGTCGCAGTACAGCCGGTAAATCTCGCCGTACCCATCGTCAACCGCCTGCGCGCTGTATCTTTCCGATAACTCGGCGGCTATCTCTGCGGGGCAGGTTTCACCGAGGCTTTCCGCCTGCTCGCCCAGCATTCCGAGCATTTCGTAAACAAGGCTGTCCACCAGATGGACGGCGCCGCTGTTGACGTCAAGCACTATGTTATATCCGTTGTTTTGGTACCGATGTATCATCTCGGTTTCTTTTCCCCTGTCTTGTCTTAATTCCTTAAATAAACAGGGCGGATGACCATCCGCCCTGCCAGCCGCAAAAATTAAAAAGCAGTATTATTCGCCGTGCGGCAAATTCCGCTTATATCACCTTTCGCATTTCTGATTGGCTACGGTACAGGAAGTCTTACAGGCTGACTGGCAGGAAGCCTGACACTCTCCGCAGCCGCCTTTTGCCGCGGTTTTCTTAAGATTCTGCTTGTTGATTGTCTTTATATGTTTCATTGTATTTCCCCCAATTGACTTCACCGGTATTCAAAAAACCGTTTTAGTTATTCTAGCACACCGCCGCCTGTTTTTCAACCTTTTTTCAACCTTTTTCGACAAAACAGCGCACCCCGGTTTTCCTGCCGGCCGGCATTCCCGCCTACTTTCGGCGGCGGAAATTCACCCCGTAAATGCCGCCTAATGTGGAGCTTATCACCACCACCGGCAGCTTTATAAGCGCATACCATCCGCGTATGTCATGCAAAAATGAAAAACCGGCAATCACGATAAGCAGGAAAATCAGCGCGCCGGTCGCCGCGCCGAAAACAAGGCCGCGACTGCCCGCCGCGCGCGCGCTGACAAAGCCCCCGAAAAAGGAGCCCACCGCAGCCGCGATAACCGCCATGGGCGTAACAGCGGGCTGCGGGATGTCGCGCGCAGCCATCAGCAGCGCAAACAATAGCAGCACCGCAATGCAACAGAGCACCCCTGCCGTCGCCCCGATTAAAACCGGCCGCAGCCATTTTGACAAAGCCGATTCTTCCCTACCTGTCTTCAAAACCCGTCCCTCCCGTAAACTGCCGGACAGCCGGCAAAGCCTTGACAGTACAGCATATTCCTAAAAAGGTCAGAATAGTACTCCTAAGGCTGGAAGAACGGTAATTTCATCCCTGATTAAATATCATCGTCGTCGTCGAAATCGTCATCCAAATCGTCGTCATCGTGGACTGTGTGGATGGTCTGAAGCGCCCACTTTTTAAATGTCAACTTGGTGCGCGCCGCCCCGGTTTCGATTACAAACGAATCGTCCTTGACGCTGATAACTATGCCGGTTACGCCGCCGATGGTGGTAACCTCGTCCCCGACCCGCAGGCTTTCGCGCATTTTCTGCTCTTCTTTCTGCTTTTTCTTCTGCGGGCGAATCATCAGAAAATACATAAGCGGGATTAAAAGCAAAAAAGGAGCAAGCTGTAAAAGCAGCGCGGCCGTACTCCCCTGCTGTGGCGTATCGGCGGCGGCGGTGGTCGCCGCAAGCAAAGATTTCAACAAAACCAATAAAAGCACCTCCCTGAAAAATCCTTTTTATTATATAGGCTTTTCCTTATTTTAGCAAGCGTTTTAAACCTTGTTGTCCAGAATATCTGTAAACTTTTTGTGAAATGCCGTAAAGCCGCCGCAGTCTAGGCTTTCGCGTATCCGTTCAAGCAGTGTGTTGTAAAAAAACAGGTTGTGAATTACGCAAAGGCGCATTGCCAGCATTTCACCGCTTTTGAACAGGTGCCGGATATACGCGCGTGAAAAGGATTGGCAGGTGGGGCAGTCGCATTCCTCGTCAAGCGGGGAGCTGTCCCGCTCGTATTTTTGGTTTAGGATGTTCCTGCGGCCCTGCCAGGTGAAGATATGCCCGTGCCTTGCGTTTCTTGCGGGCAGCACGCAGTCGAATAAATCTATACCGCGTGCCACCGCCTCAAGAATGTTGACCGGAGTGCCGACCCCCATCAGGTACCTCGGTTTGTCTTGCGGCATGTGCGGCTGAACAGCCTCGATTATCCGGTACATCTCCTGCTCGGTCTCCCCCACCGACAAACCGCCGATTGCAAAACCGTCCAAATCAATTCCGGAGATTTCCTTCATATTCTCAACGCGGATATCCTCGTATATCCCACCCTGATTTATCCCGAACAGCATTTGCTTTGGATTAACAGTTTCCTCAAGCGAGTTAAGCCGTTCAATCTCCCGTCTGCATCGGTGAAGCCACCTGACGGTGCGCCGCGCCGAGTCCCTGACATAGTCATACGGCGCGGGGTTTTCCACACATTCGTCAAACGCCATCGCAATGGTGGAGCCGAGGTTGGACTGAATTTGAATGCTTTCTTCCGGCCCTATGAACAGCCTTCTGCCGTCCACATGGGAGGAGAAATACACTCCTTCCTCCTCGATTTTCCTGAGCTTTGCGAGCGAGAAGACCTGAAATCCCCCGCTGTCGGTCAGAATCGGCCCCTGCCAGCCGGTAAACGGATGAAGCCCGCCGAGCTCTCGTATCAGACGGTCGCCCGGCCTTATATGCAGATGATAGGTATTGCACAGCATTACCTGACATTTAAGCCCGGTCAAATCCAAAGCCGAAACCGCCCCTTTAATCGCCCCGGCGGTCGCGACATTCATAAACGCCGGCGTCTGCACGGCGCCGTGCGGGGTATTAAAAACGCCGCTCCGGGCAGAACCCTCGGTTTTGATTACTCTAAAGGACATTTTACCCACCCGTTTCATATAATAAGCATGGAATCCCCGAAACTGTAAAATCGGTATTTTTCCTTTACCGCATGGTCATAGGCCGACATGGTGTTCCGATGGCCGGCAAAAGCGCTCACCAGCATTATCAGGGTGCTTTCGGGCAGATGAAAGTTTGTGATAAGCCCGTTCGTAACCTTAAACTCATATCCGGGGTATATGAAAATGTCGGTCCACCCTTCGCCGGGTTTTACCTTCCCGTCGGTCAGCCCCACGCTTTCGATGGTGCGGCAGCTTGTGGTGCCGACGGCAATCACCCGTCCGCCGCGGCTGCGGGTGCTGTTTATCAAATCGGCGGTTTCCGCCGGCATCTCATAGTGCTCGGAGTGCATTCTGTGCTTTTTAATATCCTTGGTCTTGACCGGCCTGAACGTACCCAGCCCGACATGCAGGGTTACAAACCCGATACCCACGCCCATATCCCGGATTTCGGACAGCAGCTTTGGCGTAAAATGAAGCCCCGCAGTCGGCGCCGCGGCCGACCCCGGCTCGCGCGAATACACCGTCTGGTACCTTTCGGGATTATCAAGCCGCTTTGTGATATAATGAGGCAGCGGCATTTCCCCGATTTGTTCAAGCAGGCTGTAAAAGCTGCCCTCACCGGTGTCAAAATAAAACTCAACCAGCCTGTTGCCGCCGTCGAGAACGTCCACAACCTCTGCCTTCAGCAAACCGTCTCCGAAGATAAGCCGGTTTTGGGGTTTTGCCTTTTTCGCCGGGCCGGCCAGGACCTCCCAGCGGTTTCCACCTTTCGGGTTTAAAAGCAGGATTTCCACCACCCCTCCGGTATCCTCCCTCACGCCGTACAGGCGGGCGGGCAGCACCCTGCTGTCGTTGAGAATAAGACAGTCGCCGGGATTTAAGAATTCGACCAATCTGTAAAAAAAGCTGTCCTTAATACTGCCGGTTTTCCTGTCCAAAACCAGCATTCTTGATTGGTCCCTCGGCTCTATCGGCTCCTGCGCAATCAGCTCGGCGGGCAAATCATAGTAAAAATCCCTTTTCATCATAACAAATACACCGTATTTTCTTGTTCTTATTATACACCCTGCCGCAAAAAGTCAAGCGGGCGGCCATCGTCTAAAACCCAGATTTGTCCCTGCTATGACTGTTTCACAAATCTGCTGTGATTTGACTCTGACTTTGGCACAAACAGTGATTGACAACAGCCGCCGGCGGTGTTACAATAGTTTTACGGAATAGAGGCGCGCCTGATGAAGAGTATTTTGCGGGAGATACCGGGTCTGTGAACGCAAAGGAAAGGCATCGGCGCCGAAGGTTTGGCGTTCCCGGAGAGCGTCTTGCCTGGCTTTACGATGAATAATCGTGAGGTTGTCATCATAGCATTATGATGGAGAGCTATTCGCGCATGGAAAATACCACAAGAGTTTTATTCATGCGTCAATGCATCTATTATAGGTGGATGGCAGCCGGTTTTCAACCGGTTTTTTTATTTCCAAAACGACCTCAGCCTATAATACTGCATTTTTAAAACTTCTCAGAAGAAAGGACATCTTATAATGAAAAAATGGAATGTGGGAATTATAGGCTGTACCGGCATAGTGGGCCAGCGCTTTGCCTCCCTTTTGGAAAACCATCCGTGGTTTAATGTTACAGTTCTCGCCGCAAGCCCGCGCTCGGCCGGAAAAACTTACGAGCAGGCTGTGAGAGGCCGCTGGGTTATGGACAGCCCTGTCCCACAGTCAATGAAAGACCTTGTCGTGCTGGACGCCTCCAAGGTTGAGGAAGTCGCAAAGCAGGCGGATTTCGTGTTCTGCGCGGTCGACATGCCCAAAGATAAGATAAGAGAGCTTGAGGAAGCCTACGCCCGCGCGGAATGCCCGGTGGTATCAAACAACAGCGCGCACCGCTCAACCCCCGACGTGCCGATGATTATCCCTGAGCTCAACAGCGACCACCTAAACGTCATTCCGTACCAGCGCGCAAGACTGGGCACAAAAAAGGGCTTTGTTGCGGTAAAATCCAACTGTTCGCTGCAAAGCTACGTTCCCGCCCTCTACCCGCTGTCGCCGTGGGGAATTGAAAA
The DNA here is from genome assembly GCA_001513365.1 of Clostridiales bacterium DTU033. Taxonomy (GTDB): domain Bacteria; phylum Bacillota; class Clostridia; order Oscillospirales; family Acutalibacteraceae; genus Avimonas. The sequence goes on along the minus strand of LFTH01000055.1, from coordinate 76,069 downwards.
AGTGCTGGTCTGCACCTATCAGGCTATCTCCGGCGCCGGCAAGACCTTTGAAAGCTGGCCGGAAATGATAGACAACGTTATCCCCTATATCGGCGGGGAGGAAGAAAAATCCGAGCAGGAACCGCTTAAAATCTGGGGAAAGATTGAAAACGGGGTCATCGTCCCGGCAAAAACCCCGGTCTTCACCGCCCAGTGTATCCGCGTTCCGGTGTCGGACGGACATCTCGCCGCGGTTTACTGCAGCTTTGAGAAAAAGCCGACAAAAGAAGAGATAATCGAGGTCTGGAATAATTTTAAGGGCCGTCCCCAGCAGCTTAATCTGCCGAGCGCGCCCAAACAGTTTTTAAAGTATTACCACGAGGATGACATGCCGCAGACCGCCCGCTGCAGGGACCTTGAATGCGGAATGACTATATCGCTCGGCCGCCTGCGCGAAGACACCCAGTACGACTACAAATTTGTCGGGCTTTCGCACAACACCCTCCGCGGAGCCGCCGGCGGCGCGGTATTGCTCGCCGAGCTTTTATGCGCAGAAGGTTATATGGACTAAACCGCAAATATTTTGTAAAGGACGGGGGTTATTATGAGTAAGACTACTGTTTTCACAGGTACCGGCGTGGCAATCGTTACACCGATGAACCGGGACGGCAGCGTGAATTTTGAAAAATTCCGCGAACTGGTGGAATGGCAGATTGAAAACGGAATTGAAGCAATCATCGCCTGCGGCACAACCGGCGAAGCTTCGACTTTGGACGACGACGAGCATATCGCGGTGATTAAGGCCGCAATCGAACAGGCAAGAGGCAGGGTGCCGGTAATCGCGGGGACCGGCTCAAACGACACAAGCTACTGTGTTGACCTGTCTTTAAAGGCAAAAGAGCTCGGCTCGGACGCGCTGCTGCTTGTTACCCCGTATTACAACAAGACCTCGCAGCGCGGGCTTATCGCGCATTATAACATGGTCGCGAACGAGGTTAAAATGCCGGTAATCCTGTATAACGTGCCCTCCCGCACCGCGCTGGACATCAAGCCCGAAACCTACGCCGAACTTGCGAAAAACCCGTACATAGTCGGGATTAAAGAAGCGAACAGCAACGTCTCGTCGATGGTGAAGACCGCGGCGCTGTGCGGCGATAACATCGACCTTTATTCGGGTAACGACGACCAGATAGTTCCTATCCTGTCTTTGGGCGGCAAAGGGGTAATCTCGGTGGTTGCAAACGTTCTGCCAAAGAAAACAGGCGACATAACCCGCCGCTGGTTTGACGGGGACATCAGGGGCAGCTGCGCGCTTCAGCTTGAACTGCTTGATTTAATCAACGCCCTGTTTTCGGACGTCAACCCCATTCCGGTCAAAGAGGCGATGAACATGATGGGTATGAACGTCGGCCCGTGCCGTATGCCGCTTTATCAGATGGACGAAAATGGCCGTAAAGCATTGGCGGACGTTCTGCGCCGCCACGGACTGATTGCCTGAAAAAGTCAGGCTGCAGAAGGGACGTTTTAATATGGTCAGAATAATACTGAGCGGCTGCAACGGGAAAATGGGCCGCGTCATCACCGGCTGCGTCGCCAACCGCGCGGACTGCAGAATTGTCGCGGGGTTTGACATTAACACCGAAAGGCACGCTGACTTCCCCGTTTACGCGAACCCGTCAAACTGTCAGGTTGAAGCGGACGTGATTATCGACTTTTCGCACCCCAGCGCGCTTGACGGCGTATTGTCCTGCGCGTACCAGCACAAGCTGCCGACGGTGATTGCGACCACCGGCCTGTTTGACGAGCAAGTCGAGGAAATCAATAAGCTTTCAAAGCTGCTGCCGATTTTTTACAGCGGCAATATGTCAATCGGCATTAGTCTTTTAACCGAGCTTGTCAAAAAAGCCGCGGCGGTGCTCGGCGGCGAATTTGACATCGAGATACTTGAAAAGCACCACAACCAGAAAATCGACGCCCCGTCCGGCACCGCGCTGATGCTCGCCGACGCCGTGTCCGAAGGGCTTGAATATCAGCCGCAATATGTGTTCGACCGCCACAGCGTCAGGAAAAAGCGGGCAAAAGCCGAAATCGGGATTTCCTCAATCCGCGGCGGGACCATCGTCGGGGAACACGAAGTAATTTTCGCAGGGCACGACGAGGTAATCACCATTTCCCACACCGCGCTGTCCAAGGAGATTTTCGCGGTCGGCGCGATAAACGCAGCCCTTTTCCTTACTACCTGCAAGCCCGGACTTTACAACATGAAGGATTTAGTCCGGCAGGCGTAAATAACAAAATGAAGCCGAGGCTGCAAACGCCCCGGCTTTTTTGTTGCCTTTTCCGTTCGTCCGACATCTAATGTCTAACGAAAATCTATTTGAACGGGACGCCTTCGCCGTTTAGCAGGTTGACCCGCACTATATTGCAGAACAGCTTTTGCTCGGTCCCGCTTTTTTCATTGAGAAAATCGTTTATCGCCGAGCATAAAAGATTCGGGCTGATTGTGTCTTTACCTCCGCACGGCAGTACGACCTCAATGACAACCGAGCGGTCGTCAACCCTGACAGCCGCATTTTTGAGCGCGGGCTTTAAATCAACGTTTTTCAAATCCCCTTTTTTGGTTTTCTTCAGGGCTTCAATGCTTTGCCGGGACAAAAACTCCCTTATGTTCTCCTTAAAATCCGCAAAACCGCTGTTTTGAAAGGCAATCCGGTACGCGGCAAAGGCGATTTCCTTTGGCTTCATCACCGGCTCGCCGGCTTTTATCACCTCAAGCCCCGCCGGCAAAACGCTGTTGAGCCGGCGGACAAGCTCGTCCATCGGCATATCCTCAACAAGGCGGATATCCATGCTCTCGCAAAGGCTTTCAAACCCCAGCGAAAGCGGGGAAGCAAAGGTTATATAAGGGTGGCGGTTAAACCCCTCGGTGTACCATAAGGGTATTCCCGCACGCCTTACAGCCCTTGCCATGGTGCGCGTCAAATCAAGGTGGGAGATGTACTTCGCATTCTCAATCTTTTTAAACCTTATCCTGACCGCCCTCATTCTGTGCAGACCCCTTTCCCCCACACGGCGGCGCCGCAGCCCGAACAGGATATGCGGCAGTTCGGGGTTGTGCGGCTTTGGTGGGCTAGCTGGTTTTCCCTTATCAGATACTTTTTGGTTACGCCGTAGTCAAGGTGGTCCCACGGCAGAATTTCATCGTAGCCGCGGCGGCGGTTGGCGTAAAACCCCGGGTCAACGCCGAGGTCCTTCATCGCGTCAAGCCATGTCTGCAGGCTGAAATGCTCGCTCCACGCGTCCCGCCTGCCGCCGCGCCTGAACACTTCCTCCAAAATCGCGCAGAGCCTGCGGTCCCCGCGCGCCAGTACCCCTTCCAGAGAGCTGGTCGCCGGGTCGTGGCAGCGCAGCGTGATTTTTCTGGTTTTGATTAAGTCCCGCAGGTGCCTTTGCTTTTCCTCAAGCTCTGTCATAGTGTCCTGCGGCTCCCACTGAAACGGGGTAAACGGCTTTGGCACAAAACAGGCGACGCTGACCGACACGTTGACCCCCTTGCCCTTTGGCCTGTCGGGGTTTTTATAAAAGCAATCCACTATTTTCTGGCTTAAATCCGCAATCCCGCCGACGTCCTCTAGGGTTTCGGTCGGCAGCCCAATCATAAAATACAGCTTTACCGAAGTCCAGCCGGCGGAAAACGCCTTCTGCGCGGTTTTGAGGATTTCGTCCTCGGACAGGTTCTTGTTTATCGCGTCGCGCAGGCGCTGCGTGCCGGCTTCGGGGGCAAAGGTAAGCCCGCTGCGGCGCAGGATATTCAGCCTTGCGGCGAGCTCTTCCGAAAACCCGTCCACCCGCAGCGAGGGCAGGGAAATATTGGTCTGCCGTTCCTCCGCCCAGCCGAGCAGTTTTTCCAAAAGCTCCTCAATCCTTGAATAGTCGCTGGTGGACAGCGAGGACAGCGAAAACTCCTCGTACCCAGTATTTTCACAAAGCGCGCGGCTCTGCGCGTCTATAACGCCGGGGGATTTTTCCCTTACCGGCCGGTATATAAACCCCGCCTGACAGAACCTACACCCGCGGATACACCCTCGGAAAACCTCGCTCATCGCGCGGTCGTGGACAATGTCGATAAAAGGCACCACAAACCTGTCGGGATAATACGCGCTGTCCAAATCCTCCACAATCCGCTTTCTGACTTTCGCAGGCGCGCCGTTTTTGGGGGTTATTGACGCTATTGTTCCGTCGTCCTTGTAGCTGACGTTGTAAAAGGACGGCACGTACACCCCCTCAATCCTCGCGGCGTCGCGCAGGAATTCCTCCTTGTCGTACCCGCCGGCCTTATGCTTGCGGTAAAGCTCGAAAAGCTCAAGGCTCGCGTCTTCCCCTTCCCCCAGCACAAACAAATCGAAAAAGTCCGCGATTGGCTCAGGGTTGGAAACGCACGGCCCGCCCGCAATCACAAGCGGGTATGAGCTGTCCCGCTCGCGTGAATACAGCGGCAGCCCGGCCAAATCCAGCATATTCAAAACGGCAGTGTAGCTAAGCTCGTACTGCAGGGTAAAGCCTATAATATCAAACCTGTCAATCGGCTCGCGGCTTTCGATGCCGAACAGCTTAATCCCGTTTTCCCGCATTAGCCGTTCCATGTCGGTGTCCGGCATAAAGACCCGCTCGCACCAGATATCCGGCTCGCGGTTATACAGCCCGTACAGGATTTTCATTCCGAGGTGGGACATGCCTACTTCATACAAATCGGGAAAACAAAACGCAAAACGTATATTCACTTTTCCTTTGTCTTTTACTACGCTGTTCACTTCTCCGCCGGTGTACCTGCCCGGCTTTTGCACCAGCCTGAACAAATCTTCAAGACGATAACTCATACCTGATTTCCTTTTTTTCAGTATTTATACCAATCCGGTTATAATATAATAAACCAAAACCGCCCCGTTTACAATCTTTCACCTGCGCTTAAATCCTGACTTCAAACGCCTATCATAAAAGATTGCCTAAAAAAACGGCAGATGGCATTTGCGCCGTCCGCCGCTGTTTTTATTTTATAATCTCTTTTGCGATATCCACCGCTTCCTTGGCGTCCCGCGCATAATAGTCCGCGCCGATTTGCCTTGCGTAATCCTCGGTCAGCACCGCACCGCCGACCATCACCTTTGCCCTCAAGTTGTTTTGTCTGAGCAGGGCAATGGTCTGCTCCATGCTCTTTAGCGTGGTGGTCATCAGCGCGCTCAAACCGACAATATCGGCGTCCTGCCGTACCGCGGCGTCAAGCACCGCGCCGCAATCCACGTCCCTGCCCAAATCGACCACGTCATACCCGTAGTTTTCAAGCATAACCTTGACGATATTCTTTCCGATGTCGTGAATGTCCCCCTTGACGGTCGCAAGGACAATCTTCCCGCGGCTGACCGCGCCGCCGCTTTTTTTCATTCTGCGCTTGATTACCTCAAACGCGGCCTGCGCGGCGGACGCCGACTGGATTAACTGCGGCAGGAAAATTCTGCCCTTTTCAAACGCGGCTCCCGTTCTGTCCAACGCGGGGATAAGGAAAAGCTCGATAATATCCATCGGGTCAGTCGTTCCAAGCAGATTTTCGGTAAGCTGCGCGGCCTCGGCTTTAAGCCCGTTTTCGACCGCGCGTCCGAGCTCGCCGCCGGCTGAGCCGTTATTGGCGGCCTGCGCCGAAAACCCGTTATCCTGTTTTTCCTTTTCCTCCACCGCCTTAATAAACTCAAAACCGCCCTTGTCATAATTATACAGCAGGCGGAATGCCCTGAGCGCGTCTGTGATATGCTGGTCATTCGGATTGACTATCGGCAAATCCAGCCCGTGCGCAAGCGCCAAAGTCAGGAAAGTCTGGTTGATTAGCTGGCGGCAGGGCAACCCGAACGAAACGTTTGAAACCCCCAGCACTGTTTTTAATCCGAGCTTTTCCTTGCACATTCTGAGAGCTTTCAAAGTCTCCGCAACCGCGTCCTGCTCGGCCGACGCGGTCAGGGTGAGGCAGTCGATAAAAACGTTCTCCCTTGGAATACCGTACCAGAGCGCCCTCTCCAGTATCCTTCCCGCGATTTCAAAACGCTGTTCTGCGTTTTTTGGTATTCCCCTCTCGTCCAGCGTCAGCCCGATAACAGCCGCGCCGTACTTTTTCACAAGCGGCAGTATCCTGTCAAGCGACTCCCGGTCCCCGTTCACCGAATTCACAATCGCCTTGCCGTGGAAAGCCCGCAAACCCGCTTCAATCACCGCTGGGTCTGACGAGTCAATCTGTAAAGGCGCGTCCACCATGCTTTGAATTGCCTTGACGACCTTTTCCATCATCTGCTTTTCGTCAATGCCGGGGACGCCGACGTTGACGTCCAAAATCTCGGCGCCGGACTCCACCTGTTCCATTGCCTCGTCAATTATATAATCCATATCCTGCCGCAGGATTGCTTCTTTCAACATCTTTTTGCCGGTCGGATTTATCCGCTCGCCGATAACCCTGACCCGGTCAATCGGAACCGTATTCACCGCGCTGCAGACCGCCGGCACAACCCGCGCCGCCCTGTCCACAGGCTGCGCCGAGTCCAAAATCCTGCGGATTTCGGATATAGTCCTCGGCGTAGTGCCGCAGCACCCGCCTGCAAATTTAATCCCAAGCGGGACAAGCTCTCCGATGTGTTTTGCAAAGCTTTCGGGCGAAATGCTGTATTTGCCCGTTACCGGGTCGGGCAGACCGGCGTTCGGCTTTACAACTATCGGCAGGCTGGTCCATTCGGCGAGTTCCTCGACCAGCGGTTTAAGCTCGTCAGGGCCGAGCGAGCAGTTTATCCCGATTGCGTTTACTCCCATTCCTTCAAGTGTCAGCGCCATTGCGGATACCGTACAGCCCATGAAAGTACGCCTGCTTTTTTCAAACGTCATGGTGCAGATTACAGGAAGGGAGCTGTTTTCCTTTGCGGCGAGCACTGCCGCGCGCGCCTCTCCCAAATCGGTCAGGGTTTCAACAACGATTAAATCCGCGCCGTATTTCACCCCGGCGCGCACCTGCTCGGCAAAAATTTCCACCGCTTCCTCAAACCTTAAGCTGCCCGCCGGCTCAAGGAGCTGGCCGATAGGGCCGATGTCAAGCGCGACAAGGCAGCCGGTGCCATCCGCCGCCTGTTTTGCCGCGCTAATACCCGCGGCTATTACTTCCTCGACAGTATAACCGCTGCTTTGCAGTTTGTAGCGGTTTGCGCCGAATGTATTAGTGTAGACGATGTCTGCCCCGCTGCCGATATAAGCGCGGTGGATTTCTGTTACTGTTTTTGGATTGGAGATATTGAAAAGCTCAGGCAAACCGCCCGCCGGCAAACCTTGATTTTGGAGAATTGTGCCCATTGCCCCGTCAAGCACCACAAACGGTTTATTCAGCAGACTTTGAAACTCCACAGTAAAGCCCCCTTTTCCTGAACCAGCAGTTGTCTTTTATCCGGCAGAACTCGCAGCCTGTCTTTGAGCCCTGCGGCGGCTTATTCCCGACCCCGATAACGGCTGTAACCGACTTCATCGGCGTCAGCAAAAACGCGTCGTTGGCATAAAGCCCGATTGCCCTTTGAGCGTCAAGCGCGCTCAAAAAATCGTGCTGCACCTCAAGAGGGAAGTCCCCGTACCCGGGGCTGTACCTTGTGGTAAAAAAACACCCCTCAAACTGTGATTTGATTTCCTTCTCGACAATATCGCAAAACAGCTCGATTGCGGCGGAGGCGCAGCTGTCCATAATAAGTCCCGCGGCAATATCCTTTGACTGGGTTTGTCTAATCAGCCTGTCAACCTGCGGGGAAAGGGTGGCCGCGAACAAAACCGCTGCACCGCAGTCCTTTAAATGCTCCGCAATATCGGAGCCAATCAGCCTAAGTCGGCAGTTTTCAAGCTCAATCCCGCCGCCGGCGCGTTTTAACGGAAAGGCGGCGTACACGCTTTTGGGATTCATCGCTTTTTCAAGCTGTTCAATACAGCTTTTGATTAACGCTACAGTCCCCTCGTCGGGCATGCCCGACTTATATCCTAAATAGTGAAAAACATCCTCCGCTTTAACCGCGGGCGGATTATCGGGGATGTAGAGCTTTCTTATTGTGTCCATTAAATTCACCCTGCCGGTTTATATGGAGATTATTGAGGAAATGCTTTCGGTAATCCTGCGCGCGACAAACGGGTTGTTCATGGTATAAAGGTGAATACCCTGCACGCCGTTGGAAACAAGGTCCACAATCTGCTCTACGGCATAGGCAATCCCCGCGTCCCGCAGGGCTTCGGGATGGTGCTCGTATTTGCTTATCATTCTGGTAAATTTGGCCGGCAGGCTCGCGGCGGTGAGCGAAACCATCCTCTCAATCTGGTTTTTATTCAACACCGGCATAATCCCGGCCGATATCGGCACATTTATTCCGGCTATGCGGGCCCGCTCGACAAAAGAATAAAAAGCGGAATTGTCGAAAAACAGCTGGGTAACAAGGTGCTCCGCGCCGGCGTCCACCTTCTTTTTGAGGTTGTGGATATCCTCAATCAAATCGGCGCTTTCAACATGCCCTTCGGGGTAGCAGGCGCCGGAAATGTGAAAATCCCCGTTCTCTTTGATGAACTTTACAAGGTCGCTCGCATACTTAAAATCGTTTTTCCGCGGAATGTCGGGGTTTATATCCCCTCTGAGCGCCATGATGTTTTGTATCCCGCTTTCCTTCAACTGGCGCAAAATCTCGGCTACGTCCTGCCGTGTGCTGTTGACGCATGTCAAATGCGCCAGTGGCCGGATACCGTATTTATTCTTTACAATGGACGCAATCTCGCAGGTCAGGCAGTTTGCGACGCTGCCCCCGGCGCCGTATGTAACGCTGATGAAATCGGGTTTTAAACCTTTTAGTTGGTCAAGCGTTGAATAAATGGTGTCTACCGAGCTTGTTTTCTTAGGCGGGAATATCTCAAAGGAATACACCGTATTTTTTGTTTTGAACAATTCTGCGATTGACATATCCACCACCCCAACTTCAATTAAGCTATTTGCTTATAATACACTATATTTCTAATTATTGCAAACGCGAAAATAAAGCTTTTTAAAAAAAATATCCTTGCAAATTACTCCCCGGCTGGTAAAATTAAATCAGGATACAACCTGAAAAAACTGCGTTTTGGAGGACGGACAATGGAAAAATACGCATGGAAGGCCACCATTAAGGAAGGCAGCCTTGAGGAATACATCCGCCGGCACGACAATCTGCCGCAGGAAATGAAAGAGGTGCTTCGGGAAGCCGGGATTTGCAACTACACCATCTGGAACGTGGGAAACCAGCTTTTCGGCTATTACGAATGCAAGTACGGAGTCGAGCACGCCGCCAAGGTGCAGAGGGAAAGCCCGGTCGTTGAGGAATGGAACCGGTATATGTCCGACATCCTGATTATGGAGATGGACCCCGAAACCGGCGCCCAGCCCAAACTAAAGCAGGTTTTTTCCTTTGACTGAGAACTCCGCCGGCACAGCCTGCCGCAATACGGTATGTAATACCAAACCCCCTGTGTGTTTTGAAAACACACAGGGGGTTTGTCTGTGGATATCGGGTTATGGGCAGGCAAAAAGCAGCCGTCGCAGGGGCAAACCCAGTATCTGCCCGCCCGGATTCTTTCGCCCGTGATTTGCGCCGATAGTTAAGTTTTGCTCAGGATTACTCTATTGCGGTTTTCCACAGCCCGTGCAGGTTGCAGTAAGCATAGGCCGCCACGACCTTGTCGTTTTCCAGTGCAAAGACCGCATTCGGGGCCTCTCCCGGCGACAGGTTCTTGCGCTGCCCGCCTTTTTCGGTCTGTATGTAAATCCATTCGATATAGTGTTCGGGTATCATCGGATGGTCGGCGCTGCCGACATTCACTTTGACCAGGTTGCCCTCAATTTCCACCACGGGCAGGTGCTTTTCCACCGAAGCCTCGACCGTGTTGGGTACAAGCTCCTCCATCTCCTCGCCGCAGCACACCACATTCACGCCGGAGTCAAACACCATGCCGACAATATTCCCACAGGTGTTGCATATAAAAAACTTCTGCTCCTTCAACATGACCACAATCCTCCTTACGACAAAATTCTTGCTCATGGTCTGATTATAGCATAAGACGGCAGGACTGTAAATGGTACAAATTTAAAATTAGTTCACAGAAGTTTGTGTATATTTCTAAAAAAAATGAAAACCCTAATACAAAACAACAAGAAAGGCTGAAATCTATGGGCAACCCGAATGATATATCTTTCTCGGGCGAACTGCCGCTGGGGTTTGGCATGGCGCTTGCCCAAAACCCGAAGGCAATGAGCTATTTCGCCTCCCTGTCCACCGAGCAGAAAAGAAAAATAATCTCCGGCACCCACGGTATAAAGTCAAAACAGGAAATGCAGGCATACGTTGACAGTCTGGGGGCAGGGCAGTAGGCGCGCAAAAGCGAGCGGGGGCGGATTGCGTATCCGCCCGCTTTTATTATAGATAAAAATAATCTGAATATGGAAATTATGCCGGGTTTAAGTTATACTATAAACCAGATGAAGCTCGACCGGTATCGAAAGGAGCATTTTAATGCGCTTTTTACATATTGCGGATTTGCATCTTGGCAAATCGGTGCTTGAAACCCCGATGCTTGAAGACCAGCGCTTTATCTTAAGCCAGCTTGTGGACTGCGCTATGGAAAACAAAGTTGACGCGGTTTTGATTGCGGGAGACATATATGACAGGTCGGTGCCCATGGCCGAGGCGGTCAGCGCGCTGGATGATTTTCTGAACGCCTTGTGCGACAACGGCATTGCGGTAATCGCAATCGCGGGGAACCACGATTCCCCCGAACGGCTGGAATTCGGCAGTCGGCTGATGTCCGGGCGCGGGGTACATATATCCGGCGTTTACAGCGGTACTCTGCGGCAGGTTACCTTAACAGACGAATACGGGCCGGTGAATATTTACCTGCTTCCGTTTATCAAGCCCGCGATGGTGCGGGCGGTTTTGGGGCAGGAAGTGTCGAGCACGGCCCAGGCTGTCGAAGCGGCGCTGCGGGGTTATCCCGTTCCCGAACATAAAAATGACAGGAATGTGCTTGTCGCCCACCAGTTTGTAAGCCACGGGGATTTGGCGCCCGAAACCTGCGATTCCGAAATCCATTCGGTCGGCGGAAGCGACCGCGTGGACGCGTCATGCTTTGACGGGTTTGACTATGTCGCGTTGGGGCACCTGCACAGAGCCCAGCAGATTTCGAGCGAAACGGTGCGTTATGCCGGCTCCCCGCTCAAATACTCCCTGTCGGAGGTTAAACACTCAAAGAGCTTTACTCTTGTAACCCTCGGCGAAAAAGGGCAGGTTAAGATTGATTTAATCCCGATTAAACCGTTGCGCGATTTACGCAGGATATCGGGCAGCCTTGAAAACCTGATAGCCGCAGGACTGAATGACCCCGAAGGCGGTCAGGACTATATACACGCGGTGCTGACCGATATGGACGCGCTGGACCCCGCCGCGCGGCTTCGGATGGTCTATCCGAACCTTTTGCACGTCGAAATCGAGCAGCAGCGCACCGAACTTGACGAGGATGTCGAATTCGACCCCACCGCGCAGAAAAGCGAGCTTGAACTGTTCGAGGATTTTTACAGACACATTCACGGCACAGGGCTTGAGAACGACCAGCGCGGGATTATAGAAGCGGTACTGGCAAGTATAAAGGAGGCGGTGCCCGAATGAAGCCGCTTAAGCTGACGCTGAGCGCGTTCGGCCCATACGCCGGCGTGCAGGAGATAGATTTCACCCGGTTTAACGGACGCGGTTTGTTCCTGATTACCGGGGACACCGGCGCCGGTAAAACCGCTATTTTCGACGGCATTTCCTACGCGCTGTTCGGAGAGGCAAGCGGCAGCGTGCGCGGCGGGGACAGCCTGCGCAGCGACTTTGCGCTGCCCCAGACCGATACCTTCGCAGAGCTTGAATTCGAGCACCGAGGAAAAATATACAAAGTCCGCCGCAACCCCGAATACCAGCGCCCGAAGCTTCGGGGCGAGGGGGTTACCCGTCAGCCGTCGTCCGCCGAGATGTACTATCCCGACGGCAGGGTGGTAACCAAGGTCGGGGAAGTTACAAAAGCGGTGGAGGAACTGCTGCGTATCAACTACCAGCAGTTTAAACAGCTTTGCATGCTCGCGCAGGGGGAATTTCTGCGGCTGCTGCTTGCCGACAGCAGGGACCGCGCGGAAATTTTCAGGCGGATTTTCGACACCGGCATTTTCAGGCAAATCCAGCAGGAGCTCGCGGCAAGAGCCCGCGAACAGATGGAGGCGTATAACGCTCTCATAACCGCTATTTCAGACAGCTGCCGCATGATTGACCCCGGCGAGGGCACCGATGACGGTAAAAGCGAGCTTGCCGAAGCCCTTGAGAGCCTTTCGGCAAACGGGGTGGCGGCTGTGCCGAAGATTTGCGAAAAACTGAAACGGCAGATAGATATGGACGCGGAAGAATGGGAGTCATTGGCCAAAGAGCTTGAATCCGCCGACAAGCTTGGGCGGGAGCTTGCGGTAAAACTCAGCGAGGCCAAAAGAATTGAGGAAAAGCAAGCACAACTCAACGCCGAAAAAGAGAAGAAAGACGAAATCGAAAGCGACAGGTGTAAAATAGACAATATAAAAAATGAAATCCAAACCGCCGAAAAAGCCCTCGAACTCGCCCCGGACCATGCCCTGCTGGTCGAAGCAAGGCAGAAAGCCCTTGAAGCCAGAGCCGAAACCGAACAGCTTGAGGAACAGCACAAACAGGACGCGGCCGCGGCGGACAAGGCAAAAGAACAGCTCGAATTAAAAACCCAAGCCCTGCCGGAAATAGAAAAACGCCGGCAGCAGAAAACTAAAATCCAAAGCCTGCTGCCGCAGTACCAACTGGTCGCTTCCTGCAAAAAGGCGGTAACACAGGCGGAAAAACTGTTGTCCGACGCCGAAAAGAATATTAAAGAGAGCGCCGCCAAAGCCGAGTCCCTGTCAAATCAGCAGGAAGAGCTGGAAAAAGAACTCGCAAGCCTTGAGGGGGCGGAGGCGGAATACGAACAGCTGTCCGCAAAGGCAAGGGAACTGCGAAGCAGTATCAGTGAAACTGAGGAACTTATCTCGCTTTCGGAAAAACTACACAATCTGTCAAAGGATGTCGAAACAGAGCAGGAGAAGTATCGGCGGCTATATTCTCAGTACATTGAGATTAAGGAGAAATTCGACAGCGCCGAAGCGCATTTCCTCTCGTCCCAGGCAGGAATATTGGCAAGCCGCCTTGTGGATGGCCGGCCCTGCCCGGTCTGCGGCTCGACCAGCCACCCCTGCCCCGCGGAACTGCCTGACGGCGCGCCGACCGAGGCCGAGCTTGAACGGCTGAAAGCCGAGCGGGACGAAAAAGACAGGCTGTGCCGTCAAATGGCGCAGCAGCTTGAAAAAAAACGCAGCCAGACAGCCTCCCTGCTTGACGAGCTTGAGCGCAGGTGCGCTGCGGCAGGTCTCTCCCCCGACAGGGACGCATTAAACAGCGCGCTTGAAAAAACAAAAGAGAGCCTAGACGCAACCAGCCGGAAGATTGAGATAGCGCAGGCCAAAGCCGAGAGAAAAAAGCAACTGCCCGAAAAACTGGCCAAAGTGCGGCAGGAACTAAAAAACGCACGGCTTGAGCTTGAAAACCAGCAGCAGGCAAAAGCGCAGGCCGCCGCCGATTTGAGTGCTGCAATCGCAGAGGAAAAAACGCTGTCCTCTTCCCTTCCCGAAGACATTCCCACCTTTGAGCAGGCGAGCGACAGGATAAACCAGCTTGAACAAAGCATAAAGGCTTTTGAAAACGAATACGAAGCCGCCAGGGAAGCCAGCGAACAGGCCGCCCGGAAGCTTGAGACCACCGCCGGACTGCTTAATAATGCGGCGCAGGCGGAAAAGGAGGCGGCGGAACGCTCAAAAGCACTCGAACAGGCGTTTTCAGACAGGCTGAAACAATCCGGATTTGAAGATGAAAACAGCTTTAAAAACTCCCTGCGCACCCCGGAGCAGATTTCGGCGTTACGGCGGAGAGCGGACGAACTCAAAACCAAATGCCGCGCATGGGAGGAAAACATAAAAAGGCTGGAGGCGGAAACCGCACAGCAGGCCGAAAGCGCGGAATCAATCCTTGCCAAAATCGAGGACAACAATCAAACCCTGTCCCGGCTGCGGGACAGGAGCGCGCAGCTTCGCGCACGGGTGGGCGCCAACACCCGCATTTTAAACGAGCTGCGCTCAAAGCTTGCCCGCGCCGCCAAAATGGAAAAAGATATCCTGACCTTTCGCCTTTTGTCCGAGACCGCAAACGGGCAGCTTAAGGGCAAGAAAAAACTCCAGCTTGAAATGTATGTACAGGCGGCTTATTTTGACAGCATACTCCGACAGGCCAATAAGCGGTTTTCAAAAATGACCGACGGAAGGTACGAACTGCAAAGAAGGGACCCCGACAATCTGATTGACAAGGGGCTTGAACTGGACGTGTTCGACCATTACACCGGCAAGCCAAGGCCGGTCAGTTCCCTTTCGGGCGGCGAGAGCTTCAAAGCCTCTCTGTCCCTCGCGCTGGGGTTGTCGGATGTCGTTCAGCGCAGGGCGGGCGGAGTGTCAATCGACACCATGTTCGTTGACGAGGGGTTCGGTACATTGGATTCCCACAGTCTCGACTCGGCAATCAACACCTTGAACGAGCTGACCGGCTCCAACCGGCTGGTCGGGATAATCTCCCACGTCGCCGAGCTTCGGGAGCGGATAGACAAGCAGATTATAGTCAGAAAAACGCCGCGGGGGAGCAATATTCAGATGGTTTTCTGACTTGCGGGCTGAAAACCCGGATATTTATGCAGGTCAAGGCCTATACCGGTAGATTTTTTTGTTTATTGGAGTTATAATATTGTCAAGCAATATTAGAGAGGAGCGGGGTTATGGCATACAAAAACCGGGTCAAACTGACAATATGCGATACCGACTACATCATTTCGACCGACGAGCCGGAAAGCTATGTGAAAGAGCTTGGCGAAGAGCTTGACCGTTCAATGAGGAACGTCATGGAGGGCAACAACCGGATTTCAACCACCATGGCAGCCGTTCTCTCAGCCCTGACTTATGCCGACGAGGCGAGGAAAGCGGTCTCAACCGCCGACAACCTCCGCAGCCAGCTTAAAGACTATCTGACCGACAATTCAAGGCTGCTTGCCGAGCTTGAGGAAATCCGCCGGGAAAACGAAAGACTGCTGCGGGAAATCGAGGAGCTTAAATCCTTCAGATGAACGCGCCGGCAAAACCGGAGCAAACCGGCAAGTTTTCATCAAAACCTTATATATCCGCGCCTGCGTGGCCGCGCAAATGCCCCCGCCGCGGCGGACTGCTGCGGGGCGGGCGCAGTCTGCCTTAAAACAGGCGGTTCAGCCCGCGCATTAAATCCGGCGCCGCCCCTTGCAGGGCGGTGGCGCGGTGTTTTTTGCGGTGCGCGGTTTCTTGCTGTAATTGCGGAAAACCGTCTGAATCCCGACCCGGTCAGGGGGCTGCAGTCGATTTTCCGGCGTCAATCTTTTTTGTCGGGCAACCCGCCGCCGGATTTGCCGGACGAATTGATAAAACCTACTGAAAGGCGTGTTTTTTGATGAAGCTATTAATCAAGCGGCTTGACCCCCGCGCAAAAAAACCCGCGCGCGCCACGCCCGGCAGCGCCGGGATGGACCTTCACGCTCTGCTCGACCATCCCGTAACCCTTCCCCCCGGCGGCATGACGACAATCCCCACCGGCATCGCAATCGGGCTGCCGGACAGCAATCTGGTCGGACTGGTGTATGCCCGCAGCGGCCTTGCGGTAAAACACGGTATCGCGCTTTCAAACGGCGTCGGAGTGATTGACAGCGACTACACCGGCGAAATCCGCGTCGGCCTTGTCAACCTTTCCGACACGAAATACACAATCAACCCGGGCGAACGCATAGCCCAGCTTGTCATCTCACCCGTGCTGCCGCTTGAACCCGAAGAAGTGGAAGAACTTACGCCCACCTCCCGCGGTGCGGGCGGGTTCGGCTCCACCGGCAGGCTATAATACGTAAAAGGGCAGGTTTTTATGAGGACAAAAAACACTCTGGTGCTGGTCTTCCTTTTGCTTTCGGCGCTGGTGCTGTCCGCGCTCATCGGCGCTTTGACCCAGAATATCGGCTATCTGAAATGGCTGACATGGGGCGACAGCCTCGGATTTGATACCGTCAACCTTGATTTGTCGGTAATCAATATAAGTTTTTCGTTCCACATGCAGGTGAACGTGCTTCAGGTCGTATTTATCTCCGCGGCCCTGCTGCTTTATAAAAAAATCAGGTGATGTCAAATGGACGAGCTTATTCTCGCATCCTCCTCCCCGCGCCGCGGCGAAATATTAAGGCTTATGCAAATCCCGTTTACGGCAATCCCCGCCGAAAACGAAACCGGCATAGACCCCACCCTTCCGCTTGACAGGGCGGTACTCGCGGTCGCCCGCAAAAAGGCCGAGGAAATTGCGAAGCTTAACCCAAACCGGATTGTGCTCGGCGCGGACACCATGGTCGCAATCGGCGGCAGGGTATTAGGCAAGCCGAACGATGAAAAGCAGGCTTTTGAAATGCTCAGGCTCTTAAGCGGCAGAACCCACAAAGTCTACACCGCGGTATGGGTCTGCGGCGGCAAGGTGGACGGGGGCTTTACCGACTGCGCAAGGGTGGAATTCTACCCGCTGAGCCGGCGGGAGATAACCGACTACATCTCCACCGGGGAGCCCATGGACAAGGCGGGCGGATATGGTATCCAGGGCCTTGGCATGCGCCTTGTCAAATCCATAAAGGGGGATTATTACACCGTGATGGGCCTTCCGGGCGGGCGGCTGTGCCGCTTTTTAAAGCGGATAACGTGAGAGGGGCTTTCCCGGCCGCCCCGAAAAAAATGCTTATCCCCCCTTTTTTGATAATTTTGTATTGTGAATTTGTATCCGACAGTATATAATATTTAATTAGATTGCTTTGTCAGGGCAATCCGGCACAGGCCCTCTCGCCTGTTTAATTCTGGTTTAAACTCCCCGGAAATTAGGAAAGGAAGATTAAAGTATGTTTTTGACCCGCGATATAGGTATTGACCTCGGCACGGCCAACACGCTGGTTTATGTGAAAGGCAAGGGAATTGTAATCCGCGAGCCTTCGGTGGTCGCAGTCGACGTAAAAAATGACACCGTACTGGCTGTCGGCACCGAAGCAAAGGAAATGATAGGCCGTACCCCCGGCTCCATCATGGCCGTCCGGCCTTTAAAAGACGGAGTTATCGCCGATTTTGACATCACTTCCGACATGCTGAAGCATTTTATCCACAAGGCGATGAACGGCGCGCATTTCTGCCGTCCCCGCGTTGTGGTCTGCATTCCCTCCGGGGTTACCGAGGTGGAGCGGCGCGCAGTGGACGAAGCCGTCCGCAGCGCCGGCGCGAAATATGTCGAAACCATAGCCGAGCCGATGGCCGCCGCGATTGGCGCGGGACTGCGAGTTGACGAGGCCGCCGGCTGCATGGTGGTTGACATCGGCGGCGGGACCTCGGAAGTCGCGGTAATCTCTCTTGGCGACATCGTTACCTCGTGTTCGGTGCGCACCGCCGGCGACGACTTTGACGAGGCAATCATCTCCTATATCAAGAAGAAATACAACCTCCTGATTGGGGAGCGCACCGCCGAAGACATTAAAATCAATCTCGGCTCCGCCTTCCCCTGCGGCGAAGAAATGGAAATGGAAGTCAAGGGACGCAACCAGCTCGACGGGCTGCCCAAAAACATCACCGTATCGTCATCCGAAATCCGCGAGGCGCTCGCGGACCCGGTAAACGCGATTGTCAACGCCATTCGGTACACCCTTGAAAACACCCCGCCCGAACTGGCGGCCGACATCATTGACAACGGCATTATGCTGACCGGCGGCGGCGCGCTGCTTAGGGCTTTGGACCAGATTATCAGCCGCGAGACCGGGATACCGGTGCATATCGCCGAAAACCCGATGGACTGCGTGGTAATTGGCACCGGAAAATGCCTTGACCTTGGTATGGTCAGCGACTTCAGGACCCGCCGCGCCCGCTGACTATCGGCATACGCCGGAACCTGAAGTAATAACAACTGGCAGCAGAGCGCCCCGCTTCCGCCGGCTGCGGGTGCGGGGCGCAGGAATTTATAAATGACATATTGCAGGAGGACGCCGTGAAGAACTTTATAAAAAGCGCCGCATTCAAGGCGTTGGCCGCGGTATCGCTGTTTTTGATAGGTATTATGATATACGCCGCCTCAACCGGCGGCGTCGCCACCATACCCGAAACAATAGCAGGCGCAATTGTCGCCCCCCTGCAGTCATTAGGCGCCGCCGTTTCAGACGGCTTTAGCGATTTTTTAGGGATTTTCACCGACTCAAACGTGCTACAGCAGGAAAATCAGAAGCTGAGAAAAGAAATCGACCAGCTGCGCAAAAATCAGGTCGAGCTTGACGAGCTGCGCCGGATGAACGAGTATTACCGCCAATACCTTGAGCTTAAAGAGCAAAACCCCGATTACAAATTCGCCGACTGCCGGGTCATCTCGGTGGACACAAACAACAAATACGGCAATTTCACCATAAACGTGGGTCTGCTCAGCGGGGTAAAGAAAAACCAGCCGGTAATCACACCCGAAGGGCTTGTCGGCGTGGTGTACGAAGTCGGGATGAACTTCGCGAACGTGCGGACCATCCTCGACCCCGCCACTCAGGTCCCCGCCTATGTCAGCCGGGTGGGCAGCGGCGGGGTTACGGGCGGCTCGCTTTCCCTCGCAAAAGAGGGTAAGCTGCGCTTAAACTACCTGCCGAGAAACAACGGGGTCGCCGAAGGGGATTATGTGGTTACCTCCGGAAAAGGCGAGGTATATCCCCGGCATCTCTTAATAGGTACCGTCAAAGAAGTTAACTCCGAATCCGACGGGCTGACGATGTACGCGGTAATCGAGCCTTTCGCCAATATCCGGGATTTGACAAACGTCTTTGTCATCACCGAATTCAGCGAATAACGCCGGCGCAGGGAGGTGTGCTGCTTTGAAGGATAAAGACCGGCTCGGCGCAAGCCGTCTGATAAACAAGCTCGGCAAACGCTATCTCAAATGGACCGCATACGGCCTGATACTGCTGATTGCCTCCATAGCCCAGTCGCTGCCCCGGTTTTTGCCCGAAATAGGCAGCGCGCGCCCGGTTCTGATTATTCCGATTGCCGTTTTTATCGCGATGTTCGAAGGGCCGGTCGGCGGCGCGTCCGCAGGGGTTGCCGGCGGTATCCTCTGGGATTTGTTTTCGGACAGGCTGTTCGGGTTTAACGCGCTGCTGCTGCTTATCATCTGCTGCGCATGCGGGCTGATGTCCCAGCTTTTAATCCGCAACAACCTGATTTCCTCAATGCTGATGGCGGCCGCCGCCCTTTTCACCCACGGGATTATAGATTGGTTCATTTACGATTTGATGCTCGAAAACGACCAGCCTCTGCGCGTGCTGTTATGGTGCACACTTCCGGGTTTTGTGTATTCGCTGGCGATTGCGCCCCTTTTGTACCTTCTGATTTACCATGCGGCCAGAAGGCTGAGGAATATCGAGTAAGCCTTTTTAGGCAAAAGGAGTTTAAAATGCAACGCGATGGTGTGTCTTTGGTAAAACGCCGTTCATCCGCACTGGTTATCTTCATAGTGCTTGTTTTCGGCGTTTTTTCAATACGGCTGTTTCAGTTACAGATTGTGGAAGGGGAAAAATACTCAGAGCTGGCAAGCAAGAGCGAGAATATCGAAGTGCCCATTCGGGCTTCGCGCGGGGAGATAGTCGACCGGTACCTGACTCCGATGGCTGTCAACCGCACCAGTTTTTCGATTATTTTTGACAGCGCATTTTTCCCAAGAGGCAGCAGCGAAGAACAACAGCAAAGCCAGAACGACATCATCCTGTCCCTAATCAACCTTTTGTCTGATGCCGGCTGCGAGTGGAACGACACCCTGCCGATATCGGCGATAAATCCGTACCAGTTTGCCGAGGACAAGGAAAACAGCGTCAAAAGCCTGAAATCCATGCTTAACCTAGCCGATTACGCAACAGCCGAACAGTGCATGAACGCGCTTGTCGAGAGATACCGTCTTTCCGGATACCCCGCCAAGCAGCAGCGTTTAATCGCAGGTGTCCGGCATGAGATGGAAATCCGCCAGTTTTCGATAAAAAACCCTTTCACCTTCTCAAGCGACGTTACCGAAGAAGTCTACAACAAGATTTTGGAAAACATCGGGGCATATCCCGGCGTCAATGTCCAGACAACCCCGGTGCGCGAATATGTCAGCAAAAACGTGGGCTGCCATTTAATCGGCACTGTCGGCCCGATTTACGACGCCGAAGAATTTGAAGCGCTCAAGGACAAGGGCTACCAACTGAGCGACATCGTGGGCAAGAGCGGGGTTGAGGCGGCGCTTGAAAGCGAACTTCGCGGTATAAACGGAATCAACACCGTTACTAAAGACGCAAGCGGCAATGTGGTCGAGAAAAATGAGACCAAATCCCCGGTACCCGGCAACACGGTGGTGCTGACCCTCGACTATGCGCTGCAGCGCACCGCCCAGATTGAGCTTGACAAAGCCATACAGGCACTGCGAAAGCAGAAGTCCTCAAAGCTGGTCGGGCAGGACGTGCGCAGCGGCGCGGTGGTATTGCTGGACGTCAAAACCGGCGGAGTTCTGGTATCCGCAAGCTGGCCGGATTTCGATTTGTCCACCTATAACGCAGATTACGGCAAACTGGTCAAGGACAAGGACAAGCCCCTTTTCAACCGCGCCCTGTACGGGACATTTCCGTGCGGCTCCACAATGAAACCGGGAGTCGCCCTTGCCGGCCTGAACGAGGGGATTATTAATAAAAACTCGGCAATCGTCCACTGCGACCGTTCCTACCGATATTTCCCCGACCTCACCCTCGGCTGCCTAGGCTACCACGGCAACGTCAGGGTGGTGGACGCGCTGTCAAAATCCTGCAACGTCTTTTTCTACGACCTCGGCCGCCGGCTGGGGATTGACAAAATGAACGAGTATTCGAGAGCATACGGCCTTGGACAGAAAACCGGCATTGAAATCGGCGAGTCCGAGGGAATACTTGCAGGCAGGGCTTACCGCAAATCAATCGGCGGAATCTGGTACCCCGCCGACACCTGTCAGGCCGCCATCGGGCAGTCGGACAACATGTTCACCCCAATCCAGCTTGCGACCTACGCCATGACTTTGGCAAACAACGGGGTGAGATACAAAACCCATATCGTCAAGAGCATACGCAGTTATGACGGCGCCGAAAAGGCGGTTGAGCCGGAGGTCGTATCAAGGCTCAACCTTTCACAGGAGGCTTTACAGGTGGTCCGCGAGGGAATGGTGCAGGCGGCGAAAACCGGTACCGCGCGGCAGTTCGCCTCCGCCAAATACACCGTGGCTGCGAAAACCGGTACCGCGCAGGTTATCGAGACCCGCTCCGACCACGGAGCCTTCATTGCATACGCCCCGGTTGAGAACCCGGAAGTCGCAATCGCGGTCGTGCTCGAAAACGGCACCTCCCGCCCCGCGACCGACCTTGCGAAAAAAATTCTGGACGCCTATTTCGCCTCCAAAGGCAAAGGCATATCCCCCACCCCCGAAGGAGTGCTGCTGCCGTAACCCTATATTATTTCGACATCATAACCACCAGTAAACTGAATAAGTCAATAGTTAGTAGACAGTAAAAAGAGCTATTGCCCCGTTCGTGGGCAAAGGCTCTTTTTTTGGACGCGGCAGAGCCGGAGCGTCCGCGCGGTCTTTTTGCGCCGTAAATTAAAAAATTGTAGGTTGGGCTGTTTTTGCCCCAGCTTTTATGGTATATTATAGTCAAAATAGTCGGGGAGTTGACATAAATGGATAATAAAGGCTCAAAGAAGGTTTTGATTTTATATATCTACGAAATACTGAAACGGTATTCCGACGCAAACCACAAGCTGTCGCAGAGCAGAATTGCCGAATTAGTGCAGAAGGAATACGGAATGACCTGCGACCGCAAAACCGTCGGACGGAACATCAATGCCCTGATTGACGCGGGTATTGATATAGAAACATATGACGAAAATAACGTGGGCTATTATCTTCGCGAGCCGCTGTTCACCGACTCGGAAATCCGGATGCTTATTGACAGCGTACTTGCTTCCCGGTACATCTGCGGCAGTTACGCGCGGGAGCTGGTCGAAAAGCTCTTAAGCCTTGCGACAGTCTATTTAAGCCTCCGTATCCCCCACGTTTTACAGGCGGACAGGTGGATACACACCGACAACCCGCAGGTTTTCCTGAATATCGAGCTGCTCGACGAGGCAATCTCTGCCCAGCGCAGGGTCAGGTTTGTCTACAACTGCTACGGGCTGGATTTAAAGCTTCATTCAAGGCGCGAGCATAAGTACGAGGTTGACCCGTATCAGATAGCATGCAGCAACGGCCGGTATTACCTCATCGGCAATTACGACAAGCACGACCGGGTAACCAATTTCAGGATTGATTTGATTACTGACGTAGAGATTTTGGATGTAAAGGCAACCCCTTTTAAAGACCTGCACCATAAGAAGAAATCGCTGAATTTGGCCGAGTATTCAAAGCACGCGGTAAATATGTACGACGGCAAAAAAGTATCCGCGATAGTCAGGCTTAAAGAAGAACGGATAGGGGACATTGTGGACTGGTTCGGCAAGGATATAACCGTCCTGTCAAGAGAAGAGGACGGGCATATAAAGGTGCGGGTAACCGGTTCAGACAAGGGAATTCAGGTGTGGGCAATCCAGTACGGCAGGCTGGTCGAGGTTTTGTCCCCCGCCTCCCTGCGCCAAGCCATCCGACAGGATGTGGCGGCAATTGCCAATAAGTACAATCGAGGTGTGTTGTAATGCCGTGGGATGGAGATTACGGAGTTTACGGAAAGGGCTATGAAGGGTACTCGCATTACCTGCAGGCGATGAAAGAAGCTGAAAGGCGCTCTCCCGGCAGAGGGCCGAGGAGAAACAAAAACAACAGCGGCGGCGGCAGCGGAAGTATTGTCTTAATACTGCTGGCCGTGTTGATTTACGCTGTTATAAAAACTTTGCTGGAGTAATCCGCCCTAAAACCAAAACCCATACCGAGCGCGGCAAGCCGGCAAAAACCACAATCCCGCCCGTAGTCGGGATTTGCCGGCCAGCCGCCGCAAAAAAACAGCCCGATTGATTTTCGGGCTGTTTTAATATGGTTAATCTATGTAGCTTCTCTTTTTTATTCCGAAGATTTTTCTTAATATCCCGCCGAACAATCTGGGGCTCTTTACAACAACAATTTTCATCCGCGACTCCTCCATTCAGTTTCTGACAAGGCAAAACCCCGTTAATACAAGAGCTGCCGCGGCCAATACCAGTATAAGCTGCACAGGGCAGATTGTAGCGAGCAGCAGCCCCGCGCCGAAAGCGGCGAATACCAAGCCGCCGCAGTTTTTACATCGTCTCATATCCGCACCGCCCTGCAAAAGGTATTGACCCGGCAGGTACCCGTGTCTATTACAGCATATTCCGAACTCCTGTATCTGGTGTCAGTCTGTTGAAATAAAAATCAATAAAATTCCCTGATTAAAGGATATTTCGACAGTTTTGCCGACAAATTCGTTGCTGACGCCGAGAGTGGAGTCGGGAGTCAATGTGTAATCCCTGATTTCGTACGAGGCGTTGCGGATTGTAAGCCCGCTAACCGGACCGCTGAAAGGCAAAAGCGAAAAAAACGCCCCCGCGACAGGCTCTATATAAGCGGTGCCGGGGAGAAACATCTGCGCCGTATTCTGCTCGTCTGCCAAAACCGCCTTTGCCCCGTTCTTTAACAGGTACAGCATCACCGAGAAATTGGCAAAGGTGTGGTCAAGGCGCCCGCCGCTCGCTCCCAGCAGCAGAAAATCCTTAAACCCAAGCCCAAGGCCCAGCCTTGCGGCGGCCATGGTATCGGTATCGTCTTTTCTTTTTGGCAGCCTGTGCACCGGCGCCTCAAAGCCCTCGCCGGTTTTAAGGGAGTCAAAATCGGCGACAAGGCAGTCCGGCTTTATTCCGAGCCGGTCTGCGAGCATCAAACCCCTGTCGGCCGCTATATAATAGTCGCCGTCCCTCAAGAACCGGCTCAGCCGTTCGGGGTTGGACACCGGCGCGGCGGCAAAGATTATACACCTGCGGTTTTTTGGGTTATCCATCAAATGCCCCTCAATCCCACGTTTTTAAATCCTTGACCTCTCCGTATATCGCTTTGTAGCTGTCATACCGCTGCGGCGCGATTTTTCCGCTGTTCACCGCGTCAATCACCGCGCAGCCCGTCTCCACGGTATGGGAGCAGCTTGTAAATCTGCACCCGCCGAGGTAATCCTTAAATTCCCTGAAACAGCCGGCAAGCTCGTCCTTGTATATCCGCTGCACCCTTTCGATGTCGATTGTTGAAAAACCGGGGGTGTCCGCAATCCGGGCGCCGCAGCTTAACTTGAAAATCTCGGCGGTTCTGGTGGTATGCCTGCCCCGCCCCAGCTTTTTGCTTATCTGTCCCGTTTCCAGCCCGTATGAAGGTTCGAGCGCGTTTAAAAGGCTTGACTTGCCGACCCCCGAATTCCCGCTCAAAACGCTCAAAAACCCGGTCAGCCGTTTTTTCAGCTCCCCTATGCCCTGTCCGGTCTTTGATGAGACCTCGAACACTTCAAACCCAGATTTGCGGTAGATTTCCGCAAGCTGCCGGGTGTCCTTCAAATCCGCCTTTGTAATCACAATAACCGGCTCAACCTCGTTTTTCTCGGCTATCGCAATGGTTTTGTCCATCAAAAGCTGATTGGGCTCCGGCTCGGTGATGGAGACCACCACCAACAGCAAATCAAGGTTTGCCACCGGCGGGCGGACAAGGAAATTGCGGCGCTCGCCGATTTCCTCAAGCCAGCCGGTCTCATCGTCCAAAACGGTGATATATGCGGTATCCCCCGCAACGGGGGTAATCCCGCTTTTGCGGAAAATACCGCGCGCTCTGCATTCATATACCGCGTCGGCGGCCTCCACATAATAGAAGCCGCCAACACATTTTAGTATAATGCCTTTCAAGAAATCCGCCATGCAAGTACCTTCCCGATTATATCATGGGTTAAAAAACTCGGTGGTTGTTGTAGTCGTTGTCGTTGTCGTTGTAATGTCGATATCTTCATAAAAACGGCTGTCCTCAGCATGCTGTAATTGACTGACAATCCGCTGCTCAAGGCAGTTCACAGTGTATTCCCTGTACGAAATCCATTCGGCGGTTTTATGCTTTCTGAGCTTAACTAAAACGGTGTATTCCTCTTTCTGGGTGGTCAACAGCAGTTCCACGGTATTTTGAGGAATAAAGTTGTTGTCATCAAATTTCGGAACATGTTTGCCGTCCACATATACGCACATATCAAGCGCGGCAGTTGTGCGCGGCAGAGCAACCGGCAGTTTGAAATCCCTGTACCCGCTCGCGACCACGAGGTTAATCTTTGTGCCGGGCGTCGCCATGGTGTCCTTCGGCGGGTCCTGACTGATTACAATGTCCTTCGGATAGTCGTCGCTGTTGACATATTCGACGGTGCCCACATTGAACCCGTTCTGATTTATAATCGCTTTGGCGGATTCGATATTGGTGGATACCACATACGGGACCGGTTCGGGGTCGGGAAGCTCGACGCCCGAACTGACATATACCGTGATGACGCTGCCCTTTACGAGCTCTTCGCCGGACGGCGGGTCAATTTTAATTACAAAACTCTCTTCGACGTCGTTGCTTGTCTGGTATGTGATTTGCACATCAAACCCCGCGTCTTCCAACCGCTTTTTAACCACGTCCACATGCTCGTTTTGGGATACGGCAGGGACTGCGATGAGTTTCGGTCCGGAGCTTACGTAGAGCATAAGCTTGCTGTGGCGTTTCACCGATTTCGGGGGTTTTGGGTCCTGGTCGTATATCTGGTTTTTCGGTACTGTATCGTTCTCTACCAGTCTCCTGTCGATTGTGAAGTTCGAGGTGATTTCCCTGTCATTAATAACCTCTGTATAATCGCGGCCTATCAGGTTTGGTACCACAACATCTTCTGTCTTATTGTCCCCGAACATCTCAAGCAGGAAAACAATGCCCGCGAATATAATGCCGGCGACCACGAACGCGCCCGCGACCCCTGCCAGCACCGGAATCACCGGGAACTTCTTTCCGGTTTCCTCCTGCTCGTCCGGTTCGGCTTCGGCTTCGCCTTGCTGTTCCGGCTCGGCGCCCTTGACTCTGGTTATCGCGTCCACAAACCTTGTCGGGGTCTCGTCCACAAAATACTTGTAGGCAAAATGGATGCTGGGATTGCGTTTGAACTCGTCAATGTCGTAGAGCATCTCCGCGGCCGACTGGTAGCGTTTTGAGGGGTCCTTCTGCATTGCCTTGATGGTTATTTCCTCAAGCCCGTCGGGAATATCGGGGTTGATTTCCCTGATTTTTTTTGGCTCGGTCTGCATTTGCATTATCGCGATTGAAACCGCGTTGTCAGCCTCAAAAGGCAGCTTGCCGGTCAGCATTTCGTACAGCATCACGCCGACCGAATAAATGTCCGCCTTTTCGTCCGTAATCTCGCCGCGCGCCTGCTCCGGGCTGATGTAATGCACTGAGCCGATAGCCTTTTCGGCTGCGCTTGTCAGCCGTATGTCACTGCGGGCAAACCGCGCAATACCGAAATCCGTAACCTTGATGGTGCCGTCGGGCAGCAGCATGATGTTCTGCGGCTTGATGTCCCTGTGTACTATCCCTTTGTCGTGGGCGTGCTGAAGCGCGCGGAGTATCTGTACGGTAAAGTGAACTGCCTCTTTCCAGCGTATATCCTTTTGCTGCTCGATATACTCTTTAAGGGTTATGCCGTCGATATACTCCATTACAATGTACTGAATTCTATTCCCGAAGCTGACGTCGTACACTTTGACAATGTTGGGATGGGACAGTATTGCAATCGCTTTTGATTCGTTTTTGAAACGGCGGGTGAACTCCTCGTTCGCGAGGAATTCATCCTTTAATATTTTAATCGCGACCGTTCTGTCATCGATGGTATCGTAGGCCTTGTAAACATAGGCCATTCCGCCTACCCCGATAATTTCACGGATTTCATATCGACCGTCAAGCCTCTTTCCAAGATACTTATCCATACAAAATCACTCCTGAGCTGAATTAGGCGATTACGACAACAGTGATATTGTCGCTTCCGCCCACCATGTTGGCTTCGTGTATCAACCGTTCCGGCACTGATTCAGTGTCAACCGACTGGATTATCCTGTATATTTCATCGGTCTCCATCATGTTGGTAAGACCGTCCGTGCAGATTAGTACGCGGTCGCCCTCATCGAGCTCCTGCTCGCAGTAATCGCATTTCACAGTATCCTCGGCGCCGAGCGCGCGGGTGATGAAATGCTTGCGGGGGTGGTTTTTGGCCTCTTTCTGGGTAAGCTGCCCTTTTTCGACCATCGCCTGAACGACCGAGTGGTCTTTGGTAATCTGCACCATTCCGCTGTCGCCCACAAGGTACGCGCGGCTGTCCCCGACATGGGCGAGGTGCAAACGCCTGCCCACGACAAGGGTCGCGACCACGGTGGTGCCCATTCCCCTTAAATTCTCGTCCGCCATTGCCGAGTCGTAAATCTCTATATTCGCGGCGGCAATCGCAGTCTCAAAAAGGTTGCGGATTGAGTTGGACGAAAGCCCGTCCCGGTACACGTCCATTATGCGGTCGGAAATCACTTTGATTGCAATCGAGCTTGCCACATTTCCGCCGTTTACTCCGCCCATGCCGTCGCACACGGCGCAGAACAAAGCACTTTCAGACAGGCGCGCGCATATAAAAGCGTCCTGATTACTGTTCCGCAGACGCCCAGCGTCTGTCTTTCCGTATGCTTCCAAAGCGCCTCCCCCCTTCTGGCTCAAAGGCTTTGGTGATACCTGCGGCGCAGCTGGCCGCAGGAAGCGTCGATGTCAGCGCCCAAAGTCCTTCTAACCGTCGCATTAACCCCCAATGTTTTCAGCAAGGATAAAAACCGGTATATCCGTTCTCTGCCGCTTTTTCTCAGTGTGTTTTCGGAGTACGAAATCTGATTCAGAGGGATTAGATTAACATGGCAGTGAATGCCTTTTATCCGTTTTGCAAGCTCCCTTGCGCACTCGTCGGTGTCGTTCAGTCCGTCAATCATCGCGTATTCAAACGAAACCCTGCGGCCGGTCGCCTCCCCGTAATCGCGGCACGCTTTCAAAAGCTGCTCGACCGGCCATTTATTGTTTATCGGCATAAGCCGCGAACGGATTTGATTGTTAGGCGCATGCAGCGAAACCGAAAGGGTGAGCTGGAGTTTATGTTCCATAAGCCGGTAGATTTTATCCACAATCTCGCAGGTGGACAGGGTAACACGCCGCATTCCGATGTTTACGCCGCCGGGCTCTCCGAGTAGCCGTAGAAACTTTAATACATTGTCGAAATTGTCCAGCGGTTCCCCCATTCCCATCAGAACTACCGAGGAAACCCGCACGCCGTGGTCCGCCTGCGCTTTTTCAATCTGTGCCAGCATCTCGCCGGGCAGAAGGTTACGGGCATAGCCGCCGGCGCCTGTCGCGCAAAAAGCGCACCCCATTCTGCACCCGGCCTGGGTGGACAGGCATTGCGACCAGCCGTGGCGGTACTTCATCAGCACCGACTCCACATTTTCCCCGTCATACAGGGTATAAAGATATTTTACAGTAGAATCTGTTTTAGAAACAAGCCTTTTTTTAATATTTATGCCGGGTATCCAGAAAATATTTTTCAACTCCGCCCGAAGCGACAAAGGCAGGTCGGTCATACTGTCAAAATCGTCTGTCCCGCGGTCGAGCCATGAGCGGATTTGCTCCGCGCGGTAGGCGGGAACTCCGATACCCGACAGCTTGTCCCGAAGCTGGTCAATAGTCAGGGATTTGCAGTCGATTAAATCCAAAAACCCACCTCTTATTATACTATTTCCTGATGAAACTTGCCATATAAAAACCGTCGGTGTTGTGGATATGCGGAAACAGCGTAATCTGATGTGAAGGATTAGCGCTAATCTGCAAAAAGCACTCGTCAAGCGGCAGAGTACGCGGGGAAAATTCCGGATGTTCCTTTAAAAACTTTTCGGCCACCTGCTCGTTTTCCGCCTTGTTCAGCGTGCAGGTGGAGTACTGCAGCACCCCGCCCGGCCGTACCATTTCGGACGAGCTGCAGAGTATTTCATATTGAAGCTTTGGAAGCTCCGCGACGCTTTCGATTGGTTTGTACTTTATCTCCGGCCGGCGGCGGATAGTCCCGAACCCGGAGCAGGGAACGTCGCAAAGCACCCTGTCAAAACTAGCCTTAAGGTGTTCGGGACAGGGGGACGCCGCGTCCCTGACGGTCGCTCTGATAATGGTCGCCCCCATCTGCCGCGCCCTTTCTTCAATCATGTCCCGCTTAAAAGGGTGGATATCGAACGCCAGTATCTCGCCGCTGTTTTCCATAAGCTGCGCGGCGGTTATCGCCTTGCCGCCGGGAGCCGCGCATACGTCGGCAATCCGCTCGCGCGGGCGCGGGTCGAGAGCTTTGCAGCAAAGCTGAGACGCTGTATCCTGATGATAATAGCAGTTTTTTTGGATTTCTGCAAGCCTTTTAAGCCTGTATATGTTCTCAATATTGTAACAACTGCTCAAATACGGGTGTTTTTTATACTCGATACCCTCTTTTTCAAGCAGTTTTTCAAAATCGCCGGCGGTCATCTTCAACGTATTTACCCTGACGGTCGCGGGCGGCTCGGCGTTTGAGCCGACCGCGAGTTTTTCGGCGTTTTTTACGCCGTAGCATTCCGCCCACAGCTCGATAAGCTCGACCGGGCAGGACGTGCGTATCGAAAGCCCGAACAGATTGTCGGGCAGCCCGTCAAAAAGGTTTTCACGGTTTCGCTGGATTGAGCGCAGCACCGCGTTTATAAAACCGGAAGCCCGCTCCTGCCCCATGGATTTTGCAAGCCTTACCGACTCGTAAACCGCGGCGGGAGCGGGGATTTTGTCCATGAATATAAGCTGGTAGCAGCCCATGCGCAGCAGTTCCAGCGCCACCGGATGGATTTTTTTCAGCTTTACGCTGGAGTGCTCGCTTATCACATAATCCAAAGTCAGCCGCCTTTCGAGCACCCCGTAATACAGGCGGGACAGCAGCGCCTGGTCCCGCAAAGACAGCCGGTCTTCGTACCTGCTCAAAACCCCGTCGAGCACGGCTCCGGAATAGCCGGAGTCCCGGTGGACGCGCAGCAGCGCCTCAACCGCCAGTCGGCGCGCGTCTGCCGGCATTACCGGTTTTTCCGCCCGCGCCCGGACACTATCAGCAAAAGGCGCAAAAAGCTCATCAGCGAAACCAGCAGCGCGGCGACATAAGTCAGAGCCGCGGCGCTCAATACTTTTTTGGCGCCTTCAAGCTCATCGCTTGTTAAAATCCCCTGAGCTTCAAGCGCGCGGACCGCGCGGGCGCTCGCATTGAATTCGACCGGAAGGGTTACAAGCTGGAACAAAACCGCAAAGCCGAACAAAAACACCCCGATATAGGCAAGAAAGCTGTAATTAAATATAATGCCCGCGAGGAAAAGCCATGGCGCTAAGCCTGACGAAAAACGGGTTACCGGTATTATCGCCATCCTTATATGGATGGGGAGATAGCGCTCGGCGTACTGCAGGGCATGCCCGGTCTCATGCGCCGCGACACCTACCGCGGCAATAGAGTTCCGCTGTCCGACCGACTGGGAGAGCCGTATCACGTTGGTCCGCGGGTCAAAATGGTCGGTGAGGTTGCCGGGCACCGATTCGACCGGGATGGAGACCCCGCTCATTCTCTGGATTGCAATGCTGGCCTCGTAACCGGTCATCCCGCTCCTTACACCGATTTTGCTGTATTTTTCAAATGTGGATTTGACTTTTATCTGTGCCCACAGCGAAATAATCAGCGCGGGGACCACCAAAACCAGATACCACGTATCAAAGTATAAAAACGGCATTTAAAACCTTCCTTTCAATCATTTGTATAAGTATTATAACCCAAAAATGTTAATTCCGTTTGAACAGATTTTAATCAGGAAGTTTTCTGCCGATTTCCATTCTGTGCCCCATTAAAAACATCTCCGAAGTCATGCGTTTTGCCCCTTCAAGCTGAAGCTCGATGATTTCAAGCGCGGTTCCGCCGCCGCAGGCGATTGTCAGCGGCGAATTTGAAATTACCGTGCCGGGGGCGCGGTCGGTATTTCCCGCCAAAGAAGAGCGGAAAAGCTTTAAAATCCTGCCGCCGAGTTTTGTGCGCGCGCCGGGAAACGGGTTTAGCCCACGGATAAGGTTGTGGATATCCGCGGCGGGCTTGCTCCAGTCAATCAGGGTTAAATCCCGGTTTATCATCGGCGCATAGCTGGACAGGGCGTCGTCCTGCTTTTTCGGCTCCAAACGCCCCTGCTCAAGCAGCGTCAGAGTATCGGAGATTGCGGCCGCGCCCTCTAAAGCCAGAATGTCGTGCAGCTCGCCCGCGGTCATGTCAGGGGGGATTTCCACCTTTCTTTTAATCAGCATATCGCCGGTGTCAAGGCCGGCGTCCATCATCATTGTGGTAACCCCGGTCTCGGTCTCCCCGTTTATTATCGCCCACTGTATCGGCGCCGCGCCGCGGTATTTCGGCAACAGGGAGGCGTGGACGTTTATACAGCCGTATTGGGGTATGGACAAAACTTCGGGCGGCAGGATTTGGCCGAAAGCGACCACCACCGCCACGTCGGCGCCGCAGCTTTTCAGCTTTTCCCGCGCCTGCTGATTGTTTTTTAAGGTGTCCGGCTGGTACACCGGAAGTCCGCGCTTTACTGCGGCCTCCTTTATCGCAGAGGGCGCGGTTTTATAGCCGCGCCCTTTGGGCCTGTCGGGCTGGGTTACAACCAGTACAATCTGGTGCCCGTCCATAATCAGCCTTTCAAGGCACGGGACCGCAAACCGGGGGGTGCCCATGAATATGATTTTCAACCGGCAATCCACTACCTTTCAGACTATTATTCCGACTGGTCGTCAAGCATTCGGATTACGTGCTTTTTGAACAAAATCCCGTCGAGATGGTCGTACTCATGGCAAATGCAGCGCGCCTTCAGCTCTTCCCCGTCAAGGAAAAACTCGTTGCCGTGGCGGTCCTGCGCTTTGATTTTGACATAAGCCGGCCTTACGGTAATCCCGTATTCACCCGGACAGGAAAGGCAGCCCTCGACATCTTCCTGCCTGCCCTTTTTTTCGACGAATTCCGGGTTTATCACTTCCACAACCCCGTCGCCCAAATCCATGATGAACACCCGCCTTAAGACTCCGACCTGAGGCGCGGCGAGCCCGACACCGTCGGCCTGCTTTAATGTTTCGGCCATATCGTCAAGCAGCTGCCACAACCGCTCGTTAAACTCGGTAACCGGCTTGCTTTTCTTGTGCAGCAAATCCTCATTTTCGGTTAAAATCTTCCTGATAGCCATATCAATTTCCTTTCAAAAATACTGCTTGTCAGAGTATGTATTCAGGGTTTATATCCACAAAAACCGATACCGACTTGTTTTCCGGCGAACGCGAAAAATCAATCAAAAGCCGTTCGGTCATTTTTCTCAACAGCGAGTTGTTAATCGTCTTCATTATGATTTTATACCTGTATTTCCCCGCTACTTTGGCCACCGAGGCGGGGGTCGGGTCCAGAACGATTACCGGAAGCTCTTTGTATTCGCCGGTTACCGCGTTTTCCAGCATTTTTAAAAACCTCATCGCGGCCTGTTTTACCTCGGATTCTTCCTTGCCCAAAAAACCGAACATGCACAAGTCGGTGTACGGTGGATATTTCATCATTTTGCGGGCCGCGATTTCGATTTTAAAAAAGCCTTGATAATCCTGCTTTGACGCCAGTTCTATGACATGGTTTTCGGGGGTGTATGTCTGTATGATGGCTTTGCCGGGCGCGTCCCTGCGCCCCGCCCGCCCCACCACCTGTGTCAGCAGCGCGAAAGTGGTTTCAAAACTTCTAAAATCCCCGGCGTACAGCGACATGTCAGCCAGCAAAACCCCGACCAGCGTTACGTTCGGAAAATCCAGCCCCTTTGCGACCATCTGGGTACCGACCATTATATCGTATTCGCCTTTCGCAAACTTGCCGAACTTTTCCTCATACGAAATCCTGGACATGGTGGCGTCGGTGTCCATCCTCAGTATCCTCGCATTCGGGAAAAGCTCGGACAACTCTTGCTCGGCCCTTTGGGTGCCCAGTCCCGAATACCGGATTTTATTTGAGCCGCATTCTGGACAGAGGGTGAGCGGGCTTTGGGAATAGCCGCAGTAATGGCACATGAACCTGTCGTTCGCGCGGTGGTAGGTCAGGCTGATACTGCAGTTCGGGCAGGTAATCACATGTCCGCAGCCGCGGCAGGATACAAAGGTGTTGTAGCCGCGGCGGTTGAGCAGCAGTATCGCCTGCCTGCCCTGCTCCAAAGTGTCTTCAATCTCCTGTTTTAGGCGGTCGCTGACCAGCCCTCCGTGTATGTCAAGCTGTTCTCTCATGTCCACGATTTCAACTTCGGGGAGTTTAGCCCTGCCGTATCGTCTGGCCAGCTTCTGAAACGAGTACCGCCCGTTCATCGCGGCCTGATAGGTCTCGACCGACGGGGTCGCCGAAGTCAGAAGCAGCAGCGCGTTGTGCCTGGCGCAGCGGAAACGCGCGACGTCCCGCGCGTGGTACCGCGGGGAGGATTCGGATTTATAGGTGTGCTCCTGCTCCTCGTCCATCACGATAAGCCCGATGTTTTCGGCCGGCGCAAACACCGCCGAGCGGGTACCGACGGTAATCAGCGCCTCTCCCCTTTTAATCCTCTTCCACTCGTCCATTCGCTCGCCGATTGAAAGCCCGCTGTGCTGGACGGCAACTCTGCTGCCGTACCTCTTGATAAACAGCGAAAGCATTTGAGGAGTGAGCGAAATCTCAGGCACAAGCACAATAACGTGCCGGCCGTCGGCTATTACCCTGTCAATCAGGTTCATGTAGACCTCGGTCTTGCCGCTGCCGGTTACCCCGTATAACAGGGAAGCGGAAGCCCTGCCGCTTTTATACAACTGCAAAAGCTCGTCAAACGCCTGCTGCTGTTCGCGGTTGAGCTTTGCGGATTTGATTTCTGGAGTTCCGTAAAATGAATACGGGGTGCGCAGCACCTCGCTGTTGTAACACTCGACCAGCCCCTTCTTTTCAAGCGCGGTTATCACCGCCGGGCCGGCCGAACAGTAATAGCCGATTTCCTTTACCGAGGCGCAGCCGACTTCCACCAGTAGCTTAAGCACCCTTTTTTGTTTCTCGGTGCAGCGCAGGACGGATACCACCTCGCTCAATTCTTCCTCGCTGACCGAAAGTCTCACCATCCGGATTGTCGCGTCTCCGATTTTCTGGAATGCGCCGTCGGCGCGCTCAAGTATGCCGAGCCGCACCAGCCTGTCGGGCAAATCGTTGTCCTCGGTAAACCCCAGCTTTGAAAGCAGCCGGCCGCGCTCAATGCCTTTCGGATAATCGGCGACGCAGTAATAAACGGCGCGCTCTTCCCTTGACAGCTGTTCAAGGACCGACGCGGGGGTATCCGCAGCCTTATATACCGGCTTAATGCGCAGGTAAAGTCCGGTCGGCAGCATGGCTTTTACCGCGTCAAAAACGCTGCAGAAAGTCCTCTCTTTCAGCCAAACCGCAAGCTCAAGCAGTTCGTCGTTTAAAAGCGGCTGTTTATCCAGCGCCGCAAAAACCGGCTTGAGCTTGGCGACGTTCGGGGTCTCCCCGAAATCCATAATTATGCCCTGAGTTTTGCGGTTCCCTCCCCCGAAAGGGACAATCACCCTGCAGCCGCGCTCAATACTGCCGAGCGAGTCGGGGATATAATAGTCGTAAAGCTTGTCAAAATGAAACGCTGCCTTCTCGACGGCGATTTTGGCGATTTTGGGCAGTACCATTTATTTCTCCCCTTTGCTTTACGACCATATGGCTATTTGCCGATGTGGATTTTGTATGCCCCGCTTTCAAAATCAAGTATCGAAAGGCTGACCGGCTTTTCGGTCAGAATAATGCTTTTTTGCTCGGCCTCGTTCGCAATCTGCCTTGCGCGCTTTGCGACCGCAAGCACAAGCGCGTATCTGTTTATATCATATTTTTCAAGATTAATAACTTTAAGCATTATTGATGACCTCCAGAATAAAGTTCTCCATCCGGGCAAATCTCATGGATTCCGCGCTGATAATCGCCTGTATGCGCTCGACCGCCAAAGGGACCTCATCATTCAGCACCACATAATCGTACCTGAACGCCCTCGTAAGCTCCCAGCGCGCGATTTTCAGCCGCTGTTCAATCGATGCGTCCGTCTCGCTGCCCCTGCGGCGCAGCCTGCGCTCAAGCTCGGTCAGCGACGGGGCGGTGATAAAGATTGAAACGATGTCCTCCCGTTTATCCATCACCTTTTCCGCGCCCTGCACCTCGATTTCCAGAATCACGTTTTTGCCTTCCCTGACACACTTTTCCACAGGCTTCACAGGGGTGCCGTAGTAATCGCCGTTGTATTCGGCGTACTCAAGCAGTTCGCCGTTTTCAATCAGTCTTTCAAACTCCTGCTCTGTTTTAAAATAATAATGCACGCCCTCCCGTTCCCCGGTACGCGGCGCACGTGTTGTAACCGAAACAGAAAGAACGGTGTCGTCCCTCTGCTTCAAAAGCTGCCGGACGATAGTGCCCTTGCCCGAACCGGACGGGCCTGACAGAATAATTAACATCCCGCGATTATTCATTATCGCTTTCTTCCCTTTCGTCGTCCTCGTATTGCCCGTTCATCCGGTTGGCGACCGTTTCCGGCTGTACCGCGGACAGGATGATGTGGTCGCTGTCGGTAATCAGCACCGCGCGGGTACGTCTTCCGTAAGTGGCGTCAATCAGCGCTCCCCTGTCTTTTGCGTCCTGTATAATCCGCTTTATGGGCGCGGATTCGGGACTGACAATCGCGACAAGGCGGTTTGCCGAAACCATGTTCCCAAAGCCGATGTTGATAAGCTTCATCTCAAACCATGGTCCTTTCCATATTAGTGTGCTGCAAAGGCGCGGTTATCATAAAAAATCAACTGAACTTTTTTGAAAGACCGGCTGTGTCTGTTATTCAATGTTCTGAATTTGCTCCCTGATTTTCTCTATCCCGGCTTTTATATCAATTACAATCCTCGCCAGCTCTATGTCCTGGCACTTTGCCCCGATTGTGTTGGCTTCGCGGTTGATTTCCTGCACCAGAAAATCCAACTTCCGGCCGACCGGCTCGGCGCTGTCAAGGATTGACCGAAGCTGTTTTATATGGCTGCGGATTCTCACCGTCTCCTCGGCAACCGAGATTTTATCCGCGTAGATTGCGGCCTCGGTGAGCAGCCTCTGCTCGTCAACAGCGGCGTCCGACAGCAGTTCCCGCATTCGCGCCTTAACCTTTTCCATGTGCTCCCTGACGGTTACCGGAGACCTTTTCTCAATGATTTCGACCCCTTCAAGGATTGCGTTCGCCCTGTTTAATATATCCTCGCAAAGGGCTCTGCCCTCTTGTTCCCGCATTTCCACAAACCGGGCAAGGGCTTTGTCGGCGACGGTTTTAACCGCAAGCCAGACGGCTTCCTCGTCCTCCGGCGTCTTCTGCACCGTCAGCACGTCCGGAAACCGCGCGAGCTCATGGACCGGCAAATCGTTTTTTAGCCCGTATCTTTCCGCCAGCTCGTCAACCGCTTTCAGATAGCTTTTGACAAGGGAATGGTTGACGCACACCTCACAGCCGGGCGCGTCGAGCGTCTCAACCCACACAAAAACATCGACTTTGCCGCGCGAAATGAATTTCTGCACGTATGGTTTCAGCCGTTCGTCCAAAAAACCGAAAGCGCGCGGGATTCGGGAAGAATACTCGTAATACCGGTGGTTTACCGCCCTTATTTCAACAGTGATGTCCATCCCGTCGACCGTTTCCTGAAAACGGCCGTAACCAGTCATACTTCTTAACAACCTGATCATCCCTTTAACCTAGGTTATTTTACCAGTTTCCCCGACGTCCTGTCAACATGGCAGAACGCAGATATAATTACGGCGATAATGCGTTTTGAAAAGGCTGGTTAAAAAACCAGCCAAATTCTGTAAACATAATTAAATAGAAAGTATCAGACAGGATGAACTTTTTCTTCCAAATTAAGGTGTTTGCCGTCGATACCGTATTTTTTGTTCCTGCGCTTTTCAAAAAACTTAACCGCGACCTGACCGAACTGGGCATAAGTCAGTATATCCTCTTCCTGCTCATACCATTCGCTGATTTCGCTGCGCAGCCTGTCGAGCTCAGGCTCAAGCAAATCGGCTGGCCGGCAGGTAATCGGCTCCTCGTCGCCGATGATTTTTTTTACAAATTCAGGCTCTATTTCGGCGGGCGTCCTGCCGTATTCGCCCCTGATAAGGCCTTTGAATTCCTTGGTAACCATCTTGTAGCGCTCGCCGTTGATTACGTTCAGCACCGCCTGAGTTCCGACTATCTGGGATGTCGGCGTTACCAGAGGCGGGTAGCCGGCGTCTTTCCGCACGCGGGGGACTTCCTCCAAAACCTCGGAGAGCATGTCTTCCCTGCCCGCCTGCTTTAGCTGGCTGACAAGATTTGAAAGCATGCCGCCGGGCACCTGATAAATCAGCGCCTTAGTGTCAACTTCAAGCATTTTGGGGTTGAGCAGCCCGCTGTCGATATATTTCTGGCGCAGGGAATAGAAGTAGCGGCTCACCCTGTCAATCTTCAGCAAATCAAGTCCTGTGTCGTACTGCGAGTCCGCCAGAGCCGCCACCATCGACTCGGTCGGCGGGTGGGAAGTGCCCATGCCGAGCGGGGACAGCGCGGTGTCGATTATGTCCACCCCGGCTTCAATGCCTTTGAGCATAACCATGTCCGCAATGCCGGCGGTAAAGTGGGAATGAAGCTGAATGGGGACCTTGATATTATCTTTCAACGCCTTGACAAGCTCGTATGTCCTGTAAGGCACCAGCAGGCCCGCCATATCCTTGATACAGATTGAATCGGCGCCGAGGTTTTCAAGCTCCCTGGCATATTTTACGAAATACTCTATATCGTGGACCGGGCTGGTGGTATATGAAATCGCAGCCTGAATATGCGCGCCCGGCTCTTTTTTCGCGGCTTTTATTGACGCTTCCAGATTGCGGATATCGTTAAGCGCGTCAAATATTCGGATAATGTCAATGCCGTTCGCGACCGATTTCTCGACAAAATATCCCACGACATCGTCGGCATAGTGGCGGTAGCCCAGCATATTCTGGCCGCGAAACAACATCTGCAGCTTTGTATTAGGCATTTTTTTGCGTATGGTGCGCAAGCGCTCCCACGGGTCCTCGTCCAAAAAGCGAAGGCAGGCGTCGAACGTCGCTCCGCCCCAGCACTCGACTGAATGATACCCTACGTCGTCAAGCAATTCGAGTACCGGCAGCATCTCTTCCGTTGTCATGCGGGTGGCGACAAGGGATTGATGGGCGTCGCGCAGTACGGTTTCGGTAATGCCTACTCTGGCCAAATCTTTTCATTCCTTTCTAACGGGATAAACTCACTTAACAAGGGTTATCATCAGCTCGCCGGAATTGACGCTCGCTCCCTTGCTGACATGAACGCCTGCGATAACGGCGTCGCGCGGGGCCATGATTTCGTTCTCCATCTTCATGGCCTCCAACAGCAGGAGAACCTGCCCTTTTTCAACCTTGTCCCCGGCTTTTACCATTACATCCACAATGGTACCGGGCATGGGGGCGTTTATGGGCTCGGTGTTCTCTGTCTCAACATCCAAAGCGGCGGCCGGCGCCGGCTGCGGCGCTGCCGCGGGCATGGGAGCAGGCGCGGGCATGGGAGCGGGAACGGGAGCGGCGGGAGCCGAATACCCGTCTATTTCTTCAACTAAAACATCGTAAGCGCGTCCGTTTACTGTGATGTTGAACCTTTTCATAAATCAGTCCAGTCCTTTCCACATCAGAATTAAAGAAGAATGTTCGAATGTTTCTTGGGCAGGCGGGAGACCCGCTTGCCGGACATCATATCCAACACCGCAGACAGTTTTGATTTTGTCTCATCCTGCGGTATCACGTCGGTTACATAGCCTTTTTGAGCGGCGGATACGGCGTTCCCTTCGGTTTTGACGTATTCTTCCGCCAGCTTTTTGCGGCCTTCCACCGGATTGTCAAGTTCTTTCAGCCTTTCCTGCCAGAAGATATGGATTGCGGCTTCAGGCGGCAGCGGCAGTATAACCGCGGACGGCCACGCGAGCACCACATCGGCGCCGGCGGGTTTGCCCGCAACCGCAATATACGCCGCGCCGTAAGCCTTGCCGGCGACGACGGTAATTTTGACAGTAGTGGCTTCGGCGTAAGCATGCGAAAGCTGAGCCGCGCCCTTGACGCTGTCGAACCCTTCAAAATCCACAAAGGTAACGACCGGAATTGAAAACCCGTCGCACAGCCGGACGAAGCGGGCAATCCTCGACGCCTCGGCCTGGGACAGCCTTGTCTCGGACAGCGCGACAAGCCCGCAGACAACCCCGTCTACCCGCGCCAGAGCGGTTTTATTGACGCCTTCTCCGAGGACAATCAGACTGCCGGCGTCAGCGACCGCCTCGATTACGTTGATAACCCCGCTGCATTCCCGCATTGCGCCGTCCTCGGAGTCATACGACAGCGGCGGGGATAGGTTGTTTGACGGCAGTAGGGCAATAAGCGCGCGGGCTTTTTTTACCGCGGCGTCCGCACTCTCGGCTAAAATATCCGCGGCCTCGTTGCCGTCGCCCGGATTCAGGTAATAATCCGTGCCTTTGACGGCGACGACAATATCCGCGTTCGCGGCGACCACAGAGGCCGAGCCTACACAGGCGCCGGCGACAACCGCTATCTGCGGCACCACTCCGGATATGTTGTTGGAGGCAAGGAGGATTTCGGCTATTGAATCCAAAGCGTCAATTCCCTGCTCCAGTTTCGCGCCGTCGCTGTCGAATATCCCGACGACGGGCGCGCCGTTTTGGGCGGCAAGCTCATATATTTTGCGGATTTTATCCGCCTCGGCCTTGCCGACCGCCCCAAGCCGGACACTGCGGTCCTGCGCGAAGGCATAGACCGGGCAGCCTTCGACCGTGCCGTATCCGGCGACGACCCCGGCCGGGGTATCCTGATAACAGACCAGTCTGTCTATTTCCACAAAGGTTGACTCGTCAAACAGGCTCATAAGGCGAGCGCGAGCTTGAGAGCCTTCCTGTGCAAAAGCGGCGTCAGACAAATTCTGCTGGTTCTGCTGTTTCATTCCTGTTTCCTCCATTCGATGGCTTGACACAAAACCTTTTACAAAACAGCAAGCTGCGGTTGGTTTAACAGCTTTCTTTTACTAAGCGCAAATTAGATTTATTATAACTTATATTTACCTAAATAACAATAATGTTAAAAAACAAAAGGTAAATATTACTCAATTTCCGGCCTATTCTCCAGAACGGCGGAAATCGAGGAGGTAATATTTACCACGCAATCAATTTCATTCTTTTTTATGGGGTTTATACTCTTTTTAACGGCCGAAGGGACGGCTGCCATCTCTCTGTCCCCCCTGCATTCCGGCGGTGCCTGGCCGCGTCGGCTGTGCGGCTTTGAGCAGCGACCGCACCTCGGCCGGCTCAAGCTCCCGCCATTTTCCGGGCTTGAGTCCGCCGAGCCTGACCTGTCCGATTGCGATACGGCGAAGCCGCGCCACCTCTATATCCATGCTTTCAAACATCCTTCTAATCTGCCTGTTCCTGCCTTCGTGCAAAACCACTTCGGCGACCACCCGCTCCGAGCGGGTGCCGTCGGTGTTTTCACCGGATACTATGCGGATTTCCGCAGGCGCGGTTTTGGTGTCTTCCCCTTCAAGGTACATTCCCTGCCGAAACAGCTCAAGCTGTTCGTCGGTAGGCTGGGGCTTTAAGGTTGCCCGGTAGGTTTTAGGAACGTGCTTTGACGGGTGGATGACCGAATTCGCGAACTCCCCGTCGTTGGTCAAAATCAGAAGACCCTCGGAATCGCGGTCAAGCCTGCCGACCGGAAACAGCCGCGCTCCGGCGTCCGATACCAAATCCGCCACGCATTTGCGGCCCTTCTCGTCTTTCATGGTGGTTACGTAGCCGCGCGGTTTGTTGAGCATTATATAGACAAAGCGTTCCGGCGGCCGGACTCTTTCCCCGTCAACCGTTACAATATCTCTTTTCGGGTCCGCCTTGTCGCCTAATCCGGCAGTGCGCCCGTTGAGCTTTACTCTCCCCTCTATTATCATCTCCTCCGCTTTCCGCCTTGAAGCCACACCGCATTCGGAAAGCAGTTTCTGAAGCCTTATATATGCCATTAAAGCCCGTCATTCCTTTGTCGAAAAATCCGATACACCGCGCCGTCATAATCTTGCCAGTGCGCGAAAAAACTCTGCAAATCGCCGCAAAACCCGCTCAAAAAAGCCCGCGACCGGCCTTGCCGTAACTTCGGCGGCGGCCTTTATATCCGCCTTGCAGATTTCCCTGTCCCCCGCGAAATATCTGACGCTGCCGACGGTCTCGCCGGATTTCACCGGCGCAATCAAAAACTTGGGCAGGCTTAACTCGGCGCGCAGCTTGCTTTTTTCCTCTTTGAGCAGCACTTTGGATGGCGGGGCGTCCATTTTGAGAGCAACTTTATTGACGCGCCCGCCCGCGACGTCCAAATCCGGCAAATCCTGTGCCGGAAAGGCAACCAACTCGACAAGCGAGAACCCGTACTCGTACATCTTAATATGGTCGTTCCAGTCGTCGCCTGCCTTCAGGGTAACCGCAATCAGCCTTACCCCGTCTTTTTCGGCCGCCGAAACAAGACAGCGCCCGGATTTTTTTGTAAACCCCGTCTTCATCCCGACAGCGTGCGGGTAAAGATGAAGCAGCCTGTTGTGGTTGGTTACCCTCACCTTTCTGGGAGGGTCGCCGAACACAATCAGCGCGGATTTGCTGGCGCAAATCTTTGCGATGACCGGGTTTTTTATCGCCTCCGCCGCAAGTAGCGCCATGTCATAAGCGGTGGAGCGGTGCCCGTCTTCATCCAGCCCGGACGGGGTTGCAAAAAAGGTGTTTTTCATCCCGATTTCCTTTGCCCGCCGGTTCATAAGCCGCACGAAAGCCTCAATGCTCCCCGCGACCGCAAATGCGACGGCATTGGCCGCATCGTTGCCGGATTCAAGCAGCATGCCGGTAACCAAATCCAGCATGGTTATCCTGTCGCCGCCGCTGAGTCCGAGCGATGAGCCCTCTACCCTCACCGCCTGTTCGGGAACGGTGATAACCCTGTCAAGCGGGGACAGCTCGATTGCAAGAAGGGCGGTCATAATCTTTGTGGTGCTCGCCATCGGGCGGGGAGAGTCGGCGCCCTTCCCGTGGAGCACCCGCTTTGAGTCCGGCTCGTACAGGACGGCGGAAGCAGACGACAGCGCGCCAATCCCCGCTGCGGCGTTCCACAGCCCCGGCGAGCAAATAACTGCGGCGATACAGATAAAAAGGATTAAACTCTTTCTCAACAACAAAACCACCTGCCTTTTAAAAACTATGCAGGTGTTTGTGTTGAAATGCTAACGCTATGATTTTGTGGTGGTTTCGGTAACCGTTATTGACGGGTCGTCCCCGCCGGTGAATTCAACCTTTTCGGTGGTATCCTTTTTCTTGCGGAAAAGCGCGGTTATCTTGTCAAACAGTTCGGGCACCAGATTGACAATCTTGTCGCCTGAATCGGGTTTTGACACAATCGGGATTACCTGCACGTTTCCTTCATGAATAACGATAAAGGCAACCGGCGTGATGTTAATACCCGCGCCGCTGCCCCCTCCGAACAGTTCGGACTGGGATTTTGACGGGATATTGGAGCCGCCGGCCGCAAACCCGTACGACACCCTTGAAACGGGTATCAGGGTAACGCCGTCCGGAGTATGGATTGCCTCCCCAACAATGGTATTTACGTCAACCATCTCGCGGATTTTATCCATCGAAACCCCTAAAATGCCCTGTAAGTTGTTCTCTGCCATAATCTCAACCTCTTTTCTAGTTTTATTTCCTCACTGTCGCTGTGCAATCTTTTCAAGCGAATCGTCAGTAGTATTTCCAGCATAGCCTATAAAAAACAGCAGAATTGCCCATAAAACCCTGATAGGGACCGCATGAAGTCTTATATCCGCTTTGAGCTCGCCGCTGTCATGCAAAAAATCGGTGGAAATGTTTATCGCCCGGCGGCGCACCCGCATTTTGCTTTCAATCAGCGCCTGAATAGGATAGACGACCGCGCAGATTTTTCCGTAGTCAATCGCGGTCTGCGCGGCGTCGCCAGAGGCGACCAGAACGTCAAGGTACAGCCTGTCCACGGTGATTGCGCGCATAAGCCTTTCCGCGGCGCTTTTGAGCAGCCTGCCGATTTGCAGATAGTATTCGATTACCGCGCGGACGCCTTCCTCCTTCAGCACCTTTTCGGCGCGGGGAAGCTCCGGCTCCTCCTTTCGCTTTCGCTGTCCTTTGAGCCTCATTCTTTCAAAAAACGCGGGACCAGGGTACAGCCTGAGCTTAAAAAGCAGCAGGTATAAGCTGACTTTCAAATCCCCGTCGAAGACCGCGCTTAAACGGACAGGCACCAGCAAAAGGGCCAGCAAAGCCGCGATAACGCCAAGAATAATCTTCAATATCAGCAACAGGCATACCTCATTCCATCGCAGCGCCGACAGCGGTTTCAACCGGGCTCTCCTCTGCCCCGTCCGCAGACGAGCTTTCGATTATCCCGTCAATACTTGTTTCTCCCATTTCTTCCCCGCCCGGCTGCGGGATGGGCGGCAGCTCGTCCAGCGAAGAAAGCCCGAAGCAC
Source organism: Clostridiales bacterium DTU033 (assembly GCA_001513365.1). GTDB lineage: Bacteria > Bacillota > Clostridia > Oscillospirales > Acutalibacteraceae > Avimonas. The sequence goes on along the minus strand of LFTH01000055.1, from coordinate 32,014 downwards.
CGGAGAAAATCGGCGGTGGTGCCGTAAATCAGCGGGCGGCCCGGCAAATCGAGGCGCCCTTTTTCCTCCACAAGGTTTTTGGCGACAAGCCCCTGAATTACCGCGTCGCAGTCCACGCCCCTGACCTGTTCGATATACGCTCTGGTAACCGGCTGGTTATAGGCAATAATCGCGAGCACTTCCATCGCCGCCTGCGACAGCGGCATATTGCGCCTTATGTCGAGCGCTTTCCGTATATACGAGGCGTATTCCAATCTGGTACACATCTGATAGCACCTGCCGAGCCGGACAATCCTGATTCCGCCCGGCCTTGCGTTGGTCTCGTGCATGAGAGCCTCGGTCAGCCGCTCGGCGGTATCGGTATCAATCTCAATCGCCTCGGCAAGCCTTGTCAGCTCGACCGGCTCGCCGCTCGCAAAAAGCACTGCTTCAATTATCGACTGGTAATGCTTTATCTCCATCTGACATTATCCGCCTTTCAGCTTTGGGTGCGCGCGGCTCCGGCTTGCCTGCTCCTTTTTGCCGCCCGCGCGAGGCACACGTACTGGTTTTTCCCTTCGCCCCTGACCTGTATTTTGCTGGATTTTATCAACTCTAGCAGCGCAAGGAAAATAGCGACAAGCTCGGACCTGCTTTTTGAGTTTTCAAACATTTTCAGGTACTGGACTTTATTCTGCTTATACAGCCGCCTTAACACATAGATGATTTTTGAGGGGACGGACACTATCTGCCGCGCCACAATCCCGCTGAACGCCTTTGCCGGCGGCGGCAGGCGGCGCCTTCCCCTGCCCGCGGCGGCAAGGTACGCGTCAGGCAGGGTATCCGCCGGATGGGTGCGGCGGTACGTGCGGTCCGGCTCGATTTCCATCGGGTACCGGACAAAAATATCCCCGCCTACGTTGAGCGCGAAAAGCTTTGCGGCCATCTCCTTACAGAGCTGATATTCCATCAGCTCCCCGCTCAGTTCCTGCCTTAACTGCTCGGCTTCGTCATGCTTAGGCAAAAGCATGACGGTCTTGATGTATACAAGGCGGGCCGCCATCTCCAGAAACTCAGAGGTTATCTCCAAATCGAGGCTTCTCCACTCCTCAATCACCTTGGTATACTGCTCAAGCAGCTCGGAAATCGGGATATCCATAATATTCAGCTTGTTTTTCTGCACAAGGTGCAGCAGCAAGTCGAGCGGGCCTTCAAAACCCGGCACTTTAAAGGATATTGTTTCCATATCTTCTCCCGTTTTATTCTCAACCCAAACCGGTTATAAACAAAAACAGCTTGAAAATCGGATTTGCTATAAACTGAATTATATAGCCGAACCTGCCGCCCAATACCAGAACAATAAACCCGATGGTTATAAAAAGCTGATACCGCTCAATAGAATATGCCCATCTGGGAGGGATAAAATTCGATATTATGCGGTACCCGTCCAGCGGCGGCACCGGCATGAGGTTAAAGATTGCCAGAAATATATTGACCTGAGCGAAGTTCCACAGCAGGATTGTTGCCAGATGTGAAAAAAGAGGGGGCGAAGGCACAAAAAGCAAAAGCCTCAGGATTGCAAGCGAAGCCAGACTCAGAGCCAAGTTTGAAAGAGGGCCGGCAACAGAGGTTATAATCATGCCTTTTTTATACTCTCTGAAATTGCGCGGGTTTACCGGAACCGGTTTTGCGTACCCAAACCGGAAAAACAGTATCATCAACGTCCCGACAACATCGAGATGGGCAAGTGGGTTTAAAGTAAGCCGCCCGTTCCACCTTGCGGTCGGGTCTCCCATCCGGTCCGCGGCAAAGGCGTGCGCAAGCTCGTGCACGGGCAGCGCAATCAGGATTATCATCGCATACGATAAAAGGATGAAAACAACGTCAAGCGGGGAATAAGCTCTCCAATTAAACAGCAAGTCTAGCATAATTATTCTCCTGTGTCCGAAATTGTATTAATACCGCTGTCATCATAAATAGTATTATACTGGAAACTGCTATTAAATACAAGGTGCAGGTTGCGCCGGCGTCAGGTTACCGTTTTTTTATCGGCCATAACAAAGGCAAGCCCCCGTTTGTCCGTTTTTCAAAGGCATATCGCCTGCACACATGCAAATGCCGCGGCCGGCGCGGCCGCTTATGCTTTCGGCAATCATATTAATCGCCAATCGGCGCGGACAACCCGTTTTCCCGAACAGTTTTGAGGTATTCCGAAGGGGTAACCCCGTACCGCAGTTTAAACTGCCTTGAAAAATGGCTGGGGTCGTTGAACCCGCACGAGTACAGGATTTCGGTAACCGACAGCCCGGTGGTGCGCATCAGCCGCACCGCGTTCTGAAGCCGTATCCTGATTAAATACTCCTGAGGGGAGACCCCAAGGGTCTGTTTGAAAATACGGAAAAGCTGGCTGCGGGTAACACCCGCAAAGCCGGCGACCTCCGGAATTGTCAGCGGGTAGGAATAGTTTTTGTGTATATAATCGGCCGCGCGGTCAAAAGTGCCGAGTCCCGAAAATTTTCGGCTGTCATTGCTCTGGATTAACGAAAAAAACAAAAAAACGCTCGACGTAGTCTCAAAGCTGTTGCCGCCGGTGCCGTGCTGCACGACAATCCTCTCGATACAGCTTTTGACTTCCTCAACCTTCGAAAAATCAAAGACCGGGCGTTCCCTGCCGATTCCGCACTGGCGCAGGATATGGCCTGCGTCCGAGCCGCTGAAACCAACCCACCCGTACTCCCATGGCTGTTCCATGTCAGCCTGATAAAAGGTAACAATTTTCGGCACAATCAAAAAGCCCTGCCCTTTGCGCAGATAATAAGTGTGCTCTCCATCAAAGAATTTTCCCTTGCCGGAAAAGACGCAATGTATCAGGTAATGCTCCCTGATTGCCGGGCCGAACGAATGGCCTTTCGCGCACTTTTCTGTGCCGCACTGGTGAACATAGATGGACGTGCACGCGGGGGGAGGGGCGCTTACCGGCGTATAACTGATTTCCCGGCTGGCGTCAGAGTTTTTTTTGAACATAACACCGCCCCTTTTAATAAAAATAACATATTGTTATACAAAATGCAACATTAGCAATAGTATTGGCAACATTCTGCACTTTTGTTTTGCTCCGGCCGGCTGTATACTGGTAGTTGAAAAATCGTGATTTTTTTCTGTAAAAGGGTGATTTATTTATGAAAATTACTTTTATAGGCGCGGGAAGCACCACCTTTGCCCGCAACGTAATCGGGGACTGCATCCTCACGCCGGAGCTTGGCGATTTTGATGTCTGTCTGTTCGATATAGACCCCCAGCGCCTCGACGATTCCTATCAAATCCTATGCAACATAAACAAAACTGCAAACGGAAGGGCGAACATCACAAAAACCCTGGACCGCACCGAGGCCTTCACCGGAGCCGACTTTATTGTAAACGCAATTCAGGTCGGCGGATACAGGCCGAGCACGGTTATCGATTTTGAGGTCCCGAAAAAATACGGGCTTAGCCAGACAATCGCGGACACCATCGGGATTGGCGGGATATTCCGCGCGCTCCGCACCATACCGGTGATGATGGACTACGCCAACGACATCGAGCGGCTTTCTCCCCGCGCTTTATTATTGAACTACACAAACCCGATGGCAACACTCACCGGATATATGCAGCGTTTCACGAATATTAAAACAGTGGGGCTGTGCCATTCGGTGCAGGTGTGCGCCAATGTGCTGCTTAAAACACTCGGTATGGACGAGTATGTGGACAAGACCAGATGGGAAATCGCCGGTATCAACCATCAGGCGTGGCTGCTTAAAATCGAGGACCTTAGCGGAAACGACCTGTACCCTGAGATTAAGCGCCGCGCGTCCTCGCCCGACTACAACAAGGAGGGCAGGGACCTTGTCCGCCTTGAGATAATGAAGCGTTTCGGCTACTATGTAACCGAATCCAGCGAACACTCAGCCGAATACCTGCCCTATTTCATCAAAGACAAATACCCTGAGCTGATTGACAGGTTCAAAATCCCGCTGGACGAGTATCCGCGTCGTTGTGAGCGCCAGATTAGCGAATGGAACAAGATGAGAGAGTCCCTGCTTCATAACAGCCTCATTCAGCATAAAAAGAGCCACGAATTTGCCTCTTACATCATCAACGCCGTCCTCAATGATGTACCCTACCGCATTCACGGCAACGTGCTGAACACCGGGCTTATAACCAACCTGCCGCAAAACGCCTGCGTCGAGGTGCCGTGCATGGTGGACCGCAACGGGATTAACCCCTGCTATGTCGGTGAGCTACCTGAGCAGTGCGCGGCATTGAACAGAACCAACATCAATACGCAGCTAATGACAATCAAGGCGGCCGAAACCCTGAAAAAGGAATACATCTATATGGCCGCAATGCTCGACCCCCACACCTCTTCCGAACTGTCAATTGACGACATCGTCTCGCTGTGCGACGACTTAATCGAAGCGCACAAGGGCTGGCTGCCGGAGTTTAAATAAACTCCGCGGCAAAACAACCGCCCTATTTATCTCTTTATAAACCCAGCCCGCCGGTATATGACTGCCGGCGGGCTTTTATCAATCTTCACAACCCGTTTTGTCTGTATTCTATTTCGGATTAATACCCCGTTCAGCCAGCGTCATCAGGATTGCGTCATAGATACGGTCGGCGGCGTCGTAAATCGCCTCCCGCCGCGCGTTCTCAGCCATCCTCCGCATTAAACCGGGGGAGGACGTAATCCTTTTTATTTCACGCCACAGGGTGTCCGCCGACAGGTTCTTCTCCTCGATGCAGACGGCCGCCCCCTTGTTTACCAGAGCCATTGCGTTGTGGTACTGGTGATTTTCGGCGACGTTGGGCGAGGGAATTAAAATCGATGGCTTGCCTGCCGCGGGGAGCTCGCTTAAAGTCATCGCCCCGCAGCGGGAAATCACAAGGTCGGCCGCCGCCATGCAGCGCGCCATGTCGTTGATATACTCATGCACCTGTATATTTTTGTCCTTGCCGGTAATGCCGTGCGCTTTAAGCCGAGATACGACATCCCGGTACCCCGCGCTGCCGGTCGCGTGTATGTGCTGGATACCGCCTTCCCTGTGGCTTTTGATTAAAACCTCGGTCATAACCTCGTTTATCCGCCGCGCCCCAAGGCTCCCCCCTAACGAAAGCACCACCGGCCGCTCGTCGAGACCGAGCTCTTTACGGGCGGTCTCATAATCCTGCAAATTCAAAAACTCAGCCCGCAGCGGATTGCCCGTAACTATAACCTTTGCGGTCGCGGGAAGGTATCCGCGCGCTTCCTTCGCCGCAATCAGCACCGCGTCAGCGTATTTCGCGAGCATGCGCACAGTCATGCCGGGGTAGGCGTTGGCCTCGTGTATCAAAACCGGTATGCCGAGCTTTGCCGCCTTGCGCAAAACCGGACCGCTGACATAGCCGCCGGTGCCTATCGCGATGTCGGGCTTAAACTGTTTTATAATCTTTGCGCACTCAATTCCCGACGCCACCGCCCAAAAAGCCGCCGCGGCGTTGCGGGCGATATTTTTCGCAGTTATCCTGCGCTGGAACCCTTGCACATTGATTGTCTTGATTTGATATCCCGCCTGCGGCACAAGCCGGGTTTCCATCCTGCCCTTTGCCCCGACAAACAGGATTTCAGCGTCGGGGTTTTCCTTTTTTATTTTAGCGGCAATCGCCAAAGCCGGATTGATATGGCCTGCGGTGCCGCCGCCTGTAATCAATACGCGCATCCTGACCCTCCCTGCGCCGTCATTCGGCGGCCCCGATATGCCTTGAAACCGACAGCACAACCCCCATCTGTGCGAGCAGCATAACAAGCGAGGTGCCGCCGTAGCTGAAAAAGGGAAGGCTGATACCGGTATTCGGGATTGTGTTTGTTACCACCGCCATGTTCATAAACGCCTGAATGCCCACCTGAATGGTAAGACCTATCGCCAGCATCGAGCCGAACTTATCGGGAGCTTTCATACCGATGGTAATGCCCCTCCACACAAGCAGCGCGAACAGAACAATCACCAGCACCGCGCCGACAAATCCGAGCTCCTCGCATACAACCGAAAAAATAAAGTCGTTGTGCGGCTCCGGCAAAAACAGGTGCTTTTGCCGCGAGTTGCCCAGCCCCTGACCCATCAGCCCGCCTGAGCCGATTGCAAAAAGGGACTGGACAATCTGCCACGCCTCGTCGCTGTTTGCGGCGAACGCCTTAATCGGGTCCAGCCAGACGTTTATCCTGTCCTGCTCGTACCCTTTTACAAAAATCATGTAATACATCGCGGCGGCGCCGACGATGAAGGTCAGGACGAGATACATCATCCGTGTACCGCCGATATACATCATCGACACGCCGATTGCGAGCAGCAGGATAGCCCCGGAAAGATGGGGCTCGACAAACACAAGGCCGCAGGTAATCACCAGAATTGCCATGAACGGAAGATACCCGGCCGTAAAGTTTTTCATTTTCTTATGGTTAATCGAAATCAAATGCGCAAACAGCACAATCAGCGCGAATTTGGCGATTTCCGAAGGCTGGAACTGCAATCCCGGCAGGCGTATCCACCTGTGTACTCCCGAAGAAGAGGGGATAAACAGCACGATTACAAGCATAATATATGATACAATCATCAGCGGTATCGCTAAATGGTGAAGAATATGATAGTCAATTGCCGATACTATCAGCATGAGCGCGACGCCCGCCAACGCAAATATAATCTGCCTTCTTATATAAAAATAGCTGTCGCCCCTGTTCCAGTAATACGAATAGGCATGGCTGGCCGATAAAAGGCTTATCAGCCCCAGCACAAGGATAACCATCAGAATAATCAAAAACGGCATGTCAAAGCTGCGCGAAACCGAAATAAGGCGCAGCTTATTTTTTGTCTTTTGATAAGTTTCGCTCACTGCATAATCTCTTAAAGCCGCCATTCAACCCAAATGCCTTTCAATCGTATTTAAAAAAGCGGACAGCCCGGTTTTCCTCTTTGTCGCAGCAGCCGCCAATCCCGAAAATGTCAATACAATAAAAACACACCCGCCAGCACGCAGCCCAACAGGGTTACAAATGAAAAAACCGCGACAACTTTTGTTTCTTTCCACCCCGACATCTCGAAATGGTGGTGCAGCGGGCTCATTTTGAAAAGCCGCCTGCCGCCGGTGGCCTTGAAATAAAGCACCTGCAGCACTACCGACAAGATTTCGGCTATATATATTATTCCCACAAAAACCAGTACAAACGGCTGGTTGATACCAAAAGCGAAAGCGGTGATAATTCCGCCCAAAAACAGCGCGCCGGTATCCCCCATAAAGACTTTCGCGGGATAAAAATTCCACACCAGAAAACCGGCTATCGCACCGGCTGTGATTGCCGCAAGCAGGCTCTGCCCGAAATAGGCGGTAATACTTGACGCGACCACGAAAAACAGCGCCGCAATAAAGCTGACTGTGCCGCAAAGCCCGTCAATCCCGTCGGTGATATTCACCGCGTTGCTCATGCTGACTACCACAAAGATGGTGAACGGGATAAACCACGGCCCGAACTCAACCTGCCCGAAATACGGGACGGTTACGGCGGTNNAGGTGCCCCCCGCCATATAAAGGGAGAGGGAATAACCCAGCCCCACCAAAAGCTGCCCGAACAGCTTTTGACGCGCGGTCAGACCGAGATTGCGATTTTTTACGACCTTGACGTAGTCGTCAATGAACCCCAGAGCGCCGCTGCACAGCGCCATCAGCAGGCCACCAAAAAGCCGGGTCAGGGTTAAATCGGTCGCTTTGAATATTCTGATGCCGAGCAGAAACTCGCAGACCGCGATTGCTGCGGCAAATGTCAGCACGGTCGAGCCGATGAACAAAAGCCCCCCCATCGTCGGGGTGCCCTGCTTGCCCTTGTGCCACGCCGGGCCTATGTCCCTGATGGTCTGCCCGAACTTCAGCCTTTGCAGTGCCGGGATAACCCTGAGCCCAAAAAGGGCGGCAATCAAAAATGCCGTCAAGCCGGAGGCGGCAAGAACGGTGGCGGTTTTTAAGCCCATTTTTATAATCCATGCCCCTTCATTATAATCTATCCCCTGACGGCTGACGCGCCGCCCGCTGCGGCAAGCCGCGCAAACCGCGCAGGACTGCGGGATTATTTAAATCCGCGGCCGCCAGATAAAAACACCTACAGGCTCAATCCTGTTTTGGCAGTTTATTGAGCGCGTCCGCCACAACTTCCCGCTCGTCCAGATGGATTGTGCGGTCGGCCAAAATCTGGTAGGTTTCATGCCCCTTGCCGGCAAGCAGGATTGTGTCGCCGGGCTGCGCGTTTTCAATCGCCCAGCGTATCGCCTCCACCCGGTTTTCAATAACCTTGTATTCGGTGTTTTCGGGTATTCCCTTGAGTATATCCTCAATAATCGTGCCGGGGTTTTCGGTTCTGGGGTTGTCGGAGGTTACAATCACAAAATCCGAGATTTCGGCGGCAATTCTGCCCATCAGCGGCCTTTTCGCGCGGTCGCGGTCCCCGCCGCAGCCGAACAGGGTAACCAGCCTGCCGCGGCTGCATTCCTTTAAGGTTTTGCATATTTTCTCAAGCCCGTCGGGGGTGTGCGCGTAATCGATGACCACCGTAAAATCGCGGCCGGTCGGGACTATTTCCGCCCTCCCCTTTATCCCCCTGACATGGCTGAACGCTCTGGTAACCTCGTCAAACGGGACACCCAGCGACAGCGCGCCCGCCGCCGCGGCAAGCGCATTGTAGACCGAGAACATTCCGGGTATCGGGAGCCTTATCCTGCCTATCGCGCCGGTCCCGACCAGCTCAAAATCTATCCCGTCCGGCCTCGGCCGGATATTTTTGGCCGTATAGTCCGCCTCGTCCTTATATGCGGAGTACGAGATTATCGGGCAGCTTAAACCTTCAATCAGTCGGGGCGTCCACTGGTCGTCAAGGTTCACGATTGCACAGCCCGACTGTCTGAACAGCTTTTTCTTACTTTCAAGGTAGTTTTCCATGGTTTTGTGGTAATCAAGATGATCCTGGGTGAGATTGGTAAACACCGCGCTGTCAAAATTAATGCCGGCGACCCTGTCCTGTTCCAATGCGTGGGATGACACCTCCATCACCGCGTGAGTGCACCCTTCGGCGACCATCAGCGCAAACAGGCTGTGAAGCTCGTACGGGTCCGGGGTGGTATGGGAGGCGGGGAGCACCCGCTCCCCTATCATGTTCTGGATGGTGCCGATAATCCCTACCCGGTATCCGCATGCCTCAAGCAGGGTCTTAAGCATGTAGGTGGTGGAAGTCTTCCCGTTCGTGCCGGTAATCCCGGCAAGTTTAATTTGCAAGGCGGGGTTGCCGAACCAGTTGGCGCAGATTTTTGCCCACGCCAGACGGGTTGAAGGCACGATGAACTGCGGGAAAAATCCGGTGTCCTCCTCGGCAACGATAACCGCCGCCCCCGCCTTTGCCGCGTCGGCGGCAAAGCGGTGCCCGTCGGCGGCGCTCCCGCGTATGCAGACAAACATCCACCCTTCTGCGACACGGCGGGAATCACAGGTTATGCCCGCTATCTCAATATCCGTATCCACAGGCAGGTTGAGCCCTTTAACCAGTTCAGACAGCTTCATACAAAACCTCCCGCCGTTTCTGTCTTATCCTGACAAACGGATTATTCATTCAATCTGGTCCTCGTAAACAAAGCTAACCTTTATCACTGTTCCGGGCGGCACTTTCTTGCCCGGTTCGATACTCTGGCTGTCGGCTTTTGCCTCCGAGCTGTGCAGGCCGAGCCCGCTTATCTGCAGGTTAAGCCGGGCATTCGCGGCCGCGATGTTCGCCTGACTCATGGTTTTTCCTATGAAATTCGGCACCACCGTGGTCTCGGACAGCTTCCCTTCCTCGGTATACAGCACAACCGTGCCGTTTTTGGGTATAACCTCGCCTTTTTCAGGCACCTGCCTTAACACCGTATCCCCGTTGCCCACGACCTGATACTTCAGGTTGGCGTTCGCCAGCATGGACTGCGCGACCGATACCTTTTTGCCGGTAACATTCGGGGTGGTGCGGTCCATCGCCGCCTTTTCCTCCTCCGTATACACCGGCTCGATACCGAGATACGGCAGCGCCTCGGACATAATCTTCTGCGCGACCGGAGCCGCGATAGTGCCGCCGAAACGTATTTCGGTCTGCGGCTCGTCAATCATGACAAGTATGGCGTATTTCGGGTTGTCGGCGGGCGCAAAGCCCGCAAACGACGCAACCACGTTTTTGGTATTGCTGGCGACGTTCTGGTCGGTTTTGTCGGAGGTACCGGTCTTGCCCGCCATGCGGTAGCCGGGGATATACGCGTTCTTCGCTCCGCCCCCGTTGACCGAGTCGGCCAGCATTTTGCTTATCCTTTTTGAAGTGCTTTCGGATATTACCTGCCTTTTGACAACCGGTTCGGTGTTTGAAATAATGTTGCCGTCGCTGTCGAGGATTTGCTGCACCACATACGGTTTCATCAGCTTGCCGCCGTTGGCGATTGCGCACATCGCGGTTATCATCTGAATTGGAGTAACCTTGAAGTTCTGCCCGAAAGACGCAATCGAAAGGTTAAGCACGTTCAGTTCGTCCTCGCTGAAATAAAGCAAATCGGTAACCCTTGACTCGCTCAACATATCGATACCTGTCCTCTCGGTAAACCCAAAACCCACGAAATACTTGAAGAACAGGCTGCCGCCGAGCTTTTGCCCGATTTCCATAAACGCGGGATTGCAGGAATTAGACAGCGCCAGCGGAAAAGTCAGCGAGCCGTGCCCTCCGGCCTTGTGGCATTTGATATATCGGTCATTGATTTTTAACCCGCCCTTGCAGTAATACTTTGAGTTCTCGCTGGCGGTGCCCTCCTCAAGCGCCATGGCCGCGGTGAATGTCTTGAACACCGAGCCGGGGTCGTAATAATCCGATATCGGCTTGTTGACCCACTGCTCCTCCCTCGCCTTTTTCAACGCCGCGGACTTTTCGTCGCCCGAAAGCAGCGCGATTTTCGCCAACGTGTCGGGATTGGTTATTGTCATCGGCTCGTTGGGGTCAAAATCCCCTTTGGTCGCCATCGCAATGACCGCGCCGGTGTTCACATCCATTATTATTACCGAGCCGCGGTTTGTGCATTTGGTTTCCTTGACCACGATTTCAAGGTATTTTTCGGCGTAATACTGGACGGCGCTGTCAATCGTAAGCACAAGGCCGTTTCCATCCTGCGCGTCGATTGTCTTTTCAAACCGCAGTTTGATGTCCAGGTCGTCCCCCCATCCGTTTTTCGCGGTTACAATCCGTCCGGGCTTGCCCGCAAGGGTCTTTTCATAATAAGCCTCAAGGCCGTACAGCCCGTTGTTGTCGGTGCCGGTAAAGCCCAGCACCGCCGACGCCAGATTGTTAAGCGGGTAATACCGCTTGTAATCCTCGATAATCCTGAAAACGCTCTCCAGCTTGTTTTTCTGTATCCATTCCGAAAGCTCGGTCGCAAGCGGGTATTCGATTTTGGCTTTTACCACTTCATACTGGGATTTGGTCTTTAACGTCTTCTGGTAAAGCTTTTCGCGGTCCACGTCAAGCAGTTTTGACAAATCGTCCGCAATCTTTATCCGGATTTCTTCCTTTTTTATGTTGTTAGGGGACATTATAACAGTCCATACCGTAGCCGACTGCGCCAGTATGGTCATTTTTGAGTCATATATCGTGCCGCGCTTCGGAGAAGTAATCGAGTCGCTCATCTGCTGGTCAACAGCTTTCTCCCGCCAGTAATCCGCCTGCGCAATCTGAATTTTCGACAGTTTTGCCGTTACCCCTATACAAAAGAGTAATAACAGCGCGAGCACTATTACCGAACGTCTCCACATCTGTCGGGTCGGTGCTTTTGTTGTGGCCTTGCTGTTCCTGCCTTTTTGCACAACCATCCCTCCCCTAGAAGAAAAGAGAGTCAAGATTTGTCCATCCCGACTCTCAGCGTTGCGTGAGAAACCGCTGAACAGCCCTCACTCATAGATATTGTATTACTCAAACAGGTATGCAAGCTGGGTGAAAAAATTTGAAATCGCGGAGCCGGCCGCTTTAAAGAAACTGCCCTTCGCCTTGTCGGCGACAACCGCCTTGTCGCAGTTTTCGGATTCGATATACTTGACCTGCGACGACTCGATTTTCTGCATTCCGAGCACGTTGTAAGCGTATTCTTCCACGCTCTTTATCGAGGTCTTGCTCGAAAGCTCGTCGGTCAGACGGATTTTTTCGCTTTGCAGCGCCGTAATCTGCTTTTCCAAATCGTTGATTTGACCGTCAAGCTCGGTCATTTTAATCCTGCTTGCAATCATCATTCCCACAACCGCGACCGCAAAAGCCGCAACGCAAATGGTCGCAAGGGTGTTGAGAAAAGATTGTATGGCCCTTCTCTGCTGCTGTTTTTTCTGGAATTTTTTATTGGTTTTCAGGTTTACCACTTTTGCCGGACGAGGCTCAAAAAGCGACAAATCATAAGCCTCTGTGCCGCGGTTTGCAGCCATATAATCTTCCCCCTTTAATCGTGAATTTTTTCTATACAGCGGAGTTTTGCGCTCCTGCTCCTTGGGTTTTCCTTAAGTTCCCGCGCGGACGGTTCGACCGGTTTGCGGAAGACAAGCTTTGCTTTCGGAGTGCGGCCGCATACGCAGACCGGAAAATCGGGCGGGCACACGCAGCCTTTGGCAAGCTCGGCAAATTTTTGTTTTACTATCCTGTCTTCGAGCGAGTGGAAGGTGATGACCGCCAGCCTGCCTCCAACGTTCAGACAGGAGAATGCAGTATCCAGCGCGGCTGAAAGCCGGCCAAGCTCGTCGTTAACCGCTATCCTTATCGCCTGAAACACTTTTCTGGCAGGGTGCCCGGCCCGCCTGTACGACTGCGGGACCGATTTTTTCACAATCTCGGCAAGCTCGCCGGTCGTGTTGACTGTTTGTCCTGTCTCCCTGTGCTTTACAATGGCGCGGGCAATCGAGCGCGCGTGTTTTTCTTCCCCGTACTTAAAAAAGATTTCGGCAAGCTCGTTTTCGCTTAAGGTGTTGACAAGTTCGGCGGCAGTGGCGCCCGATTTGCTCATCCTCATATCGAGCGGCGCGTCAAAATGATAGGAAAAACCCCGTTCGGGCGAGTCAAGCTGGTGGGAAGACACTCCGATGTCCATCAGTATCCCGTCAACCGATGAAATCCCGCGCTCTTTCAAAACCCCGGCCATTTCTGTGAAATTTGCCAGAACCACTTCCGCCGGAAGACCCTTCAGCCGCTCTGTGGCGGCGGCAACCGCGTCGGGGTCCTGGTCGAGCGCTATCAGCCTGCCCGTCCTGATGCGGGAGGCAATCTCGTAAGAATGTCCGCCGCCGCCCGCGGTGGCGTCCAGATATACCCCGTCGGGGCGGATTGCAAGCGCCTCGATTGTTTCCTTAAGCAGCACGGGTATGTGAAACCGGGCGTCTTTCTTTTTCTGCCCGCCGCTTTTCATTCATACCCACCGCCTTTGCCGGGATATATCAAAATCCAAGCTCAATAAACTCGTTTTCAACCTCTTCGGGAGTCATCTGCTCTGTCTCGGCATGGTACCTTTCAGGGTTCCAGATTTCAGCCCTGTTGCCGGCGCCGATGACCAGCGCCTCTTTTTTAAGCTCGGCGTATTCCAGCAGGTGTTTTGGCAGGTTTATCCGTCCCTGCGAATCCACATGGACGTCGGCGGCGTTTGAGGAAAGATACCGCTGCAGCCTGCGCGCTTTGGTGAACGGCATGCTGGCGAGGCCCTGCTGGAGCTTGTCCCACTCGTCCATAGAATACAGGCTGATACAATGGTCCATTACGGCCGCGGCGATAAAAATGTCGCCCAGCTTTTCACGGAGCTTCGCGGGCACGAATATGCGCCCCTTGGCGTCGATATTATGTTGATACCGCCCGTATAACATTATACCCCGCAGCCTTTCAATCAATCCGGCATGTTGAAAACTATGTTGAAAGTGTTGAAATTCACCACTAATCTCCACTTCGCGCTACTTTAAACCACTTTGACACCATTATAGACGCAAATTTTAAAAAATGCAAGTACTAATCCAAACTTTTGCGTAATTTTTAAGAAAGTGCAAGCAGGCGCAAAAAGCCATGGGTCAGGGGCGGGCGTCGCGGGGAAAATCTATGCTTTACGCCAAAATCCACAGCTTAAAACGCATAAAAAAACGCCCTGCGGCTTATGTGTAAATCCTGTACACATAAGCCGCGGGCGTTGATTGCCTTATCTTTTCCGTCGGCGGGCGGCCTTTCCGCCCCGCCCGTTTTTGAGTTGCGTCCCGCAAACCGCGGAAAACCGGGTTCAAAGGGTTTTGGCTATCTTTCGGTTTTAAGACTGTTTAAAAACGCGGTGAAATATTCCGGCAAACCGCTGGTGAATTCCAGATAACGGCCGTCCGCAGGGTGGTTAAACCCGATTGTCCTCGCGTGCAGGCACTGGCTCTCAAGCGTTTTGGGGTGCCTGCCCCCGCAGTACACCCTGTCCCCCGCGACCGGATGGCCGATATACGCCATGTGGACCCGGATTTGATGGGTTCTGCCGGTCTGGAGCCTGACCCTGACATGGGTATACCCGCTGTACCTGCAAATAACCTCGTAATGGGTTACCGCGTCTTTCGCGCTGCCGTCCTGCAGCACCGCCATCTTCTTGCGGTGCACCGGGTGCCTGCCAATCGGGGCGTCGATTGTCCCGCTGTCGTTTTTCAGGCTCCCGACTACTATCGCCTCGTAAATCCGCGTAAAGCTGTGGCTTTTTATCTGCGCGGCAAGGCTTTGGTGCGCCGCGTTGTTTTTGGCGACCACCAGCAGGCCGCTGGTGTCCTTGTCCAGCCGGTGTACAATGCCGGGCCGGGTTTTCCCGCCGATGTCCGAGAGGTTCCCCCCGCAGCGGGCGAGCAGCGCGTTGACCAGCGTGCCGTCGGGATTGCCGGCGGCGGGATGCACTACCATACCCTTCGGCTTGTTGATAACCAGCAAATCGCTGTCCTCATACAATATGTCAAGCCGGATTGCCTGCGGCCGGGGCTCGGCGGGCGCCGGCTCTGGAATTGTAACTTCGACCGCGTCGCCGGCGCGAAGTCGATAGTTCTTTGCTCTCGGCTCCCCCGATACTTTGACGAGGCCGCAATCAATCCAGTTTTGGATTTGCGAGCGCGCGACGTTCAGCTTTTCGCTGAGATAGCGGTCAAGCCTCTCCCCGGTGTTCTCCGGAAGGGGTATCAATATCTGAGTCCTCATCTGATATATCCTCCTCCCGATTTGCAGGAACGTCTGTCAGTATCCCGGCCGCCGGAGCTTTTGGCACCTGTTCCTTATGCACAAAAAGGAAGAATACAAGAAGAACGATTGAGCCCATCACAATAAAGCTGTCCGCAACATTAAAAATCGGAAAGTCAATCAGCTTGAAATAAAAAAAATCAACCACCCTGTGCTTGAATATCCGGTCTATCAGGTTGCCCGCCCCGCCGGCGATAATCAGGGTGCCGCTTACGTTCAGCAGCCACGACCTGCCGAATTTTTCGGTAAACAGCACATAACATATGCCGAACATCACTATCAGCGGGACAATAATCAGGATTATACGGTGCTGCTGGAGTATCCCGAAAGCCGCGCCGGAATTCTCGGTATAATGCAGCTCAAAAACCCCGTCCCACAGGACAATCGGCTGACCGCCCTTGAGATAACGTGCCGCCAGCGATTTGGTAAACTGGTCAAAAGCGGTCAGGATTGCCGCGCAGACGATTATCAATACCTTATACACATCGCAGTCCTCCGTATTATTGAATAAGCGGCGGGCTTTCAACCTGCCGCTTACCTTATCAGCCGACGATTGCCGCACATCGTCCGCACAAATCGCCGTGTCGCGATTTGCCGACCGACTCGCTGTACATCCAGCAGCGGGCGCATTTGCCGCCGTCGGCATGGCGGACGGTGATACCGATTTCCTTAATATCCCCGCTGAATTCGCCTCCCTCGCCTTCTTCGACAGCAATCTGAGAGACTATCAGCGCCGCCGGCAGAATGTCAGCCACCGACCGGACGAAATCCAGCCATTCCCCGGCGCAGTGCAGCGTAACCTTTGCTTCAAGCGCGCTGCCGATGACCTTTGCGGTACGGGCGAGCTCAAGCGCTTTGTTCACGTCTTCCCTGATTTTTAATATCCTGTCCCACTTTTCCAAAAGCGCCTCGTCCCGCTTGAACAGCCCGGATTTCGGAATATCGTTGAAAAGCACCGATTCGGGGTCGTCCCCGCTGCCGTGCGGCATGTATGACCATATCTCCTCGGCGGTAAAAGCGAGGATTGGCGCCAGCATACGGGTCAGGGCGTTCAGCAGTCTGTATATCGCGGTCTGCGCCGCGCGGCGGGTATCGCTGTCCGCTTTTTCGACGTACAGGCGGTCCTTGAGCACGTCGAGGTAAAAATTGGACAAATCCACCACGCAGAAATTGTGTATCCGGTGGAACGCCTCGTGAAACTCAAATGACTTGTAGGCTCCGTACACCTGCTCGGCCAGCCTGTCAAGCTGCATCAGCACCCAGCGGTCGATTTCCTCAAGCTTTTCATCCGGCACCATGTCGGTGTCGGGGTCAAAATCGTTAATGTTGCCGAGTATGAAACGTGCGGTGTTGCGGATTTTGCGGTAGGCCTCCGAAAGCTGCTTTAAGATTTCGTTTGACAGGCGGACGTCAACCCGGTAGTCTATGGACGCAACCCAAATCCTCAAAATGTCCGCGCCGTATTGCCTGACCACCTTTTCAGGCACGATGACATTGCCCAGGGATTTGGACATCTTCCGCCCTTCGCCGTCAACCGTCCACCCGTGGGTGAGCACTGTTTTATAAGGCGCTTCCCCGCGCCACGCGACCGCGGTCAGCAGCGACGACTGGAACCACCCGCGGTGCTGGTCGCCCCCTTCGAGGTAAAGGTCGGCAGGCCATTTGAGGTAGGGGCGGTCGCACAGCACGGCGGCGTGTGAGGAGCCGGAGTCAAACCAGACGTCCATTATGTCCTTTTCCTTCTCAAACCGGCTGCCGCCGCAGTGGGGGCAGGCCGCGCCCTTCGGCAGAATTTCCTCGGTGCTGTACTTATACCAGCTGTCCGAACCCTCGCGGCGGAATAAATCCGAAACCGCGTTTATAAATTCGCGTTCAATCACAGGCTTGCCGCAGCTCTTGCAGTAGAAAATCGGGATTGGCACGCCCCACAGGCGCTGGCGTGAAATACACCAGTCGCTGCGTTCGCGCACCATCGAGGTTATCCTCTCTTCCCCCCACGTCGGTATCCACTTGACGCCACGAATTGCCTTTATCGCCTCGTCCTTAAAGCTTTCTACCGAACAGAACCACTGCTCGGTGGCGCGGAAGAGCACCGGCTCCTTGCAGCGCCAGCAGTGCGGGTACTGGTGCTTTATTTTCTTGAAAACAAACAGGGAGCCGGTTTCATCCATATGTTTTGCAAGCGCCTTGTTCGCGTCGTCGGTGGACATGCCGGCGCAGATTTCCCCGGCTTCTTCTGTCATAAATCCCCTGTCGTCCACAGGCACGATAACTTCTACGCCTTCATATTTTTTGCTGATGTTAAAGTCGTCCACCCCGTGCCCGGGAGCAGTGTGAACGCACCCGGTGCCGCTCTCAAGGGTTACATGGTCGCCGAGGATAATCAGGGACTCGCGGTCAAGGAAGGGGTGGCGGGCTTTCATGTATTCAAGCTCGGAGCCCTTGAAGGTAGCCGCAACCCTGTAATCGGCAATGCCGGCCGTCTCCATAGCCTCCTTACAGAGGGCGGCGGCCATGATATAATACTCCCCGCCGGCTTCCATCACATTGTATTTGAATTCGGGGCCGAGACAGATTGCGGTATTGGCGGGAAGTGTCCAGATTGTGGTGGTCCATATTACAAAGCTGGTTTTGGCAGGGTCAATTCCTGCTTTTGAAAGGATTCCCCGGTCATCCGACACCGGAAATTTAACGTAAACCGAATAACACGGGTCTTCCTGATACTCAACCTCGGCCTCGGCGAGCGCGGTCTCGCAGTCGGGGCACCAGTAAACCGGCTTTAAGCCCTTGTATATATACCCCTTCATCGCCATCTCGCCGAACACTTCGATTTGTCGGGCCTCAAATTCGGGGCTTAACGTCAGGTACGGGTTGTCCCATTCACCCAGCACGCCCAGCCTTTTAAACTGCTCGCGCTGTATGTCAACGTATTTAAGCGCGTAGTCGCGGCAGATTTTGCGCAGTTCGGACGGGGACATATTCGCGGCGTTTTCGACGCCCGCCATTGCGCGCGCCTTAAGCTCGATTGGCAGGCCGTGAGTGTCCCATCCGGGCACATACGGCGCGTTGTACCCCGCCATATTGTGAAAACGGACAATAATGTCCTTGATTATCTTGTTCATCGCGGTGCCGATATGAATGTCGCCGTTGGCGTACGGGGGGCCGTCGTGCAGCACCCATAACGGCTTGCCTTTGTTTTTCTCCATCAGCTTTTGATAAACGCGCTTTTTCTCCCATTCTTCAAGCATTGCCGGTTCGCGCTGGGGCAGTCCCGCCCGCATTGGGAATTCGGTAACCGGCAGGTTCAGGGTGTCGTTGTAATCCTGTTTTTGCATTAGGTCAAAACTCCTTTTATCTGCCTGCAAAATAAAAATAAGTGGGTATCCTCTTTGATTTGACTGAGCTATTTGCGCCTGCGGAAAAAGCCCGTGCTTTCCTCGCTGACTTCCATTGAAATATCATAATCGTCCCCGAACTTCAAGTCGGCGAATTTGGACGGCGGTTTTGCGCCGGCAGTGCTTTCGGGCTCCTGTGCCGGCTCCTCATCTTCATTTTCTATCTGCGGAATATCCAAAACCACTTCGGGTATTTCCTGCGTGGGTTCGGCGTCTTTAAGGCTTTCGGCGGGCTTTTCTTCGGGCTGCTGCCGTTTTTGTTCGGTTTTTGCCTTCTTTTCGGGCTTTTCCTGTTCCTCTTTGGGTTTTTCTTCCTGCTTTTGTTCGGGTTCCTGCTCCTTTACCTCCGGCAGTATGTCGATTAAGGACAAATGCTCCTTGTAAATCGAGAGCAGACGGGCTTTGAAATTGGTAACTTCCCTTTTAACCCGCTCAAGCTCGCGCTCTTCTTCCTCAATGCCTTTGCGGGTGTTTTCGAGCATTTTTTCAGCCTTGTTCTTTGCGTCCTCAAGAATCCGCTCGGCCTTGTGCTTGGCTTCGCGCACCACGGTATCTCCGAGCCTTTGGGCGCTCAGAAGCGCGGTCCTTATATTGTCCTCGTCCTTGCGGTACTCCACCAGCTTATCAGCCAATATTTCAAGCTTTTTTTCAAGTTCGAGCTTGGCGGAAGTCAGTTCGCCGACAGTTTCGGCACATTTTTCGAGGAATTCGTCCACCTCGTACGTCCTGTACCCGCCCATAGTTTTGCTGAATTTGACATTCAGAATATCGCTGGCCGTAAGCATGTTAAGAACCCCTCTCTTTATAATTGGCTTGATTGACGGCAATTAAACAAACCCTCCGTTTGACCGGAGGTTGGGATTAAGATATACATTTTAACTTATCCCATCGCCGTACCGCCCGCCGCAAAAGAAACCGGCGGCCGCAACAGCCGCGCCGGCCGGAAAAAGCGGCAGCGCCGCATATTTTCCAGAACACCTGCGCGCGGCAGGCTACCCTGCTGACAGCCGGGCAAGCTGGGCCGCCCGCCCCCTTGGCGCCGCCTGACCACGCAACCTTGCGAATACGGAAAACAGCGCTGCTCGCGCAGGCGGGCCGCGCCTTAGATTTTTTGAGTAAATAGCCGCCGTCAGAAGTACAGACCGTTATTCTCCAGTTCGTCCAGCAAATCACCCATAATGCCCACATTGTATGGGGTGATTATAAAGGTGCAGTTTGCCACTTTTTTAATCTGCCCGTCGTTGGCATAGGCGACTCCGCTCAGGAAATCCAGTATCCGGCGTGCGACGTCCTTGTTGGCGCTTTCGAGGTTGAGAACCACCGTCCGCTTTGCGTTCAGATGGTCGGCGATGGTGCTGGCGTCGTCAAACCGCTCTGGCTTTACAAGCACCACCTGTAGCTGGGTGGTGGCGTGGATGTTGACCACCTTGTTGTTCTTTTTGTTGCCGTCTATCTGAAAAGCGGAGGTTTTTTTGTCTTCGGATTTGGAGACAAAATCCATGTCGTCTACTTCTTCGTATTCTTCGTTTTCGGGGTCGCTTAAAAAATCCTTGAATTTGGTGAAAATACTCATACGGCACCTGTCCTTTCTTTTTTGGCAATCTTTACAGCCGTAATCCGGCATACTAATCAAATTCAACTGCGGCTTCCGAATATCGCACTGCCTATTCTGACAAGAGTGGAGCCTTCCATAATAGCTTCCCTGTAATCGGCGGACATCCCCATAGACAGAATATCCATAGCAACATTATCTATGTTTTTGCCCTTAATGTCAATAAACAGTTTACACATATCTGAAAAAACCGCTCTTTTTTCACGCTCGGTGTCATAAATCGGGGGTATCGCCATCAGCCCGCGTATTTTTATCCCTTTAAAGCACGCCGCGGCGCGCAAAAGCTGCTCAAGCTCCTCCGCCATCACTCCGTGCTTTGTGTCTTCCCTGCCGATATTGACCTGTACCAGCACGTCGGTTACAATCCCGCGCTTCAGCGACGCGTCGCTCACCGCCTTTGCAACCTTTACGCTGTCAATTGACTCTATCATGTCCACCTTGCCGACTATTTTGGAGACCTTATTGGTCTGCAGATGGCCTATCAAATGCGCCCTGACGTTGTCAAGATTTATCATTTCCCGTTTGCTAAGATATTCCTGAACGCGGTTTTCGCCGATAACCTCAAGCCCGGCGCGGATTGCCGCGTTAATCCGGTCGGGCTGCACTGTTTTGGTAACCCCCAAAAGGGTTACATCGCCGGGCTCCCTGCCCGCCTTAACGCAGGTTTCGGCGATACTGTGCCTTACAATCTTCAGGTTTTCCTCTATATCAGGGTAGCGGTTACCGGACGGTTTTTCCATCATATAGTCCCTTTCCCTCTATTATAATATCGTCGTAAAGCTGCAGGTAGCCTTTCTCGTTTTTCTCCCGGCAGATGACATATTCGGGCTGCGCGTAAAGGATTTCCACCCTTTTGAAAACCACGGTGTCCCCGACCATGGTATAAACCCCCTGCTCGTCGTTGTCGTTGGTAACGATACAGCGGCTCGGCACCCTGAGTCCCTCGTACCGGTTAAGCCTTATCTGCACCGTTTCCTTCCGGATTGAGGAGAGCTCGCCGGACATGTACGAACACTCAAAAACCACCGCGACATTCCCGTGGCTGTCCCTGTTGACCGCGACCACCTCGGACGGGATTGCTTCGTCTGTTACGAACGGGAACACGAGATTGGGCTTTGAGCCCAGCCTCAGCTCCCCCGCTTCGGCAACCGGTACCACGCAGGCGAAATACCATTCGTAGTCCCCGACCACCTTGCCGATATTGCCGGAATCCGCGACCGGCTTGGCGTCCATCAGCAGCTGTATTTGCGCGGTGGTCAGCTCTAATACCTTCTGTGCGTCAATCAGGTTCTCAAACCCGTCGGTCTTGCTTACGAAATATCCGGCGATTGGGGATTTTACAGTCGAGGTTGCCGGGGAGAACGAGGACGCGAGCTTGTTTTTGGTGTTCGTCAGGCTCTTAATCCTTTCTTCAAAACCGGACGACTTGCCGGTTAACGCCTGCCTTCTGTTCATCAGCGCCAAAAGCCTTGACCGAAGCTCGTCCAAATCCTTGATGACCGGCTGGTTTACGCTGGCAGTCAGGCTGTTTATGCACTGTTTTATCTGTTTGTCAATCACATCAAGGTTCACCATGCCGGTAGTTCCCTGGCTGTTGATTTCCTTGAGCTTTTCAATCTCGGCGTTGACGCGGTCAAGCTGCTGCTGCGCGCGGGAATCCTGCTCGCTGCGGAAAACCTTTGCGATTTCCCCGCCTTTTGAAACACGGCTGCCGTTTTGCACGGTGTAAAACAGGTACCCGCTCTTGCCGCCTTTTAAGACGTTTTCGTTCCGGATTGTAATGCCGCGGGCGTCAATCGTCTTGTATTCGCTTGCGCTGTATACGATTTCGGTTTTAATCGGGTTGTAAAACACCTGTACAAACTGGTAGCCGACATAGATTATCAAAAACAGCGATATGCAGACAGTGATTGTCCGCTTTATGAAGCTATCCATCCCGGCATTCCTCCAATATGGCAGCAGCGGCGTCGGTCAAAGCGCCTGTGTACGAATAGTCGTCTATGAATATAAAATGCGCGTCCCTGCGGCGGCGGAACCATGTCAGCTGCCGCTTTGCATACCGCCTTGTCGCCTGTTTCAGGTTTTCGATTGCTTTTTCCAATGGGATTTCCCCTGCGAAATACGGGGCAAATTCCTTGTACCCGATTGCCTGCCTCGCGGTGGGGGCGGCGGACAGGGAATTCACATACCTCGCCTCGTCCAAAAGCCCGGCCTTTATCATGTCGTCAACCCGGCGGTTAATCCTTTGGTATAAAGCTTTCCTGTCTCTGCAGCAAAGGACCAGAACGCACGGCCTGTAGGGCGACGGCTGTCGCCTCGACCTTTCGATTTGCTCGCTCATGGTCATGCCCGTATTGTAATAAAGCTCAAGCGCGCGGATAATCCTGCCAAGATTGTTCGGGTGCAGCCTTTCTGCGGTCTTCGGGTCAATCCCCCGCAATTCCTCAAGCAGGGCTTTTGCGCCTTCTTCTTCGGCCCGCTTTTTAAGGTGTTCGCGCAGTTTAGGGTTTTCCCTGTCCTCGCTGAAAACGAGATTGTCCACCAGCGAATCTATATACAGCCCCGTCCCGCCGCATAAAATCGGCTGTTTTCCGCGCGACACAATCTCAGAGATTACGCGTTTTGCGTCCCTGACGTAATCCGCCACGCTGTACCTTGCGGAAAGCGGCACAAAACCTGTAAGATGATGGGGCACCCCCATCATTTCCTGCTCGCTCGGCCGGGCGGTGCCGATTTTTAAATCCGAGTATATCTGCATTGAGTCGGCGGAAACCACTTCGCCGTCAAACCTTTTGGCAAGCTGAACAGCAAGCGCGGTTTTGCCGGAGGCGGTCGGCCCCGCCACCACAGGCAGAAAGATTTTGCCTTCCATTTGCCGGCTGTCCCCTTTCAGGCTTGTCCGCATAAGCCCGCGGCGGGCAGGGCGGGCGGCTTTTGTTTATTTTACCCGACCGAACAGTTTTTCAAGCTCATGCTTAGTTATTTCAATGCATACCGGCCTGCCGTGGGGACAGGTTCGTATATCACCGTCAAGCAGCACTTTTTCGGCGATCGCCTGAAGCTCGGCTGGCTTTGATATGTCCCCCGCTTTCACAGCTGCCCGGCAGGCTGTGGAATGGTAAATCCAGTCTATTTTGTTTGCGCTAATCTCGCTACGCCCGGTAGCAAAACCGCCCGCTATCTCCTGTATCAGTGAGGCGGCGTCTTCGGAGCTCACAATCATTGGCAGCGCGCGCACCAGCACGCTGTGCCCCCCGAAATCCTCCACCTCAAACCCCGCCTGGTTTAAAGTGTCAAGCTCAGGCAGCAGCGCGGCGTATTCCTCCCTGCTCAAAGTTACGGTAACAGGCGCCAGCAGCATCTGCGCGTTGCTTTGGTGGGAATTTTTAAGCTGGTTATACAGTATCCGCTCGTGGGCGGCGTGCTTGTCTATATAGTAAAGGGAATCCCCCATTCGGGCTATGATATATACCGAAAACGCTTCCCCGACGAATACAACCTCCCGCTCCTTCTGTTCTTCCTCCGGGACCGGCACGGGCGCTTCGCTTTTTGGCGGCTGGGATAACGGCTCGGCTTTCCGTCCTCCGCTCGGCGCGATAACCGGCAGTTGTACCGGCCGGTTGTACGGGATTTCCCCGCTGTCTTTTAAAGTGCTGTAACCGATGTCGCCGGCGCCGCCTCTTGCGGGCGCTTCCTCCTGACGGGGCGGAAAATCCTTTTTGCCTGCCGCCGTATCAAAGGAAATCTGTGTGGCGGCAGGGTACGCCGGCTTTCCCGCGGCGGGCGGGCCGGCTTTAACATTCGAAGGCTGGATTTTCACCTGAACGGGCGCGTCGCCCGACTGGATTGCCTCTTTGACCGCGCGGTACACCGCGTTGAAAACCGGCCTTTCATTGATAAACCGCACCTCGATTTTGGCCGGGTGCACGTTGACGTCAACCACTTCAAGCGGCAAATCTATATGCAAAACGCAGGAAGGGAATTTACCGCTCACCATCTCGCCTGAAAACGCCTGCTCCAGAGCCGCCATTGCGGTGCGGGTTTTGACATACCTGCCGTTTACAAAAAAATGCTGCATGGTACGGTTTGCCCTGCCTGCCGACGGCTTGCTTATGTAGCCGTGCACGTGAATGCCCTCAAGCGTAAAGTCCACCGGCAGAAGAGCGGCTGCGAACTCCCGCCCGAACACCGAATAAATGCACGACAGCAGCTTTCCGTCGCCCGGCGTCAGCAGCTCTTCCCGCCCGTCCCGAATCAGACGCAGGGAGACCTCGGGGTGTGAAAGGGCAATGCAGTCCACAACCGCCGCGACAGAATTCGCTTCGGTAACGTCTTTTTTTAAAAACTTCATCCGCGCCGGAACATTATAAAACAGGTCCCGCACAATTATTGTCGTACCCTGCGGGCAGGCGGCGTCCTCAAGCAGCTTTTCCTCCCCGCCCTCGACTATATACCGGGTACCGGCAATCTCGTCCTCGGTGCGGGTCAGCAGTTCAACCTTCGCGACTGCGGATATGGACGCCAGCGCCTCCCCCCTGAAACCGAGAGTGCCAATCGCGTCAAGGTCGGGTTCCGCGCTGATTTTGCTGGTCGCGTGCCTTACAAATGCTGTCGGGACGTCCCCGCGCTCAATGCCTGTTCCGTCGTCGGTTACCCTCATATAGGTAACCCCGCCGTTTTTGATTTCGACGCAGACGGACGACGCCCCCGCGTCAATAGAGTTCTCAACCAGTTCCTTGACGACAGAGGACGGCCGCTCCACCACTTCGCCCGCGGCAATCAGCTCCACTATCCGCCTGTTAAGCACATGAATTCTGGCTATGACGCTCTCCTCCTATCCCCTGTCAATACAAATTCGCCTGTTTGACCAGCTCGTACAGGACCTGCATTGACTCAATCGGGGTCAACGTGTTGACATCAATCCCCTTCAGCCTTTGCACTATCTCATTTCCGGAGACCGGCAGCAGCGAAAGCTGGCCGTCCCCGCCTTCATAATCCTGAATAACGCCGCCGTTGCCACCGGCTTTTTGGGGCTCGCCCAAAGACAGTGTTTTAAGTATCTCTTTTGACCGGGAAATCACGTAATCCGGTATCCCGGCCAGCTTTGCGACTTCGATGCCGTAGCTGTCGTCGGCCGGCCCGTGCACAATCCGCCGCAGGAAGGTGATGTCGTCCCCCCGCTTTTTGACCGCGATATTGTAGTTCTTTACCCCTTCAAGATGGTTTTCAATCTCGGTGAGCTCGTGGTAGTGGGTTGCGAACATGGTCTTTGCGCCAATTTTTTTGGCGACGTATTCCAAAACCGCGCGGGCAATGCTCATCCCGTCATAGGTCGAGGTTCCCCTGCCGATTTCATCAAAGATGATAAGGCTCCTGTCGGTCGCGTTTTTGAGTATGTGCGCGACTTCGCTCATCTCAACCATAAATGTGGACTGCCCCGCTGCCAAATCGTCCGACGCGCCGACCCTTGTGAAAATGCTGTCCACAATCCCGATTGTTGCGCTTTCGGCGGGGACAAAGCTGCCGATTTGCGCCATCAGCACAATCAGCGCGGTCTGGCGCATGTAGGTCGATTTGCCCGCCATGTTCGGGCCGGTGATTATCGCTACCCTGTTTTCGCCGGTGTCAAGAAAGGTGTCGTTCGGCACGAACGGGGTATCAATAGTTGTCTCGACCACCGGGTGGCGGCCGTTTTTGATTATAATTCTGCCGTCCAAATCAACCAGCGGCATGGTGTATTTATTGCGCTGGGCGGCCTCGGCAAAGGAGCACAGTACATCAAGCCGGGCTATCGCCTGCGCGGTGGTCTGGATACGGTGGAGCTGTTCCGCGACTTTCAGCCGCACCTCGTTAAACAGCTGGTACTCAAGCTCCACAATCCGCTCTCTTGCGCCCAGCACCCTTGCCTCAAGCTCTTTCAGCTCCTCGGTTATGTACCTTTCGGAATTCGCGAGGGTCTGCTTGCGGATATAGCTGTCCGGCACCTGCCCGATAAAGGATTTTGAAACCTCTATGTAATAACCGAAAACGCGGTTGTATCCCACTTTCAGGGTCTTAATGCCGGTCTTCTCTTTTTCGCGCGCCTCGATTGCCGCGATAATCCCCTTGCCGTCGGTCATCTCCCGGCGGAGGGTGTCAACCTCGCTGTTGTAGCCCTCGCGGATTATCCCGCCCTCGCGCACCGAGAACGGCGGGTCATCCACAATCGCGCTTTCAATAAGGAAGCGCACGTCCTCAAGCGGGTCAATCTCATTCCTTGTGTCCACAAGCAGGGCGGATTTGACCCCGGCCATCCGCTCTTTTATCGGGGCCAATCTGCATATTGTCTGCGAGAGGGAGCGCAGCTCGCGGGCGTTCGCGCTGCCGTAGACTATCCGGGTCATTATCCGCTCAAGGTCGTAAATATTCTTTAATAGCTCGATTAAATCCCCGCGCAGCATTGAGTCGCTGACAAGCTCGTCTACCGCGTTGTGCCTTCGGCTGATTTGGGAGATGTTGATTAAGGGCTGCTCTATCCAACTGCGTATCATCCGCTTGCCCATCGCGGTTTTGGTGTAATCCAGCACGCCGAGCAGGGAGCCTTTTTTCTCTTTGGTCCTCATGGTTTCGACCAGCTCAAGGTTCCGGCGCGCTGTCAAATCAAGCTTCATGAACTGGACGTCCGAATAAATGTCCAGAGTGGTTATCCGCTCAAGCCCGGTCATCTGGGTGGTGTAAAGGTAATTCAGGGTGCAGCCGAGCGCCCTGACAGCCGCGAACTGGTCTTTAAGCCCCAGCTCGGCAAGGTCGGATTTTTTGAAATGCTTTAATATAATATCGGTGGATTTTTTATAGTCAAAGCTGTCCGGGGAGGGGATTTGCGGGGTAACCTCCAGCCTGTTTTTCATAAACGATTGAATGGTCTGCTCGGCGGCGGCGAAATCGTTGTAAAGAATTTCGCTCGGCAGAAAGCGGCCGATTTCGTTGGTAACCCTGAGCGCCACGTCCTCGCCGGTTATGTGTATCAGGTGGATTTCGCCGGTGGAGCAGTCGGCAAAGCACACTCCGGCCTCGGTCGCGCCGTCGCTGACATAGATTACCCCAAGGTAATTGTTCCTGCCCTCGTCCAGCATGCTGCCTTCAATCACGGTTCCGGGGGTGATAACGCGGATGACTTCGCGCTTTACAATACCTTTTGCGGTGGCGGGGTCCTCGACCTGCTCGCAGATTGCCACCTTGTAGCCGCGGGACACAAGCCTTGCTATATACCCCTCGCAACTGTGGTACGGCACCCCGCACATCGGGGCGCGCTCTTCCTGCCCGCAGTCCCGGCCGGTCAGCACAAGCTCAAGCTCCTGCGAAACCAGCTTGGCGTCGTCAAAAAACATCTCGTAGAAGTCGCCCAACCTGAAAAACAGGATACAGTCCTTGTACCGCTCTTTTACTTCAAGGTACTGCTTTATCATCGGAGTCATTTCGGCCATGCTATCCCCCCTTTTGTGAAAATCATGCTATATCAATGGCAACCGGCACAGCCGGCGCAGCTGCTGCCGCAGCCGGATTCCTGCACAGAGTCGGGGTCCTCGCCCCGCGCAGAAGCCGTCAGGATTGTAACCATCTGACTCACAAGGCGGTCCAATTCGTCCTTTGCCTCCCTGTACGCCTTCATGTTCTCGTTTTCCATCGCTTTTGTATAAATTTCGCGGATTTCGGCGTCAAGCCGCTGGATTTTTGCCTCTTCCCTGTCCTCTTTGGCCATTTCCTCGCTCAGCTCCGCCCTTTTGAGGTTGAATTCCTCAATCATCTTTTGAAGCTGCTCGTCCTGATCGGCGGCAGACTGGGCAAGCTGTACCCGGATAAACCTGCTGTCGCTTTGCAGTTTATATGCCAGTTCCTGTGTCATCTGAAGTATTGCGTCCATGATTTTTTCCTCTTTTCTTTATAATACGTTTTTAACCCTTCCCGTCAAAACCCAGCTTCTTGCGCCGGTGATTTCAACCTCTGCAAATTTGCCTATAAGGGATTTTTCACCCTCCACCCTAACCACAATGTTTTCGGACAGCCGCGCTTCGAGATAGCCCTCGCCCTCGCCCTCAATAAGCGCTCGGCGCACCGAGCCGACCATTGAGGCGGAGTGCGCGGCCGCGATTTGCTCCTGAAGGGCGGTCATCTCGCTGAACCATTCGGTTTTTACCTTGTGGGGCACCGGGTCCTCCATCCCGGCCGCCGGGGTGCCCTTCCTCGGAGAATAAATGAAAGTGAAAAGGGAGGTAAACCCGACGCGGCGGATTAAATCCAGTGTCTGCTCAAAATCCTCACGGGTCTCCCCCGGAAAACCCACAATCACGTCGCTTGTAAATGAAATCCCCGGAACAACGGATTTGGCGTATTCGACAAGCTCGATATACTGCTCGCGGGTATAACCGCGGTTCATGGCTTTAAGAATTCGGTTGCTGCCCGACTGGAAAGGCAGGTGGAAATGGCGGGCGACCTTTTCGCATTCCGCTATGGTATCAAAAAGACGGCGGGTTGCGTCTTTTGGGTGGGATGTCATGAACCTTATCCAAAAATCCCCCGGAATGTCGTTGAGCATTCTGAGAAGTTTTGGGAAATCCACCCCGTGTTCCTGCCCTTTGCCGTAGGAATTGACATTCTGACCGAGCAGGGTAATCTCCTTATACCCGCCACGCACCAGCTCGCGCGCTTCCTCCAAAATCCTTTCGGGGTCGCGGCTGCGCTCCCGCCCGCGCACATACGGGACTATGCAGTAGGAGCAGAAATTGTTGCACCCGTACATGATGGAAAGCCACGCCTTGAACTTCCCGTCCCGGCAGACGGGCAAATCCTCCACAATGGAGCCGTCTCCTTCGGGTATTTCAAAAACCCGTTCCTGACCCGCCAGAGCGTTATATAAAAGCTCCGGAAAGCGGTGGAGCACGTGAGTGCCGAAAACCAGACCCACGAACGGATAGCTTGCTTTAATCCTCTGCGCGATATGCTCCTGCTGCACCATGCAGCCGCACAGGGCTATCAGGACGTCCGGCCGGCGCCTTTTTATCCCCTTAAGCGCCCCGACATTCCCAAACACCCTGTCCTCGGCGTGCTCGCGCACCGCGCAGGTGTTAAACAAAATCAAATCGGCCTGTTCCGGCTCCTCGGTAAAGCCGAACCCCATCTGCGCAAGCATCCCCTTAATCCGCTCGGAATCCGAGACGTTCTGCTGGCAGCCGAAAGTGCGCACATGAGCGAGAGGAGCCTTTATATCCCCGCCCGGGCGGGAGGCGAAAAAGGCGCGTACCCTGTCTATATACCCGGCATCGAAGATATCGGGCGCAGCCTTTGTGTCTTTCATCAACTATCTTTATCCTTTCGCGTACGGCAGGTTTTTACTCAAAACACGGCGCAGCGCCGCATTTTAATTTCTCTTTACTATACCAAAAAATGCGGTTTTTTTCAACCCTGCGCAGCCCTCGCCGAGCGGCCTAAAACCCGCCACGGGTTTATTGTACCCGGCTTTGCGGGAATTTACATAAAAAAATGCCCCGGCAAAAACCGGAGCACTTTTTTGAAAAACTGTCAGTTTTCCTCTCTCATGGAAGCAAAACATTCGCTGCAGTAAACCGGACGGTCTTCACGCGGTTTGAACGGGACCTTGGCCTCGTTACCGCAGTTTGCGCACACTGCGACGTGAATCTCGCGGTTTGACTTCGCGGCGGATTTGCGGGCGTCGCGGCAGCCCTTGCAACGCTGGGGCTCGTTTTCGAAACCCTTTTCAGCGTAAAATTCCTGCTCGCCTGCGGTAAAGATGAATTCCGCACCGCATTCCTTGCAAATGAGAGTCTTGTCTTCGTACATGATTTTACCTCGCTTAAAAAATAGATTTGCCCTGCGACGGATTTGGACCGACACCTTTGAAAAACCAACGCTCTACTTAAGCTACCCGGGCATATAAAAACAGTAAAACTGTTTTTGACAATTAAAACGGTACCCGCCTACCGGGGAAAGGAAACGGCCACAAGCTTCCGTCGGACGCGCTGCAGTGAATTGTCAACTGCTTTGACACTGATGCCGAGACGTTGTGAGATTTCCTCGTAAGAATAGGCCCCAAGGTACATCATAAAAACCTTGTACTCTTTTGGGGAAAGAAGACCCCGCAGCCATTTCTGCATTCGGACGATTTCATCCTTTTGCACTACAAGCTGTTCCGGGTCATCGCAAAGACTGTGCGTCTGCGCCAGCGGCAAACGACTGTCGTCAATGCTGACAAGCTCCGCCTGCGGGAAGACCCGCGCCGCGGCAGAGCCCCTGACGGCGGACAGCATCCGGTTGCGAATGCAGGCCGAGGCGTAAGTACGAAAAGAAGACACCCCTGATTTGTAGGTGCGGACTGCGGACAAAAGACCTACAAGCCCTTCCTGAGCAAGGTCCTCGTCCTCGACGTGAGAATGCTTGAGTGAGGCTATCTGGTGTTTGACCGTTAACGCGCAGCGGTGGATTAAAATCGAAAAGGCGCTTTCATTTCCGCCTCGCGCGAGATTGACCAGTTCTTCGTCGCTCATACTTTCCGAGGCAGTTTGTTGTTTTGAAAGCGCCACAGAAACCACCTCAAACCAGAAAATATATATTTTTCTACTTACCGGCTAATTGTATACGATTTCCAAGGGTTTGTCAAGTCTAAATAATTTGGAAGATTTCTGAGTGAAAAAATTTGTAGGATTTTGGAGAATTCAGGCGCCTGAGTTTGAGGCTTTGAAAAACTCACAAACTGCTTAAATACTACTCCACCCACGGTCTGACCGGTACCCCGCACGCGGTCAGCTCTTGCTTGATTTCCCTGACCGAATAATTCCTGCTCAAACGCGGCGAATAAAGCATTGAGCTGATAATCGCGGCGGACGCGCCGGTCTTTTCAAACACTTCGACCACATGCTCCGGCATTCCCGCCCCTCCCGACGCTATTACCGGAATATTGACCGCATCTGCGATAAGAGACGTAATCTCAATATCATAGCCGGAATGAGTGCCGTCCCGGTCAATGCTGTTTACGCAAATCTCCCCGGCTCCGAGGTTTTCCCCACGCTTCGCCCATTCGACCGCGTCCATTCCGGTAAACACTCTTGCGCCGTCAATCGCTATCTCGTAACCGCTGGGGATTTTTTGGGTCTTTTCAACCTTTTTGACCTGCATGCTCAGCACAACGCACTGGCTGCCGAAAGCCCTCGCGCCTTCTCGGATTATTCCGGGGTTCCTGACCGCCATTGAATCGACGCTGATTTTTTCGGCGCCGGCTTTCAGCACCTCATACATATCGTTTAAGTCCTTTATCCCGCCGCCTACGGTAAAAGGGACAAACACGTGCTCTGCCACATCCTTTACCGTCCTGATGTCGATTTTCCTTTTATCCGAACTGGCGGTGATGTCGTAAAAGATGATTTCATCAATCTGGTCCTGATAAACCCTGCAGGCAATCTCGACCGCCGAGCCCACAACGATATTGTCCTTAAATTTCTGGGCTTTTGTTATCATCCCGTCTTTAATGTCAAAACAAGCTATCAGCCTTTTTGTAAGCATAATTCAATTACCCACGCTTGCAGCAAAGTTTTTGAGCAGTCTAAGCCCGGTCTCGCCGCTCTTTTCGACGTGAAACTGCGCGGCGATTATATTTTTGTGCGCTATCATTGAGCAAAACTCCACTCCGTACCGTGTTTTGCCGAGTATAATCCCGCTGTCCTTCGG
>LFTH01000129.1 GCA_001513365.1 Clostridiales bacterium DTU033 | reverse complement strand
GTCGTAGGTTTTATGTACGCCTTTGAATTCAATCAAAGGAAACCCTCCTTTAGATTTTCCGCAAGCCTGAAACGCAGTCTTTGAAAGGAGCGCCGGCCGGGACGGGTTAAATGCCCGAAAGCGGTTTTGGCCCTGCGGGGCCTGATTATATACTAACCCCTGTTAGCCCAGCAAATCAACATAAAAAAATTTCCTTTGCACAGAGTTTGCCATATCAACTGACAACTCCCGCAAAATCCCAACGAATTTGCGGGAGGTGCCCGTTTAAACAAAACAAACCTGTCAATATTTAACCGGGTTGGACATCAAATACTTCTTTACCATCAGCGCGACCTTGAAGATGATTGCGTCATCGAATTCGCGCAAATCCAGACCCGTCAGCCTCTTGATTTTCTCAAGGCGGTATACCAGCGTGTTGCGGTGTACGAACAGCTTGCGGGACGTCTCGGATACGTTGAGGTTGTTTTCAAAGAAACGCTGGATTGTAAACAGGGTCTCCTGGTCAAGCGAATCAATCGAGCCCAGCTTGAACACTTCCTTGAGGAACATCTCGCAAAGAGTGGTGGGAAGCTGGTAAATCAGGCGGGCAATGCCGAGATTGTCGTATCTGACTATTGACTTTTCGGTGTCAAACACTTTTCCGACTTCGAGCGCCACCTGCGCTTCCTTGAATGAACGCGCCAGCTCCTTGAGGCTGTCAACAACTGTGCCGATACCGACCGCGACCTGTGTGTAAAACTCGCTGCTTAAGGTGTCGACTATCGAGCGCGCCAGCTTCTCAAGGTCGTGCGAATCGATACCGGGCCTGATTTCCTTAATCAGAGCGATGTCGGTTTCGTTGATGTTGATTACAAAATCCTTGTTCTTGTCCGGGAAAAGGTTCTGGACGACGTCATAAACCGAAATATCGTTGCGGGAAGAAACCCGAATAAGCAGGGCCACTCTGCTGGCTTCGTTATTAAAGCGCAGCTCGCGCGCCTTTAAATAAATATCCCCCGGCAGGATGTTGTCGAGAATGACATTCTTAATGAAGTTGGCACGGTCGTATTTTTCATCGTAATACTGCTTGATGCTCGCAAACGAAACCGAAAGCAGCGAGGCGTATTTTGAAGCCTGTTCGTCCGTGCCTTCGACAAAGACGATGTATTCGCTCCGGGGGCGGGAGCCAAAAGTTTTGAAGGTATATCCATCGCTGACAAACGGCTCCTGCACAGTGAATGAATCATTGGTTACCGAATCGCACATCTCGCCTATCCGGCCAAGGTCGCTGCACGCGATTATTGACATGCCCTCATCCACAATTCCGATAGTGCGGTCAATGGTATCCCGCATTTGATGCACTACACCTTGAAACAACCTATTGGACATAGTATTTCCCCTTCTTATTCTGTATTTTAAGTTTTTTCACAATCGCGGCGCTGAAAAAGCAGTGAAATCAATATAAAACGCACACCCCGTGCATATTATATACATAATACACAATTCATCCGGATTTTTCAAGGATAATCCCTTAAAAACTCGCAAAATTAATGCAGGGTTTGCCAAAAAAGCCATGACAGGGGCCGGTTTTTACAATATTTCGACCATCGGACGGTTAATTTTTAGTACCCGCGGAGAAAATAGCCAGAAAAAAAACTTGATTTTCTGGCAAATATCTGATAACATATCACAAGCTGAAGGATATAAGGAGGTGCAGACCACCATGGCCAAATGCGATGTCTGCGGAAAGCGTGTTTCATTCGGCATCAAGATTTCCCACTCCCATAGACGCACAAACCGTACATGGAAACCAAACGTACGCCGGGTCAAAGCTGTTGTTGACGGTTCTCCCAGACGTATTTACGCCTGCACCCGCTGCCTGCGTTCCGGCAAGGTTTCCCGCGCTGTTTGAGGAATGTTAATGCGTTTATGCTTAGTCCGAGCCGCACTGCCGCGGCTCTTTTTGTTTTTTTTGCAATAATAACTGAAAGGGGCGGTTTTATGAATATCTGGCACGATATTTCAAAAGAAGTTATACAGCCTGAAGACTTCACTGCCGTTATCGAAATCCCTAAAGGCGGCAAGAATAAATACGAGATGGACAAGGATACCGGGCTGCTGCGCCTTGACAGGGTGCTCTACACAGCAACTCACTACCCGGCAAACTATGGTTTTATCCCCAGAACCTACGCCGATGACGGCGACCCGCTGGACGTGCTGGTGATGTGTCAGGAATCCATTGTCCCGATGACTCTGGTGCAGTGTTATCCAATCGGGGTAATCCTGATGTCGGACGACGCGGGGCTGGACGAGAAAATCATCGCAGTCCCTTTCAAGGACCCTTCCCTCTCCTGCTATTCCGACATTTCCGAACTGCCCGCCCACACCTTTAACGAAATACAGCATTTCTTTTCGGTCTACAAGTTCCTTGAGGACAAGGAAACGGTGGTCAAGGGCGCTTTCGGGCGCGACAGGGCGGTTGAAATAATAAAATACTGCATAAAGCGGTACGAAAAACACTTCCCAGACGGTAAGTATAGACGTTAGATATTAGATATTAGACATTAGACTTTATACGCCTAGCGGCAAATGAATAATTGCGGTAATTGACGGCCAACTCTTCTGGTATTAAAATCAAGTAAACAACCGAAAACGCAGTGAAAGGTACGTGGTGATTATGGCGCAGACCAAAGCGACGGGTTTTGCCGAGCGCAACCTTGCAATGCTGGTGGACTTCTACGAGCTCACCATGGCAAACGGCTATTTTGAAAACGGCAGGGCAAACCAGATTGTTTACTTTGATATGTTCTTCAGAAAAATACCAAACGGCGGCGGTTTTGCCATCATGGCCGGAGTTGAGCAGCTTGTCCGATACCTTGAAAACCTGAAGTTTGACGAGGAAGACATACAATTTCTTCGGGAGAAAAAGCTGTTCAGCGAGGGTTTTCTCAAATTCCTGCGCGATTTCAAATTCAGCTGCGACGTATGGGCAATCCCTGAAGGCACGCCGATATTCCCGTTCGAGCCGGTTTTGACAGTCAGGGGGCCGATTGTTCAGGCGCAGCTAATCGAAACCATGCTTCTGCTCACTATCAACCACCAGTCCCTGATTGCTACCAAGGCAAACCGGATGGTCAGAGCCGCACAGGGCAGGGAAGTCATCGAGTTTGGTTCCCGCCGGGCTCACGGATACGACGCCGCAGTCTACGGCGCGCGCGCCGCATATATCGGCGGCTGCAGGGCGACTTCCTGCACAATCGCGGGTAGGGAGTTCGGTATCCCGGTGATGGGCACCATGGCTCACAGCTGGGTGCAATTGTTTGACAGCGAGCTTGAAGCGTTCAGGACTTACGCGCGGGAATACCCCCACAACTGCCTTTTGCTGGTCGATACCTACAACACCCTGAAAACAGGAATCCCAAACGCAATCCGGGTGTTTAACGAGGAAATACTGCCGCGCGGAGCCCGTCCCGTCGGTATCAGGATTGACTCCGGCGACATAACATACTTGAGCAAAAAAGCGCGGAAAATGCTGGACGAAGCCGGTTTCCCTGATTGCAAGATAACCGCTTCCAACGCGCTGGACGAGTACATCATCAGAGAAATGATACTCCATGGCGCGCAGGTGGACAATTTCGGCGTCGGCGAGCGTCTGATTACCGCGGCCTCCGACCCGGTCTTCGGCGGGGTTTACAAGCTCGCGGCGGTGGAGCGCAACGGCGAAATTATCCCGCGTATCAAGGTCAGCGACAACGTCAGCAAAATCACCAATCCCTGCTTTAAAAAGCCGTGGAGGCTTTTTGACCGCGAAACCGGAAAAGCCATTGCCGATGTGATTACGTTACGGGATGAAATCATTGACGATATCAAACCCTATGTGATTTTCGACCCCGACCATATCTGGAAACGCAAAACAGTTGAAAACTTCATTGCCCGCGAGCTTCAGGTACAGCTTTTTTCAGGCGGCAGACGGGTCTGCCAGCTCCCCGACATTCACAGTATCCGCTCGTATTGCGAACAGCAGGTCAATACCCTGTGGGATGAAGTGCTGCGTTTCGAAAACCCGCACAAGTACTACGTGGATTTATCGCAGCCGCTCTGGGACGAAAAACAGCGGCTGCTCTCCGAAAACAGCATATAACGCTAACCCTTCAAAAAAGTATTCACATTTTCATACCTTTCTGGTATAATTTAAAAAACGGAGTGCGGGGTGATTGTATGGACGGAAAAATCCTTGATTTGTCAAAAACGGTACGCGAGTTGTGCGCCAATGACCCTGACATCAAAGACATACTGGCGGAAATCGGGTTTACGGATATTACAAGACCGGGAATGCTCGCCACCGCAGGCAGGTTCATGACAATTCCTAAAGGGGCTGCCTTAAAAAAAATTGACATGGGACATATCATGAAGGTTTTTGAAGAAAAAGGTTACGCAATCAAGGAATAAAAGCTCTTATAGAAAGGGAAATTAACCATGAGCGAACAAATCAACAACAGGCAGTACAGGCAGCAGGTGCTAAAGAACATCATCTCGCAGCTTCATCAGGGGAAAACGGTGGAAGAGGTCAAGCAGCAGTTTGAGGAGGCGTTCGGGGGCGTCTCGGCGACCGAGATTTCGGAAGCCGAGCAGGCGCTGATTGCCGAGGGGCTACCGGTTTCCGAGGTGCAGCGCCTTTGCGACGTCCACGCCGCCGTGTTCAAAGGCTCAATCGAGGAAATCCACGCGGCCGAGGATAAATCCCAGATACCGGGGCATCCGGCCAATATCATGAAAAGGGAAAACCTCATCATCGAGGAGATAATCGATACCAAAATCAGCCCTCTGCTCAAAAAGCCTCCGCAGGAAATCAACACCGGCGAGCTCCTTTCGGCGCTTGAGCAGCTCAGGCAGGTGGATATCCATTATCTTAAAAAGGAAAACCTGATCTTCCCTTACATGGAAAGGTACGGAATTACGGGCCCTCCGAAGGTGATGTGGGGAGTGGACGATGAAATCCGTGCGGCGATTAAAGAGGCGATAAGCCATCTGTCCGAAAGGCGCGAAATAACCGCGGATTATATTGAAAAAGTCGCCGCCGCCGTCAACAGCGTAAAAGAGATGATTTACAAAGAGGAAAACATCCTGCTCCCCATGCTGATGGAAACCCTTACGCAGGACGAGTGGAAAAGGATATCGGATGAAAGCGCGCAGTTCGGTTTTCTCATTGACGATGTACCGAAGTGGGCGCCCGAAAAACAGCAGCAGGCAAAGCCCGTGCAGGCCGAGCCGCAGGAAAGCCATGCCGGTTTTATCACTCTGCCGACCGGAGTCCTGAAGGTGGAGGAAATCGCCCGAATTCTCGACACCCTGCCGTTTGACATAACGTTCGTGGACAAAAACGATATCGTCAAATACTTCTCACAGGGCAAGGACAGGATTTTCCACCGCACCAAAGCGGTAATCGGCAGAAATGTCGCAAACTGCCATCCGCCCGCCAGCGTCAATATCGTACGGAAAATCGTGGAGGATTTTAAAAGCGGTGCCAAGGAGCACGAGGATTTCTGGATTAAAATGGGCGAGCGGTATGTATTCATAAGGTATTTCGCGGTACGCAGCGAAACCGGAGAATACCTCGGCGTCCTTGAAGTAACTCAAGATATAAAACCGATACAGGAAATCACAGGAGAAAAAAGGCTGGTCTCAGATTA
This sequence comes from Clostridiales bacterium DTU033, assembly GCA_001513365.1. Taxonomy (GTDB): domain Bacteria; phylum Bacillota; class Clostridia; order Oscillospirales; family Acutalibacteraceae; genus Avimonas. Next base: position 383 of record LFTH01000129.1, on the reverse strand, counting down.
ATACGGAAACGGGGATGAGATAATGAAAGCGAGTTTGGACAGAAGCGGGTGTATCGCCTGCGGCCTGTGCCCCACCATCTGCCCGGAGGTTTTCAGAATGGCCGACGACGGATTAGCCGAGGTTTACAATGAAACTGTCCCCCCCGAAGCCGAGGATAGAGCCGTCGAGGCGCAGGAAAGCTGTCCGGTCTCGGTGATTACGGTAGAATAGCATTTGCAGCAACGTTAAAACAGAGGGCATTCAAAGAGTTTTGAATGCCCTCTGTACTTATTTTTATGCGGTTCAGCTTATACTCCTCCGTCCGGCTCTGACGGATTTTCCGGGTACCGTCAAGTATTTTGCGCAAATTAGTTTGCAGTCTTGGTAAAACAGAGTTATCCAG
>LFTH01000108.1:6285-11345 GCA_001513365.1 Clostridiales bacterium DTU033 | reverse complement strand
GTCCCATTTTGTGATGTGAAAAGGGTCTTTTCCTTCCCCCTGCAGTTCAGACAGCTTGTCTCTCCTCATTTGAAGAAGTTCGCTTAACTGCTGCTGGCTGATTTCGTTTTCATTGACGTTTTGATTGTTTAGCTGTTCCACATTATCGAACCCTTTCTCATTCAACATCTGATAAACCGGCGGCTTAAAGTGAAAAGGCGGCAACCAAATGCCGCCGCGCCCATTCTTCACCGGCGCAGAGCCGGGTTTATTTCATGATTTCCAATATTTCATATTTTATTATGCCGTCGGGGACTTCAACTTCGAACACGTCCCCTTTTGTGCGGGTGAGCATTTCCCTGCCGACCGGGGATTCGTTGGAAATCCGCCCCATCAACGGGTTGGCCTCGGTAGAGCCGACTATATGATAGGTTTCCTCCTCGCCGGTATCAAGATTTTTCACCCTGACGCGTGAGCCGATATGAACGATTTCGGTGTTCAGCTCGCTTTCGTCAAGCACCTTGACATTCTTGAGCTGGTTTTCAATCTCGTTAATCCGTCGTTCAATGATTGCCTGTTCGTTTTTGGCCTCGTCGTATTCGCTGTTCTCGTTAAGGTCGCCGTAAGTAAGCGCGTTTTTTATCCGTTCCGCGATTTCTTTCCGTTTTACCGTCTTAAGCTCTTCAAGCTCTTTCTCAAGCCGTTTTAAGCCCTCGTCTGTGATGATTGTCTGCTTGTTCATTCTGTAAAAACTCCTTGGCAGTGATATTTTTATATAAATTTTCTCCTTATTGTTGGATAATAAAAACCAAAAAGCACATCCGCTGCATGTGCCTTGAAAAGGATTATACTAAATCGGTATTCCCATGTCAATACCCGGGAGTTTCAGCGCCGCGCTTTTTAAGGGAACGGTCTGCCCGCCGATTATTAAATATTTCGGGGGATTTGACCCGATTTGGCGGGCGCCGCTCAACTCGTACAGGCCGGAGAGGAACTGAATTGGGTCGCAGCCGGCCGGCACAGCCGAAAGCAGGCTTCCGGACGCGTGCGGGATATAGCCGTGTACTACTCCGGCAAATTCAAAGTGTCGGCTTTCCTCTGCGGTTGCCGCGGTCATCACAAACCCTCCGGCTGTAGCCAGATGCTTGAGCCATGCACAGTCGGACGGATTTGCGTTAGGCGCCAGCACCAGAAGGCTTTCGGTGAGTTGGCCTGCGCGGGTCGTAACGGTCAGCACGGCGCCGTATTCCCGCATGGCGGCGTGCTTTTGCGGGGCGTAGCGTTCAGGGCGGTTGGTGCACACCCTGATATCCGCGGCAAAGGGGACCAGCAGCAGCGGCAGTTCAGGCATTGCCGCCTGCGGGTCGTAAACTGAAATGCGGACAAGCCGCGGGCTGACCGCCGCGTTTTTTAACAGGGCGGCAGCGGCATGGGACATCAGTTTTCTCTGCAGTTCCACCCCGCGAAACGGTTTTATCCCGCAGCCGGGCGGAGGCAGAAGGCCCTGCGGCAGCAAAAGGCGGCCGCTCTCACGGCCTGCCGCCATTCTGACCCGGTCCCAGTCCAATCCTTTTCTGCCCTGTTCGGCGGTTATCTTCAAAAACTTCCCGCTGCCGGAGTCTGTGATTTCGGCTCTTACCGCCGCCCGCCGCCGCAGGCCGAACAGTCCCTTCCGCGGTTTTGTTACGCACAGCGCCGCCAGCATGATACCACCTTCCAAAGCCAATAACGGATTATTCAAGTTTATGCACAATTCCGCAGGTTAATGTATTGGTTTTCAGGTTTTTAGGCGGTTTTACACTAATAATTTCTGCGGGCAGGACATAATTATTATTGTGGCACTGTTTTCTGGCAGGAAGGGTGGCGGGAGTATGAATGACGTACCGGGCCGGTCATTTCAGATAAGGGCTTTTATGTTTTTTGTGCTGCTGACGCTGGGCGCCGGCGTTTTCGGGTGGGTTCTGGGCGGCATATCGGGTTACGGGGATGTCGCCAAACCGCCTCTTGCTCTGCCCGGCAAGGTATTTGTCTTAGCGTGGATTGTCCTCCACGCGTTAATCGGGGTCGCGGCCTACCTTGTCTGGAACGCCAACGATATTGACGGCGGCAGGGTACTGCGCCTATATCTGGTGCAGCTTGCACTTGGCTCGCTGTGGCTGTTTTTCTTCCTGCGGCTTAAATGGAGGCTGTTTTCGTTTTTCTGGGCGCTGTTATTGTTAGCAGTCGCGTCCCTTGTGATGACGGGGTTTAAATATATCCGCAAACCGGCGTATCTGCTGACCATACCGTATTTTGCATGGAATATCTACTTAGCCTATCTCAACCTTGGGGTTTATTTGCTGAATTAAAATTGGGCAGACACTGAAATCGCCGGACATTGGTTTTCCCAGCTTGCGCCGCCCGGTTTGCTGTTTATTTAGCAGCCTGCCGGAAGTCGTAGGGTGAGCCGTACAGCCCGCCGCCGAACGGCCTTACGACAATCCCGCTGTTTTCCTTTGGTATCCCGACATAAGTCAGCTCAAAGCTGACCGGCACCGACGGGCAGGAGTCCCACAGCATTTTCTCAAGGGCCTCCAAATCCGATTTTGAGGGCGCCGGCCTGACCGACGCCAGCCTTGAGTCAAATCCCTTATCCGAAAAATGCGAGAGGTTGCCGACAGCGCCCGATTTAAAGCTTTGGAACACGTCCAGCGCGCCGTAGCCGGACGGTGTGAAGGAATAAAGCGCCAGCTCGTAGTTCCCGACTTTTACCCGCGCCTCAAGCTCTGAGCGGGATAACGGCTCCAGCTTGAAATAAAGCGACAGGTTTTTCTGCCACGATTGTATTATATATCGGGCGATATTTAAGCTGTAATCGTCCTGCTGGCACATAAGGGTGAGCAGCGGCATTTTTTCAAGCCCGGCGGCGTCAAGACCTTTTAAGATGGCCTGCGCCGCCTTCTGCGATTGTGTGGACGGGGTCAGGGCGTTGCCGGGCGAGCGGTATTTGACCGAGGGAGCGGCGGTTGAATCCGGCGGGACAAACCCAGCCGCGGGAATATCCGTCTTGCTGTCAAGCTGCCGGTAGAGCGCGTCCCATTCTATCGAATCCCGTAGGGCGCGGCGGATATGCGGGCTTGAAAGCGCCGGGATATCGTTGTTCATCCACAGCATGCGGACGGTGTCCTGCCGGGTTATCAGGGTGATGTTTTTTTCCTTTGCTTTTTCCAAATCCTCTGCGGGCACCGGGCAGGCGTCCAGCGAACCTTCCGAAAGACGGGCTACCGGGTCGTCTACCTCGCCGATTACATAGCGGATTGACGCCGGCAGGATTTTTTCGGCATCGTGGTAGCCCTCGTGCTTTTGCAGCAGGACTGACTTGTTGTGCTCCCATGATTTCAAATAAAACGGGCCGTTGGACAGCACGTATTCGGCCTCAATCCCGTACCTGCCCAAAGTCCCTTCAAAAAAGTCTTTTTTGCACGGCATGAACGGCGCGGTGGCGGTTTTTGCCGGAAAATCGCTGCCCTGCTGCGTCAAGGTTACAATCAGAGTTTTACTGTCAGCCGCTTTTACGCCGAGCTTTGATACGTCCAGTCTGCCCTGATTTATTTCGCGGGCGTTTTTTATTATGAAAAGGCTTTCGGCATGCTTTGATTTGGTCGAGGGGTGGACAGCCCTTTGCATGCCGAAAACGTAATCGTCTGCGGTAACCTCGGTGCCGTCGCTCCATTTTGAACTTTTCAGGGTGAAGGTATAGGTCAGGCCGTTGTCCGACACTGTCCACGACGCGGCGGCAGGTTTTGCAGTTCCGGTTTCGTCAATCCGCGCGAGCCCTTCAAACAGGGAGGATATCAGGGCAATCGAAGAGGGGTCGGTCGCGACCTGCGGGTCGATTTGCCGGGGCTCGGACGGCAGGGGGAAACGAAAGCTCTTGCCGGCAGAGGGGCCTTTTTTGCAACCGGCGGCGGCAAGGACAAGCGCCGCGCACACCGCCGCGGTCAGGGCGAACACTCTTATATATTTTTTTAACCCGACTGCCGGCATGGGCTGTTCCTCCCAAAATGCAAACAATGTAAAATTATTATAGCAGTTATTCTGGGATTATCCAATGGGTTAATTGAATTGGCAGATGTAGAGCTACAGCAGGTTATTGATGATAAATCAAATATAAAATTGTTTATTGTAACCATAACGCAATTATTCATTATGCATTATTAATTATTAATTTGAATTTGCCGCCCTGCGGCATTATTTGCGGTTTTTGACAAAATAGCAGCCGTTAATGATTGGAGAGAGGGGTTTATACACCGCAAAGGCGGTAATCACGCTCACCAGAGCTTTGACGAATGTGAACGGCATGTTGAACACCATCAGCGCCTCAATTAGGCTTTCGGTGGAGGGCCTGATTGCCTGATACAGCGAGAGGATGACTTCCATCGGCACAAGCAGTTTAGCATAAATCGGATAGACGATAAAGTAATTCAACGGCAGCCCGGCAAGGCTCATGCACAACGCGCCCACCAAGCCTCCGAGCAGCGCGCCCGGCCGGTTATTTAGCCGCTTGTATATCAGTCCCGCCGGCAGTACAAATGCGGTGCCCAAAAGAAAGTTGATTGCCTCGCCGATACCGCCCGTCGTTGTGAAAAAGACGTTGACGATATTCTTCACCAGGCATACCGCGACCCCCGCCAGAGGGCCGACCGTAAAGGCGGCAATCAGCGCGGGCAGCTCGGACAGGTCGAATTTCAGGAAACTCGGCACCAGCGGCACCGAGACGCTGAAAAACATTAACACCGAAGCCAGCGCGGACAGAACGGAAATGGACGCGAGCATGTAGGGGTTTGTCTTGCAGTTTTTCATAACGGCACTCCTTTTTCATGCTGTCTCGTGGTCAGAGCGCACCGCAGGCCAGAAAACCAAAAAGCCCCGCGACATAAACAGCCGCGGGGCAATACAGTGCAATAAAAAACATCTTCTTTCATCCGGACTATACCGTCGGCTCTGGAATCTCACCAAAATCGGCTTGCGCTCGCGGGCTCGTCGGCAAAATGCCGCATTACCGCCGGTGGGGACTTTCACCCCGCCCCGAAGACAGCTTG
>LFTH01000108.1:0-6275 GCA_001513365.1 Clostridiales bacterium DTU033 | reverse complement strand
GTTTCACACCCGCCGCAATTATATTATCTCTATCTGCCAGTTATGTCAATAGTTTTTTATTGTTTACCCTATTGCAAGACAGTTTTTTTGGGGTACGTGTGAACTGAGATTAGCAGGCATTTCTAAGTGTATTTAAACTGTTTTATTGTAACCATACCGCGATTATTTATTATCCATTATTAAGTATTCATTATATTCACAGACCTAATTCCTGCTCACCTGAACCGCGAGCACCGTAATGTCGTCCTGATGTGTCTTCTGCTTGCTGCGGGCGGCGGCGGCGATTTCCTCAACCAGCTTTTTCAGATTCCCGGTTTTTGGGTCAAATTCCTGCAGGGTCTTTTCCACCCACCCGGTCCCCGCACTGTATGCCCCGTCGCTGCACATCAGTATCACGTCGCCGTCTATCAGGGTGTCCTCGCTCCTTTCGGCGCGGATATCCCTTAAAATGCCGATTGGCAGCGAGGATTTTTCTATTCTCGCGACCCGGCCCATACTGCACAGCAGGGTCGGGGAGGCGCCGGCCTTGCGGAATTCCACCTTGCCGTTGAACAAATCAAGCTCCATTATATCGAGGGTGGACAAGCTCTCGTCCCCTGATTTAACCATCAGTGCCGAATTCACCATTCTGACCACGCTGTCGGGGCCAAACCCGGCCCGGATAAGCCTTGACGTCAGCCCCAGCGCCATCGCGCTGTCCACCGCGGCTCGGCCCCCGCTGCCCATCCCGTCGCTCAGCACCGCGTACCATTTTCCAACCCCGTCGGTAAAGATATCAAACGAATCCCCGCACAGGCGCTGACCGGCGCACAAAAGCTGCGCGCTGGATGATTTTACTGTCAGCAGCGGCTTTTCGGTGATGGTAATCCTAACAAAATCCTGAAGGCGGCTGACCACCGGGCGGTCGAACTCCCTGCCGACCGCGTTCTGCACCGCGTTTTGCCACCGCTGCTTGTTGAACCTCGCGCCGGCGTCCGTCGCCAGAATTTCAATTGTCATCCGTCCGCCGCTGCCCAGCAGGCAGACCGCGTCCCGCACTGTCATCCCGAATTCCTCACAGGCTTCCCTGACCCGGGCTGCCGCATCGGCGTCAACACGTTCGGTTTTTGAAAAATCCTGCGCCAGTTCGTCCAGTATATCCGACATCCCCTGAAACTGGTCGGTTACCACCGAACGGATTTCGCCAAGCCGACGCCACGCGCCTTCCCTGACAGCGTATTCGTGGTATCCCGAATTGATTTTGTATACCACCTCGTCCAGCCTTCCGCAGTACCGGGAGAGGGAGTCGGGGATGTCGGACTTTTCGGCAAATCCCTTTTCCCGCAGAACCGGCGTCAGCTTGTTAAGCGCCTCCATGGTGCTGTTGAAATGCTTTTCCCAGCACTGCATACGAAGACCGCATACGCGGCAGATATCGTCGGATACGCTCCTGTAAACGGTGCCGAGGTCCGGCGCGCTCAGGCCGGAGAGTTTTTGGGATACCAGGTCCACGGTGTCCGCCACTTCCTTCATCGCCCTTGCGGCGTAGTCAAGCCGCATCACCACCGAACGGCGCAGCCCTTCCACTGCCGGCAGTTCCCGCGGGTGTAAAAAGAAGCGGTTTATAAACCGGTATGCCGGCGCCGGCATTGCGATAAACAGCACGCAGGCGGCAACCACTTCGTAAATCCCGATTACGATTGCGGTATCCCTGCCTGTGGCGGCCAGCGCGACAAGATTGGCCGCAAGAAAAGCGCCGGCAGCGGCAAACCGCCCGAACCTTGCGAAAATGCCGGCGGCAAGCCCGCCGAATGAAAAGGCGGCGGCAAGATACAGGTTCGCGCCGCCCGACAGGGAGGCGGCAAGCCCCAGCACAATCCCGGCAATGCTGCCGCCCTGCTCCTTGCCGCAGCGGGCAAGAAGAAGAATGAGCGCCGCCGCGATAACCCTGCCCGGCGCAATCCCGCTGAAGGAGTAGGACGCAACCGCCATCAGCACGATTGAGCCCGTAAGCACGACGCTTGCCTGCTCCTGCGCGGTAAGTACCCTGCCGGGCTGGTCGCTTGAAATCAGAGCTATTGATATACAGAAGAAATAAGCCGCGCCGCCTGCGAGCAGGCCCTCCGCCAAAGCCAGAAGTATACTGAGCGCGTCCAACCCGTTCACCGAGGATAACGCAAGTCCGGTGCTTGCTACGGCCAGAAAGGATATGACGGGGGCAAAAGCCGGGTGCCTTGCTGCCTGCTTTATTCCGCTAAGCGACCACTTTATTCCGGCGACCGCGGCAAGCGCCGCCGCGTAGCGCAGCGGCACTGCGGCGCCGCCCGGAAGCAGATACCCTATAAGCCCGGCAGTATATGCCAAAGCCGCGCCGGCGCCGGGTACGGCCGCGGCGAAACTCACTCCGAACGGAGCCAGCCCCCCGTAAACGGCCGCTCTCGGCATTAGCAGGCCCAGAATTGCGAATATCATGTGCAGCGCCAACTGTTTTGAAATACTGCCCTCCTGCCGATTTTCGGCAATTCCTTTTGACTGCGGCTGCCCGTCCGCAGCCGCCGCGAGTATTTTTTGCTTCAACATCCTCACCATCCCAGTATTACATTCGGTTTTCCTGAAAACCGGTAGTTACCATTATATGGATGGCTGCGGCTGTATTCTGTCAAATCCGGCAAAAGTATAATGAAAGTTTTAGCCGAAAAAAGGACAATCTGATTACAATTTGTAATTTACGACCAATTAATTACTATCAGTTAAGCAAAATCCGGAATAAAGCGAGGGCCACCAAAGGCCGCCGCACGTAACAATCCCCGAGTTTGGCAGCGGGGCGGATGATGGATAATGATTTAATAATGAATAATCGGTGTAGCGACGCGCAGATTAATTGGCTGGTCATAGCGAAGAACCAGACTCGGAATCGGGAACTTTTAAGCCCGTCCAANNATAGGACAACCACGCAGCAGCCAGCGATACAAAGCCGTTAAACGGGCAGAAGAGGACGAGATCACTGCACAGATTGTAGAACTGGCCAGTACATATGGGCGATATGGATATCGTATGATTACAGCGATGCTGCATGGGCGTGGATATCATATCAATCACAAACGTGTATATCGAATTTGGAGAACGCTAGGGTTAAAAGTACCTCAAAAGCAACCAAAGCGCAAACGCCTCTGGCTAAACTATGGCAGTTGTATTCGGTTGCGAGCCGAATATCCGAATCATGTTTGGAGCTATGATTTTGTGGAAACCCGAACAAGTAAAGGTCGGAAAATCAAGATTTTGAATATCATTGGGGGCACGTCATGTATCAGATTTATCCGGCTCTAAGATATACGCAAAAGGCGAAACGGCAGAGCCGCTCAATGTAGAGGCGGCTGTGGCCGACAACGGGGAAATCAGCTACCAGTGGTATGTAAACGGTACCGCGATAGACGGGGCGGCCGGGACAAGCTACACACCTGATACCAGTAAGACAGGGGTATATGACTACTATGTTGTTGTAACCAACACCAATACATCCGTCAACGGCGACCAGGCCTCCACGGCACAGAGCGGCACATTCAGGATTGTGATAAGCAACGCGGAAGTGAATGAGGCAGACATAGCGGATAACGCGCCGAAAACCGATATACAGGAAGACCATCAGGAAATTCTTGATGCCGCCTTAGATGCAGAGGATAAATCAAAACTTGAAAACGGCTATGACATCTCCGCAACCCTTAAAGTGCAGAAAATCCCTGCCCCTCCGAAGGACGATGAAAATGTGGTTTATCAGATTACCGGCGATAATACATTGGGTCAATACATAGATATTTCACTTGTAAAAACGCTGATTGACCCGGACGGCAATATAGTCGAGCAAAGAATCACGCAGCTGAATAAGCCGTTGACCATAACCATTGAAATACCTGAAGAGCTGCTGCCGAAAAACGGCGAAGAAAGAAAGTTCTCTATCGTCCGGATTCACAACGGCGTTGCGACAATACTTGAGGATTTGGATGACGTACCAAACACAATCACAATCCGGACAGACTGTTTCTCAACCTACGCAATTGTTTATACCGACAAGTCGCCGGAACTTCCGGATACCGGTTATGCGTCGTCACCCGTTATTGTATGCGCACTTGCTTCGATAGCCCTGTTGCTGCTTTTGGTTATTCTCCAAAAGCGCAGAAAGAAAGCTTAAATCAAAAAGGAACTGATAAAAGCCACGGGTTCTTTGAAAAAGAGCTCGTGGCTTTTGTGTTTTACGCAAAATACGACTATTCACGTTTATATAAAAACGGCAGCAAATTGGACTTCCCAAAAAACGTCCAATTTGCTGCCGCCATATCAAATGGTGCGGATAAGAGGACTTGAACCTCCACCGAGTAGCCTCGACTAGAACCTGAATCTAGCGCGTCTGCCAATTCCGCCATATCCGCATATCTGAAACTGTATGCCGGTCAGTTTTTCAAAGAAAAGCGGTTTTCTTATAATTTTACACGGTAAGAAAACCAGAAACCGAGGCGGAGCGTTACGCTTAACCCGCGTTTGCCGTTTTCACGGCGAAAGTTATTATAACTTGTTGTACGCTGAATGTCAAGCAGAAATTGTTTGGCGACCGGGTTTTTGCGCAGCAGGGCAGTATGCGCTTGGCAGTGTTTGACAGCCAGTGAGAAAAATTTTAAAAATCTATTAAAGGTCTTGCATTTTTAAATTCATTATGCTATAATCTCGCTTGCGCTCCAAAAATGGAGTGGATAGTTGGTGTCGATGGCGATGAGGGTACACCCGTTCCCATCCCGAACACGGAAGTTAAGCTCATCTGCGCCGAAGATACTTGGCTGGAGACGGCCTGGGAAAATAGGACGATGCCAACACCAAAAACGTCCGGCCTTTTGGCCGGGCGTTTTTCGGTTTTGGACGTAAAGCATCAGATATTTGGTCCATCATCCGCTAATCCTAACGGCTGAAGACTAAAAACGCGGCTTGCTTTTAAATTGACGAATTATTAAAATAGTGAAAGGATTTATTCAACCCAAGCGTTCGGCAATATCTTGCGGATTCATATTGAAAGGATTGTGCCAATGGACGGTTTTATTGTTGAAGAACAGCGGAAAACCCCTGTGTACGGGGAATACGACGTGCTGGTTGCAGGCGGCGGGGTCGCCGGGATTTCCGCGGCGCTGGCGGCTGCCCGGCAGGACGCCCGCGTCATTCTTATCGAGCGGGAGTATGTATTGGGCGGTTTGGCGACTCTGGGGCTGGTTACAATCTACCTGCCGCTTTGCGACGGCATGGGGAATCAGGTGATTTTCGGAATTGGGGAAGAGTTGCTAAGGCTGTCTATTCGCCACGGCGCAGAAGACAAATACCCCGCGCCCTGGCTTGAAGGCGGGACATTCGAAGAGCGGAAGGCGGTAAGGTTCGAGGTGCAGTTCAATCCGCACCTGTTCGCAATCGAAGCCGAACAGCTGTTGCTGCGCGAAGGCGTAACAATCCTTTACGGTGCGGTCGCGAGCGCCGTTTCAATCGAAAACGGTAAAATCCGCGCAGTTATCATCGAAACTAAAGGCGGGCGGAAGGCAATCCTTGCAAAATCGGTTGTCGACGCGACCGGCGACGCCGATATATGCTACCTTTCCAATGCCAAAACCGCAGTACATGCCCCGAAAAATCCGCTTGCTGCGTGGTATTACCAGTATAAAGACAAGTCAATCAGGCTGAGGGCGCAGGGCTTTTGTGACGTTTCAAACGATTCTTCAAATCAGAAGGTAAAGCCTTTAACAAACCGCCGCTTTTTGGGATTGGACGCAAAAGAGCTCAGCGAGATGGTGTGCTTGGCCCACTCCAAAATTCTGGATGATTTTATAAAGCACAGAAAATCTTCTGCGGATTTGTGGCCGGTATCCATCCCCGCAATCCCGCAAGTCCGAATGACCCGCCGGCTTGACGGAGCATGCGTTTTGGATGACAACAACCCCCATAAAAATGTCGATACCAGCATAGGCCTTACCGGGGATTGGCGAAAGCGCGGCCCCGTCTTTGCGATTCCCTTTGAAGCGCTTTACGGCAATGAGGTGAAAAACCTGATTGCCTCCGGAAGGTGCATTTCGGTAACCGATTCGATGTGGGACATAACCCGCGTGATTCCCTGCTGCGCGGTTACTGGGCAGGCGGCGGGCACAGCGGCGGCAATCACTGATGATTTTCCTATGCTTGATGTCAGGAAACTGCAGAGAATATTAGTTGACAACGGCGTTAAAATCTCTTTTTAATCTTATTACATATGAATTGCTTGATAGGTGTAAACT
>LFTH01000014.1 GCA_001513365.1 Clostridiales bacterium DTU033 | reverse complement strand
GAAACGAATTGCGGTAGGAAAGATATTGCGGCAATTATGCGAGTGGAAAGGCGTAAAAATAATAGAATTTTGGTGTAAAGGATATTACGTGGATACGGCAGGAAAGAATACGAGCCGAATTGCAGAATATATAAAGAACCAGCTAAAGGAGGATCAACTCGGTGAACAGATAACAATAAGTGAAGTTGGCCCGTTTACGGGCAGCAAGTAACAGCCTTACGCAATTGGCAGACCGTATTACGCGTTTGACGCGTCCGCGAAGAACAAAGGGCTTTGCCCGCATGTGAAATACCACGCGTTTTACGCGTGGATGTTTATTGCGTTTTTGTCAGAACCCGCGCGAGCTGCCCCCGCCACCGAAGCTGCCTCCGCCGCCGCGGAAGTTCCCGCCTCCGCTAAATCCTCCGCCGCCGCGGAAGTTCCCGCCGCCAAATCCGCCTCTGCCTCCAAAGAAGATGAAGGGCGGGCCGCCTCGCCTGCGGGTGGAGAATATAAGAACAAGGATAATAAGCATCACAATGACGGGTATAAATTCAAAGAATTCCTCGGTATCATGTTCGTCCGCGTCTCGGCCGCCGATTTCGCCGGCAGGGGTGTACCCTTCCTCAGGCTCGATGCCGTATTCGATGTACACTTCGTTGACAAGCGCGCTGTACGCGTTTTTAAGACCGGTTGAAAAGTCGTCGTTTTTGAAGTGCGGCAGCGCGTAGGTGTCGAGGATAATGCCGGTTTCGATGTCGGTCAGTCCGCCTTCAAGCCCGTACCCGACTTCGATGCCGACCTTTCGCTCGCTCAAGGCGAGGGTCAGTAAAACCCCGTTGTCCTTGTCTTTTTGGCCGATACCCCATTCCCGCGCTATTTCAATGCTGAACTCGCGGATATCCTTGCCGTCGAGGCTTTCCACAGTCAGGCAGACTACCTGCGCGCCGGTCTGTTCCTGCAGCTCAACTCCCTTTGAGTAGATTATATCCTCGTCGGCAGGCGTTATCACGTCGGCGAAATCGTTTACAAAAAACCTCTCGGTTGGCTTGAGTTGTTTTTGTTCGTTACCGCCGCAGCCTGCCAGCGGCAAAGCAACAATGACAATAGAGAGCAGCGCCGCCGAAAGCCTTGGTTTGAACAGATGTGTCATTTCGACTCTCCCTGCGTCAGAAGCTCACTTCGGGCGCAGACTCGATACCGGATTCGCCCTCGAACATCTCCGCTTTTTCAAATCCGAACATACCGGCGATAACCGAGGACGGGAAACGGCGGATACTGTAGTTATACTCCCTGACCGCTTCGTTGTAGTCCCTGCGCGCGACATTAATCCGGTTTTCGGTGCCTTCGAGCTGGGTTTGCAGGTTGATAAAATTCTGGTTTGCTTTCAAATCGGGGTAGTTTTCGGCAATCGCGAGCAGCCTTGACAGTGCGGATGAAAGCTCTGCGTTCGCCGTCTGCTGTTCCTGTATGGTTGCGGCTCCGCTTAATTTTGCGCGGGCGTCTGCAATCTGTGTGAAAATCTCCTGTTCATGCTCCGCATATCCTTTTACTGTTTCGACCAGATTCGGTATAAGGTCGCTCCGGCGCTGCAGCTGGGCGCGGATATCTCCGGCCTTTGCCTCAACTTCGGTTTCGGCCGCTACAATCCCGTTATAGGTGGATATTCCCCAGCCTATTACGATTACTGTAAGCAATACCAGGACCCCTATAATGCCCAGAACAATCTTGGTGCCCTTTTTCAAGACAATCACTCCTAATATAATATAAAATTATCGTAACACTGGTTGTGGGTTTTTGAAATAAGAGATTTGCAATTATCGGGGCGGCGCCTGCCCTTAAATCAGGCCTGCAGGCTTGCCGCAAGCTGCCTGCCGTATTCCCTGATTTTTTCAAGCTCATTTTGGTCGGGGTGCCAGTTGACGCGGTACCCGACGTCCACGACCTTGAGTCCGGCGTGTTCGAGCTGTTCAATTATCAGCTTTACCGACTCGCCGCTCCAGCCGTAGCTGCCGAAAGCCGCGGCTTTTTTGTTTTTGAATTTCATTCCGCGGATTAGCTCAAGTATGCCGGCTATCGAGTAGAGATAACCGCTGTTTACCGTCGGCGAGCCGACCACCACCGCGCGCGAGCGGAATACCTCGGTGATTATATCCGTCTTGTCGGTTTTGGACGCGCTGAATATTTTGACGGTGGCTTTCGGGTCAGCCTCGGATATGCCCTCGGCAATCGTTTCGGCCATCCGTCGGGTGGCGTTCCACATGGTGTCGTAGATGATGGTAATCTGGTTTTCCTGATAATTGTCGGACCATTGCAGGTATTTCTCCACAATCTGCGTCGGGTTGTCCTTCCATATAACCCCGTGGCTTGGGCAGATGAGGTCAATCGGCAGGCTCATCGAAAGGATTTCATTGATTTTGCGCGTTACCATCGGGTTGAACGGGGTTAATATGTTGGCGTAGTATTTGATTGCTTCTTCCCAAAGCGCGCACTGGTCCGCCGAGTCGTTGTACAGGGTCTCGGCAGCGAAATGCTGCCCGAACCCGTCGTTGCTGAACAGGATATTGTCCCCGCTCATATAGGTGAACATGGTGTCCGGCCAGTGCAGCATGGGGGCTTCGATGAATGTAAGTGTGGTGTCTCCGAGATTCAGGGTGTCGCCGGTTTTTACCGTAACGAAATTCCAATCCTCGTGGTACTGGCCTTTAATCGACTTGACCGCGTTCGCGGTGCAGTATATCGGGGTGTTTGGAATTTCGCGCATCAGTTCCGGCAGCGCCCCGCTGTGGTCCACCTCGCCGTGGTTGATGATTATATAGTCAATTTGGTTTAAATCTATTTCATCTTTGAGGCTTGCAACGAATTCCTTGTCGTACGGCAGCCATACGGTGTCAATCAGCGCGGTTTTCTTATCCCTGACCAGATACGAGTTATATGAAGAGCCGTGATGGGTTGAAAACTCGTCGCCGTGGAATTTACGCAGTTCCCAGTCCACCTTGCCAATCCATGTAACCCTGTCGGTAATTCTCTTTCCCACGTTTTCATCTCCCCCTTTATTATTTTCCGATATTATAACATGAAATTTCAGAAAATTATCAGATTAATTTATAAATTCATTATTTTTTAATAATGCCTGCCTTACCGCCGACGCGGTGTAGAACGAGCCCGCCGCCAGTATCGGGGTGTCCGGCTGTTTTAAGGCGGTCTTTATCGCCAGGGCAGGGGAATCCGCTGCCGAGACCTCAAAGGGAGCCGCCTTTTTCACGATTTCGGCAAGTTTTAAGGCGGGCAGCGCACGGGGGTTTTCGGGCGTGCAGCAGATTGCCTTAGCGCAGAATGGGGCGAGCACGCGGATACATTCAGAAACGTCCTTGTCCGCCAGCATTCCTATCACAAGAGTCAGCCCCTTTATGCGGTGGCGATTTAAGGTGTCCGCAAGCGCGGCAATCCCCTGCGGGTTGTGAGCGCCGTCCACCATAATCAGCGGGGAGCGCCGCAAAACTTCCTGCCTGCAGGGTATGGCCGCGCGGCTTAAGCCATCTGTGATTTGACGGCGGGATACCTGAAAGCCGTGTTTTTCAAGGGAGCGCACCGCTTCCACCGCCGTCAGGGTGTTGCCGATTTGAAACCCGCCGGTCAGCGGCAGGGTTATCAGCATATCGTCGTATTCAAACTGTGTAACGCCGAGCTCAAGCTTTTTTATTCTCGCCGCGGACTTTGAAGGGATACGCACCGCAAGGCGGTTTTCGGCCGCCGTTTTGAGTATCACCGCCAGCGCGTCATGGTTTTGCTCCGGGGAGGAGACCACCGCGCAGGGCGGCTTTATAATCCCGCATTTTGCCTCGGCAATTTGGCTGATTGAGCTGCCGAGGATACCGATATGGTCGAGCGAAACCGGCGTCAGCACCGCGGTGAGCGGGGCAGGGATGACGTTGGTAGCGTCCTCTTTCCCGCCAAGCCCGCATTCGATTACGCAGATATCGGCTTTTTCCCTTGCAAAATACAAAAGGGCAAGCGCGGTCGTGAACTCAAACTCCGAAAGCATTTCGGTATCGTCCGTGTGGCTCAAAAGCGCGGCGAGACTGCCGGCGATGTCCGCAAAATCCTGTTCTGGAATCGCCGTATTGTCAATCGTTATT
Source organism: Clostridiales bacterium DTU033 (assembly GCA_001513365.1). Taxonomy (GTDB): domain Bacteria; phylum Bacillota; class Clostridia; order Oscillospirales; family Acutalibacteraceae; genus Avimonas. The sequence continues at coordinate 476 of LFTH01000014.1, read as the reverse complement.
GTGTCCCTGTATCCTGTGATGGCGGGAGAGAGATACAGCCCGGTCCGGTAGCCCGCAGCGGTCAGGATGGACTGTATCATCCGCGNNGGGCTGCCGCATTGGCGCAGCGCCCGCCTTATCCGGTCAAGTCCCCACTTCATTCCGCTTTTTTTAAGGGCGTTTATGTATTCAAGCGCGTCGGAATAGTTCATATTAAAGCTCCCGTTAATAAATGGATATCACATCTCACATTATATCACCGAACCTCGCAAAATAAAATACAAGCCGCGGTTTTGAACTTGACAAGCGTCCGGTTTTTTTATATAATTTCACTTGCCCGACAAACGAGGACGTTTAGCTCAGCTGGGAGAGCATCTGCTTGACGTGCAGAGGGTCAGCGGTTCAAGTCCGTTAACGTCCACCAATAAAAACGGCAATCTGCAAAACGCAGATTGCCGTTTTTTCTGTGTAGGATTTGCAATATTTGCGAACACGTT
>LFTH01000094.1 GCA_001513365.1 Clostridiales bacterium DTU033 | reverse complement strand
TGTTTAAATCCCGTACTGAAGATTGTACCAATTAATCGGCGGCGGCGCAAGTCCAAATCACCGCCGCGGTAAAGCTGCAAATATGTATTTTATATTCATTCCGGCTGTGATACTATATAATATACATTATCCCCGCGCGCCAATCAATAGATTAAAATTTTTTACAACGTTTCGGCATTCCTAATCGTATTATTAGTGAGAGGGGGAAAACATGTGCAGAAATCTTTATTGCGTACGGATAAAGAGCTGACACAAATCTACTGGCGCCATGTGGAAACCGTCTACCGGGTCTGCTTTATGTATATGAAAAACACACACGAAACCGAGGACATGGTGCAAAACACCTTCATCAGGCTGATGAAGGACAACACCCGGTTTGAAAGCGAGGAACACGAAAAAGCGTGGCTTATAAGGACGGCGACAAACCTGTGTATCGACCATTTCCGCCACTGGCGGACAAAAGTCGTATACCTCGACGACCTTACGCACCCGGCAGAGCAACCCCCCTTTGAAATAAACGACACAATAGAAAAAATCAAAAAACTTCCCCAAAAATACAAAACCGTGATATACCTCTACTATTATGAGGGCTATTCCACCCCGGAAATAGCCAAAATCCTCGGCAAAAAGGAGTCCACGGTCAGAAGCTATCTGCATACCGGCAGAAAACTGTTGAAAATCGAAATGGAGGGTGATTTGAATTGAGAAAAGAGGATTTAAAAAGCGCGTTTGATACAGTCAAACCCACCGAACAGCAAAAACAGAGAATGCTGGACGGCATTCTTTCGGACGACCGGAAATCCGCTGTTAAAAAAACCTTTAGGCCCAAAATGGTCGCGGCCGTTTTCATCGCGGCGGCCGTCGCGCTCGGCGGATTTTTTGCCGTCAATAACCTGATAAATACCCCGCCGCAGAACACCATTGCCAGCGGAGACAGAGCAAACGACGGCGACAGGGCGGACGACGGCGCTTTACCCGCCACCGACGATTACAGGGAAGACATGATAGCCCCTGTCTTAAACCAGTTTAAACTCGAAGACAAAACCTACTTTCTTTTGACCGGTGATTTAAAAAGCGCGGTTGCCAAATATCCTGTTGCCGAGAATGATATCGGAGACAAAATCGCCACAATCAAAACAGGCCCGGACAAATCCCTAATCGGCTGCGAGGTATATTTCTACAAGCCTGCGGGCTGCGAGGCGATTGTCGCGGTAAAGCAACACGGCGAATACAAGCTGTTCAAGTTCCTGTCGTTTGACAGCTACAATGACAACAGGGACGAGGACGCCGCCGCGTATCTTAATTTATACGGAATAAAAAGCGCCGGCGACATTCAGAAAATCCAGTTTATCGGGCACAGCGAGCAGGCAAAGCTCAACCATACGGTTGACGTAAAAGCCGAAATCACCGACAAAGCGGAAATCGCAAAATTTTATAACTTCTATTCGGTATTAAAGGATTCCAGCGACAAATACTTCGACGCCCTGTACAAAGCCAGAGAGGAAATAGTAAAGAACAATGAAAACGGCGCGGCGCCGCCCGATACAGTGCCGCCCGATTACAAAGAGGGCAACCGTTCCGACCAGCCCGTCGTCGATATAGCCGAACCGGATTATGCGCAGGACGCCGGCGGCGGAGCATATATAACCCCGCAAACCGACACCGGCTCCCCCAAGACCGACTACGGCAGCGTATCCCCATCCGGCGGCAGCCCCGCGGGCAACCCGCTGGCGGGTTCGGTAACCATCAGGATTTACAACAAGAGCGGCGTGTACTACGAAACCATATACTACCCGAATATCAAATTCATCTCAAGATATCAGGTAACAGAAGATTTTGCGGAATTCCTCGCCGCCTATATCAAATAGTTATTACAATCTGTTGAGTTGTCGCGTTTTATTACGCATAGTACAATCCCCTGCCGCGGCCGCGCGCCCGGCAGGGGATTGTACTGTTATTCGTAAGCCACCGGATTGTTCAAAGCGGCTCAGCGGCTCTCCTGTTCCTCCGCCTCCCGCTTTGTCCTGTGGACGGTGCCGAACGGGTGCTGCGGCGGCGCGTAGATGGAATACAGCTTAATCGGCGTCCGCCCGGTATTGTAAAGGTTATGCCACGTTCCGGCCGGAATAAGTATTACATAGTTGTCATAAACCCTTTTTCTGAAATTCAGATTGTTTTTGTTTTTCCCCATCATCACAACCCCCTGCCCCTGCTCAATTCGCAGGAACTGGTCAAGGTCGTGGTGGATTTCAAGCCCGATATCCTCCCCCGGATTAATGCTCACCAGGGTAAGCTGCAAATGGTCGCCGGTCCACAGCGCCGTGCGGAAATAGCTGTTATCCAGCGCCGCCCGCTCAATATCGGTTACAAACGGATTTGGCCCGTAGTCGGTCGTGCGGCGTCCAAAACGCATATTGTCAAATCCGCTGTCCATCCCGCCATACGGGTTTTCATAATCTCTGTAATCTCTCATCACATTCTTCCCTTTCAAAGTTTTGTCAATACATAATATGGGAAGGAGACTATATTTGTGTCTGCCCGCCGGCAGCGCGCCAAAGCTATACTGAAAAGTCGGCCATCCTGCCGCCTCAGCTTGCAGAGAAACAGGCATATTCGCGCAGGTAAAAGCTTCCCTGAGAGACTGCGTGTGATTAAGACTGAAGACTTTAACACACGTCCTTTTATGACGGAGCCGCATTCTCGATGACTGCAGCTGACAAAATCCCGTCGAATGGATTCGGCGGGATTTTTGCAATTAAAAAGGAAGCTTGAGCAGATAAAAATGATTGCGGGAATTAACAAAAAATTTATTGTACGTCATCTAAATGAAAAATACATGCTACGATTTCTGAAACCGGTATTGTGTAGGCGAGTAGCCGGTCATTTTTTTAAACTCATAGCTAAAATATGTCGGAGTGGAAAAACCCGATAACTCCGCAACTTCAGAGACTGTATAATATCCGTTTTCCAGCAGCTGCTTGGCATAATTTATCCGAAGGTTTTTCAGATATTCGATGGGGGAACACTGGTATATCTCTTTGAATATGCGTCGGTAATAGGCGGGGCTGATGTAAGTCTGCTTCAAAAGCTTATCAATATTGAAATCGCTTTCTCGGTAATGTTCATGCATATATGCGACAGAATCGCGAATCAAATCATCTTTATATGAGTTTTCCCGATTCAGATTTTTGGCAATCAAAGCCAGTATGTTGTAAAACATGGATATGCACTGCAGACTTTTCTCTCTTTGCTCGGATTCATATTGATTGTATAAAGAAAAAAACAGGTATTCTATTTCACAACGCAGGGGCAGAATGAAATTTTCGATGATATCCCCGATACTCTCCAAGGTAGTAAAATGGACGACTATTTGTTGGGACGGGGTGAGAACATGGTGGGTATATGGTATTCCTGCCGGCACAAAGGTCAGGGAACGGGCATTAGATGTTATCTCAACCCCGTTTTTATCATATATCACATTCTCCCCCTCTACTCTGAAAGACAGGCTGTGATAACGGCGCGAGTCAACATTATAAACTCTGGGGTCTGTATTTGTTTTTATGACAGACAGCGAGTTAATAACGGCATTGTCCAGTTTCAATGCAATCACGACCTTCTCTGCCACGGCTTCATATACAATTATATACAAAAGTATCGAAAAGTTAAAGTAATAGTTCGATTTTTTAATTGAGAAATATGGGTTTTGGTGTAGTATAGGGCATAGAAAACAAGGCCAAATCACAAAAAATGGGGGAAGGATTATGGGCAGCTTAGAAAAGAAATTGTGGGACTTTGCAGAGAAAAATGGAATTGATGTATTGGGGTTTGCGCCAAAATCAAGGTTTGATGGCCTGCAAGCCGAGTATAATCCATTTTCCATCTTTCCGGAGGGAGAAACGGTCATTATTTTAGGCAAGAGGATTTGCCGCGGTTCGCTACGGGGAGTTGAGGAAGGATCGAATTTCGGGGATTACAACATGTTTGGGCACAGCTGGTTGGAGGATAACTTTCTGACCATCGTTTGCTACGACATGACAAGGGTTTTGGAGGATAACGGCTGGGAGGCAGTACCTATTTTCCCGAACCCGACCGAGGTACTCCCCCAAGGTGTTCCTGTTGCGGAAGGCAGACCTGCGCCCAATGTGCACCCGGATTTTGACTATGCCGCGGTTGCGGCTGGCGTGGCGGAGATTTCATTCAACGGACTTTTATTCACCCCTAAATTCGGCTCGCGCCAAAGATTTCATATGATTATTACCGATGCTGTGTTAGAGCCTACCCCGGTTTTAGAGAAAAGTATATGCGACGGATGCGGCAAATGCGCGGATTTATGCCCGCTCCAAGCCATATCAAAAACCGATTATAAGACGGTCACCATCTGCGGCAAAAGCATGAGGGTTGCCAACATAGACTATTCACGGTGCGCCAAATGCAAAAACGGCGCCATACCCAACCGCTTTACGTCTGCCGGCAAGCCCGACCGGGTGGCGGCGCTCTGCAACCGCACCTGTATGGAGCATCTTGAACAGGAGGGCCTGATTGAAAACACCTTTAAGAACCCGCTCAGGCAAAGCGAACCATGGGCGTTAGACGCCGACGGCAAATATGCCGGCAAGATTGGAGTGTAGGAATATGCTGACTTCCCAAATGATTAAAGACAGAGCAAAAGAGCTGGGCATTGACGATATTGGTATCGGCAATATCGAAAGGTTTGACAACGCCCCTCCTCTGATGTCTGTTAAGAATTATTTCCCGGGAGCAAAATCCGTTATCGCGATTGTCATGCGTATTCCAAGAGGAACCTACAGAGGAATTGAGGAAGGTACTCATTGGCACAATTATACTTTTTACGCGTACAATAAATTGAACACCCTCATCCGTCCAAGGCTTACTTATGAACTATGCCGGTTTATTGAAGATTTCGGCTGGGAAGCGGTGCCGCATTACCCCGGTGTGCCCGAGCGCAACCCTGTTAGGGATGCGGTTGCCCCCGGAAAGCTGCCGCCGGATATCTATACAAGCGTCCGATTGATTGCCGCGGGAACAGGTGTTGGAGAAATAGGGCATTCAAAGGTGTTTCTTAACAAAAAATTCGGTCCGCGGCTAAGACTAGGCTTAATATTTACCGATGCGGAACTGGAGCCTGACCCTATTTTAGATACCGGTACAATCTGTACACATTGCGGGGCGTGTGTCAGGGAATGTCCGGGCAATGCGATACCTCCTGTAAAGGACGAGGAAAACAGGGTGGTTATCGACTACGGTGAAAAGCAGGTGTATTACTCCAATGTACATATGGGACGCTGCACCCTTACACACCATGGATTTAACAATGAAATTTCGCCGTTTTTGAAAAAGGCTTTCCCCAATATGGCGTTCGACGTGCGAAACTCACAAATGAGTGAGGAGGAAGCTTATCGCTTATGTTATCCAATGGCACAGGCTCAATGGTATGTTACTCACAGCGAAAACAACAACAAATCCGTCATTGAGTACTATGATTACGTTCTAAAGCATGTCGGTTACTTTGCTGTTTGCGGTGCCAAAGGGTGTATACGCGCGTGTATGAATAGCCTCGAAAAAAGCAACCGGATTGAAAACAAGTTTCACAATGATTTTTATCGTAAAAAACCATGGAAGCTTGAAAATCAGCCAGAGAAAATAGAAAAGGGGATTAACCCGTTCAGGAACAAATGGCTGGATAAACACTATCCCGGCGTCAGAAAAAATGAAGAGTAAAATCGCAAACTAATTCGCGCGGCAGTTGAGGTCCCCCTTATATCTCAACTGCCGCCTTTTTTACGCCATCTCGCTGTAAAACCTGTCCACCGCGTTAAAGAAAGCGTCGATATTTTCCCATTTTGAAAGCGGCGGGATATCGCAGCCGGACGAAATTACGAAATTGGGATATTTTGAGCAGTCCTGAAGCAGGTTTAAGGTTTCCTCGCTGACAGACTCGACCGTGCCGTTCCTGAACTGTCTGGCGGGAGAGATGTTGCCCATCGCGACCACGTTTTCGGGGATATGCGGCATCATTTCGCGCATGTCTATCGCGTCCCCGAAGTGATACGCCGAGCAGCCGGTCGACAGTATCGAATCAATCATCTTGATTGTAGCGCCGCCGCAATTGTGATATACAACGGCGAAATTATCGTCTTTCACCGCGTCCGCAATCCTTTTGACATACGGGGAGGAAAACTCGTCCGCCAACGCCGGGGATAAAAGCCCCGCAAGCGGCTCCGCCATCACCACTCCGTCCGCCCCGACAGCCTTGTAAGCCTTGCAGTACTCGATAATAAACCCGGTAACCTTTTCAAGAAGAATATGCACCATTTCAGGGTCGTCGTAGCAGTAAATCATCGCGTTGGACACGTCCATCAGGCGGCCTGCCAGAGAGAACGGGCCAATCACGCCCGCGAACACCGGCCTGTCCTTTATCAGCTCTTTTGCCGTCCTGATTGCTTCGATATAAACGCCGGTCCGTCCGCTGCCTATCTCAGGCACTCTTAAAGCCTCGGCCTCTTCTTTTGTCGAAACAATCCCGCCCACAACCGTGGGCACCTCATCGTCCGAGAACCTGATGTCCGAACCGAAACACTCGGCCTCAACCGACAAATCCATCATGCTCAGCGCCGCCGCGGAATTCACCCTGTCCGCAATCCTTTTCATGCCCAAAACCTGATTTTTGCTGTCGGTAACAAGGTCAATCACGCTTATATTCAAAAGCTGAATTGAAGGGAAAGATAAAACCGGCATTGCTTTTTTCACTTTAGCGCCAATCATCTGCGAAAACCAGTCTGTCATGTTCATGACAATTCCACCTTACACCTAAATTTTCACGCTTATTTATTTTTACACATAAGCGCCCGCAGTATCTTGTAATATCTAATGAAAAATAAAACTATTTTTCCTATTTGCACAGCGCAAAAAGCCCTTTATCCAAACAACCTGTGTTTGAATAAAGGGCTTTTTGCGGTTTTTATTTGCACAAGTACAATCAATATTATCCTAAAGTCAAGTCCAAATTTGTGTGTAAATTACCTCGGTCATTAAGCAGTAGCTAATCAAACGATA